>JASLZL010000073.1 GCA_030754885.1 Rhodospirillales bacterium | reverse complement strand
CAAGGCAATCAATGGGGCAAAAATTGATACCGTCGCCGCCAAGGACATTTTGTCGGGCGGCTGGGGCGAAGCGGGCGCCATGGTCTACATCATGGATCTGGAGCCGCTTTACGAATTGATCGGCAGCCGCAAGGGTCGCCTGGTGGCGGCCCTGCGAGAGACCTGCGATACCGTCTTTTCGCAAGATGTCGCC
This sequence comes from Rhodospirillales bacterium, assembly GCA_030754885.1. Lineage (GTDB taxonomy): Bacteria > Pseudomonadota > Alphaproteobacteria > Rhodospirillales > JASLLZ01 > JASLLZ01. Next base: position 28,837 of record JASLZL010000073.1, on the reverse strand, counting down.
CTGGGCCAAGGCCGCGCCTCCTTCAGGGGCGACCAATTCTTCATGCGCTTCATCAACACAGATAAAACCGAAGGTTTCCGCCAAGCCGCCACTATCATCAACGAAATCGGCACTCGAATTTTCGGCGATCGCTTTCAACCCATGCAAATCCCCGGTCTGTTGGTAGTCGCCGACGCGGGCGACATCACCAACGCGGACGGATCGTTGGATTCGGAGAAGACGGCGGCCGTCGTGCAAAGCGGCGGCCTATCGGTGGCGATGGACAAGCCCGGCACCGACGCTCCCGGCTGGCTCACCATGCGCTGGAACAGCACCTTTGGCGGCGGGGCACCGTCTGCGGATCTTAGCGAACCGAGCATTTCCGAAGAGCCTGATCCCATAGCCATTCCGGAGTGGCTTGAACAGGCGCAGCAAACGCGCGCCGCCAGCCAATGGAAGAAGCGGGGGTCGGATCGCCGCAAGAGAACGAGTGGGAACTATATGAACGGCGAAAAACGGAAGAGTTGGCTTGGCCGACGGACGGTAGACAATATAGAGCAGATTGTCTGGTAGCCGGTGCCCGGATTGCGGCTTTCGAAAGATCGAGGAAAGGGCGTTCAGCGCAGAGACGCAGCGATATTGCCGCCGTCGACGGTGATGACGGCGGCGGTGGTCTTGATGGCGAGGGCCAAATCGACGAAGGCGCGTGCGACATCCGACGCCGTCACCTCGACACCCAAGAGATTTCCCGACATATAATCGCGCCGGTTAAGTCCACGCGCCTTGGATCGGGTCCGGATCATATCGTCGGTCAGGAGGCCACTGCGGATACGATCGGCGTTGACCGCGTTGGACCGAATGCCGTCGGCGCCGTGATCGACCGCATATTGGCGCATGAGAAAAAGCGTCGTCGCCTTGGGCAGGCCATAAGGCCCGAAGTCGGGACCCGGGTTGATCGCCTGCTTCGAGGTGTTGAACAACAAACACCCGCCGAGACCCTGGGCCCGCATGACCGCGACGGCGCTTTGCGCCACCGATTGGTGGGCCCAGAAGTTAAGCTCGAAGCTCTGGCGTAAGACATCGTCGGAAACCTCGCCGATACGGCCTTGCCAAGCGGCACCCGCGTTGGAGACCACGATGTCCAGACCGCCATACCTTTCGGCGACGCACGCGAAGGCGCGGGCGACGTCATCACTGTCGGTAACGTCGCAGCCGAGACCAAGGCCGCCAATTTCCGCCGCCACCGCCCGGGCGCCGGCATGGTCGCGGTCCAGAACCGCCACCTGGGCGCCCTCGCCGGCAAAGGCCCGGGCGGTCGCGGCCCCAATGCCCGACGCGCCGCCGGTGACCGCCATTACGTGGCCCGCCAGACGTCCTTTCGCCTTGTCGCCGAGCTTAGCCTGTTCAAGGGACCAGTATTCGATGTCGAACACCTTGGCCTCGCTAATGCTTTGGTAACGCCCGATGGCCTCGGCGCCGGTGATGACGTCGATGTTGGCCTCCGCCAGATCGGCGGCGACAACCGCATCGGACGCCGTCTCTCCCAGTCCGAACAGGCCCAGGCCCGGAACCAAGATGACCCGTGGCATGGGGTCCAGTTCACAAAGAGGTGCCGCGTGCCGCCGGGCGTGGCGGGCGAAACAGGCTCGATAGGCAGTCTGGAATTCCTCCACCGCCGCCTTTGTCGCAGCGGCGAAAGCGTCCAACTTGCCGGCAACGGGCGGTGCCACGATCAGAGGCCACGGTTTGATGCGGATGGCGTGGTCGGGAGTCGCTGGCCCCCGCCGGGCGTAGTGACCCACCTTGGCTCCATCGACAAAGGCGCGGATGCGCCGGTTCGATCGGAAAGCAAGGATAGGGCGGCGGAAACGGCGCGCTTGGACATCCTCGGCGATGGCCGTCAAGCCGCGCAGGATGGGCGCGACGGCGGCTACCGGGGCGATCCGCCGGGGGATGCGGCCGACGGCGAAGATACGCTTGCGGCCCTTGGCCAGGCGGGCCTCGGCCAATGAAACAAGCTTGATCATGCGCGTATACGCCGTCTTGGCATCATCGCCGAAGGTGACGATGCCGTGCTTCAAGAGGATCAGGCCGTCCACATTCGGGTTGGCGCTGTAAACGGCGTGGGCCTTACGGGCCAAAGCAAGTCCCGAACGCACATAGGGCACCACGCCGACGCGTTGGCCGAAGACGGCGGCGCAAATCTTGGCGCCATCGTGCTGGTTGGTGAGCGCCAAAATGGCATTGGCGTGGGTATGGTCGATGAACCGGTGGGGCAGGAAGGCGTGCAGCAAGGTCTCGACCGAGGGAGTTGGTGCCCGGCCCTCCAGGCTGGCGGTGCGCAATACATCGACCATGTCGGTATCGTCGAGGCGGTCGAGGTCCATCAGGCGGCGCAAGGGCTCAAACCTAAGCGCCGGCAGGTCGGCGGGCTCGACGCTGGCCATATCGCGGCCCGAGCCCTTGACGCGAAGCACCTCGGTCTCCTCTCCCCGAGCGTCGGCCGTGACGGTCTTGAGCGACGTATTACCGCCGCCGTGCAGCACCAAGGCCGGAACGCTTCCCAACAGCCGCGTCGTGTAGACGCGGAGCGCCAGGTCGCGCTTGACGCCGAGGCGGGCATAGCGTCGCTGGGCGGCCTTGGCGTCGCGCTCGGACCACAGGTTTTTCACGGCCCGGCCTGTCCCTTCGCCGTCGCGTGCTCGGGAAACAAATCCCTGAGCCCGTCGGCGGACGCAGGGCAAACGCCGCGCTCGGTGATCAGGCCCGTGACCAGGCGCGCCGGCGTTACGTCGAAGGCATAATTGGCCGCCGGGCTGTCTTCGGGCGTCAGCGCCACCGCCGCCACCGTGCCGTCTTCGGCCAGGCCCGCGATGTGTGTTACTTCCGCTGCGTCGCGCTCTTCGATGGGAACGCCGTTAATACCGTCGCCAAGTGTCCAGTCGATGGTCGGCGACGGCAAGGCGACGTAAAACGGCACTTTGTTATCGTCCGCCGCCAGGGCCTTCAGGTACGTTCCGATCTTGTTGCACACGTCGCCCCGGGCCGTGGTGCGGTCGGTGCCGGTGATGCACAGATCAACCTGGCCGTGCTGCATCAGGTGACCGCCGGCATTGTCGACGATCACCGTGTGGGGAACGCCGTGGCGGCCCAGCTCCCAGGCGGTAAGGCCGGCGCCCTGGTTGCGCGGCCGCGTCTCGTCGACCCAGACATGGACCGGCAGGGCAGCGTCATGGGCCTTGTAGATCGGCGCCAGGGCGGTGCCCCAATCGACCGTCGCCAACCAGCCGGCGTTACAATGGGTAAGGACATCGATGCGCCCCGTCTCGCCCTTGGCCCGCCACAAATCACGGATCACGCCAAGGCCATGGTCGCCGATGGCCGAACAGATGGCGACGTCGTCGTCGCAGATCTCGGTGGCGCGCGCGTAGGCGGCGGTGGCGCGGGTAGGCGGGGCAAGCGGCACCAACAAAGCCCTAAGGTCGTCCAGGGCCCAACGCAGGTTGACCGCCGTCGGCCGCGTCGCCATCAGCAAATCGTAGGCGGCGGCGAGGCCTGTGTCTGAAGGATCGCCGCGCATCGCCAGACCCATCGCATAGGCAGCGGTGGCGCCGATCAACGGGGCGCCGCGCACCCACATGTCGCGGATCGCCCTGGCCGCATCCTCGACGCTCTCGAGCCGCGCCGTTACGAAGACATGCGGCAGGCGTGTTTGGTCGATGATTTCCACCGCCCAGCCGTCGTCGGCGAGCCAGATGGTGCGGAAGGCCTGCCCATCGACTTTCATGGCGATATCAAACCTTGAGAACCCGGCCGGCGACGGCGTCGAGCTTCTTGATCATTTCGGGGTCGCGCGCCTCGGGCGCCGTGATGATCGCCGTGTCCAGGGCTTGGTGACAACCCTGGAGACACGACCCGCTGCGGTCCACCAACTTGGGCACCGTTTCCTTAACCAGGCCCCGGCCCTTATCGGCGTTGCTCAACAGCACCGCGATGATGGCATCGACAGTGACGTGGTCGTGATCGGGATGCCAACAGTCATAATCGGTGACCATGGCGACGGTGGCGTAGCACATCTCGGCCTCGCGGGCGAGCTTGGCCTCGGGCATGTTGGTCATGCCGATGACGTCGCAATTCCAGCTTCGGTAGAGGTTGGATTCGGCCAGCGTCGAGAACTGGGGTCCCTCCATGGTGAGGTAGGTTCCGCCCCGCACCACCTTAATGCCAAGCGCCTGGGCCGCCTCTTCCAGGGCATCGCCAAGACGCCCGCAAGTCGGATGGCCAAGGCCGACATGGGCGACGAGGCCGGGACCGAAAAATGTCTTGGTCCGGTTGACGGTACGGTCGATGAACTGATCGACGATGACGAAGGTGCCGGGGTCAAGCTCTTCGCGGAACGATCCGCAGGCACTCATGGAGAGGATCTCGGTAACGCCGGCACGTTTCAGGGCATCGATGTTGGCCGGAAAGTTGATGGCGCCGGGCGGCAGGCGGTGGCCGCGGCCGTGGCGCGGCAGAAAGATCATGGGCTGGCCGTCCAAGTCGCCGAACAAAAGTTCGTCCGAGGGCTCGCCGAAGGGCGAGGAAACCTTCTCCCAGCGCGTGTTGGCAAGGCCGTCGATTTCGTAAATGCCGCTGCCGCCGATGACACCGATGACGGGCGGCGTGCCCGGTTGCGCCATGACCATAACCTCCCCGGTCTTTTCTATGGTGCCAGTGTTTCAGGTTCGCCGCCACGCTTCAACCGTCAACCAAGAGCCAGACACGGAGCGGCGGCGCGATGATCGCGGGTTGCGCTAGATCAATCGTGGCGGTGCGCCGCCATGGTATGGTGACGCTTCACGTCCGGGCGGCGCCCCTCGGAGACGAGGCGGCTGTTTGGCGCCGCATTGCTCCATCGCTCCGTCCCATGGAGGGACATCATGCATGCTATTACCCGCCTACACAGATCGCCTGCCCTAATAGCCATAGGTATTCTGTGGATATTAGGGCAAATGTGGCCTCCCACCGCGCTCGCTAAAGAACCGGTCAGCTTCAAGGATGACATCTTCCCAATCATCCAGATTCGCTGCCCTGAGTGTCATATCCCAGGAGGAGAAGGTTCCGAAAAGAGCGGCCTCGATTTGAGGAGCTACGAAGGACTCATGAAGGGCACCAAGTTCGGCTCCGTGGTGGTGCCCGGCGATGCCTTCACCAGCAATCTCAACGTCCTCATCGAAGGCCGGGCGTCGAAGGAAATTCAGATGCCCAAGCACATGAAGAAGCTGACCACTTGCGATATCGACCTGTTCCGGCGCTGGGTCAACCAGGGCGCCAAAAACAACTAAGCGCCACACCGGCACCCGACACCGTGGCGCCCACGGGCCAGGATTCGGTTCTCGTCATCGGCGGCGGCATCTCGGGCCTGTCAGCCGCCTGGTTCCTGCGCCAACGCGGTATGACGGTGCGCGTCCTCGAATCCCAAGACCGAGTGGGCGGTGTCATCGGTACCGAGCGCAGGGGCGGCCGCTTGGTTGAGCTTGGCCCCAACTCCACCTTGCAAAAGCCAGGCGACGGCGAAGATGCCCTGGGCCGTTTGGTGGCGGAGACGGGCCTTTCGGGGCGACTGGTGGCGGCCGCCCCGGCGGCCTCGAATCGCTTCGTCATGCGCGGCGGCCGGCTCCACGCACTGCCCACATCACCCCTTGACTTTCTCCGCAGCCCCTTGTTTTCGTGGTCGGCCAAATTGCGCCTCCTGGGCGAACCCTTCGTCGGCCGCGAAGCAAGCGAAGAGACCATTGCCAAGTTCGCCGAACGGCGCTTGGGCCGTGAGTTCCTGGACTACGCCATTGCGCCCTTCGTCTCGGGGGTCTACGCGGGCGATCCGGGAAGGCTTTCGGTGCGGGCCGCGGTGCCCAAGGTCTACGAATTGGAACGCGTCTACGGCTCCCTCATCATGGGCGCCATCGCGCGCGGGGCAAAGAGCGGGGGAGGCCCGCCCGGCCGCCTGATTTCCTTCGACGCCGGCATGGCGACCTTGCCCGAGACAATCGGCGCGAAAATGGTGGAGGCGGTGGACACCGACTGCCGGGTGGTCGCGCTCGGGCGCCACGAAGGCATCTGGAAAGCGCGCTGGCAAGGCGCTTCGCGCGCCGGCACCGAGCGCGCCGGCCACGTGGTTCTGGCGGTTCCGGCGGACGCCGCGGCCGACCTGCTGGAGCCGCTGTCACCGGAGGCCGCCCGGTTGCTGCGGGCCGTTCCCTACGCCCCGGTCGTCACCGCCGCCGTCGCCTACAAGCGCCGCCAGGTCGGCCACCCCCTGGACGGTTTCGGCTTTCTCGTGCCGCGCACCGAAGACGTGGGCTTACTCGGCGGCCTCTTCTCCAGCACCCTCTTTGCCGGCCGCGCGCCCGCCGAGACGGTGTTGCTCACCGCCTTCCTGGGCGGCGCCACCAATCCAAGGGCGACGACGGGGGACGACGAAACCCTGACCCGGCACATCCTGGGCGACCTCGCCCGAACGCTCGATATCGCGGGCACACCCTTATCGGTCCGCCTCACCCGTCAGCCCCGGGCCATTCCCCAATACACCCTCGGCCACCTGGAAAGGGTGGCGCGAATCGAAGCCCTGTTGGCGCCCTTCGGGGGGCTCCATCTTGGGGCCAGTTGGCGGGGCGGCATCTCGGTGGCCGATTGCATCAGGAACGGCGAAAGCCTCGCCGCCTGCATCGCTTAAAGCTCAGTGCAGGTCGGACCAGATCATACGCTTGAGGGCGTAAAGCATCGCCGTCAGCGCGGTCAGGAAAATCATCACTATGATGCCCAGGCGCTTGCGCTCTTCCATCTCGGGCTCAGCTGCCCAGACAAGGAACGTGGTCACATCCTTGGACATTTGGGCCGTCGTCGCCTTGGTGCCGTCGGCGTACTCCACCGCGTCCTCGCCAAGCGGCGGCGACATGGCGATCTGGTGGCCGGGAAAAACCTCGTTGTAATACATTCCGTCGGACAGCTCGAAGTCCGCCGGCGGATCTTCGGCGTATCTGGACAAAAGGGCATAGATATAATCGCTGCCGCCCTTGCGCGCCTTGGTGATCACCGACAAGTCCGGCGGCAGGGCGCCATTGTTGGCGGCGCGCGCCGCTTTGTCGTTTTCGAAGGGCGCCGCGAAGCGGTCCGCCGGCAAGGCCGGACGGGTGAACATGTCGCCGTCGTCGTTGGGGCCGTCGGTGACCTCGAATTCAGCGGCGATGGCCTTGACCTCTTCGGCACCGTAGCCGACATCGCCCAGGTTCCGGTAGGCGACCAGCTTGAGCGAATGACAAGACGCGCAGACCTCGTTGTAGACCTGCACGCCGCGCCTCAACGTAGCACGGTCGAAGGTTCCGAAAATGCCGCCGAACGACCAATTCTGGGCCGCCAGCTTGGGTCCCTCGGAAGCCGTGGCGGAACCCGTGACCAGGGCCAGCGCCACGGTGGCGCCAAGAATGCTTGTGCGCATCACGTGTCCTCCTTGCCCGAGGTGCCGCCTGGGGTCACCGCCGCGCTGATGCTGTCGGGCACCGGACGGGTTTTCTCCATGATGCCGAGAACCGGCATCACGACGAGGAAGTGAAGAAAGTAATAAGCGGTGGCAACCTGACCCAAAAGAATGAGGTAACCCTCGGGCGGGTTGGCGCCGACGTAGCCGAGAACCAGGCAATCGACGAAAAAGAGCCAGAAGACCTGCTTGTAGATCGGCCGGAAGCGGGCGCTGCGCACCTTCGAGGTGTCGAGCCAGGGCAGGAGAGCGAGAATACCAACCGAAGCGAACATGGCGATGACGCCTAGAACCTTGGCCGGAATCCACAAGAACTCTTGGGTAAAGGCGCGCAGGATGGCGTAGAACGGCATCAAATACCATTCGGGCACAATGTGCGGCGGCGTCTGCAGGGGGTTGGCCTCGATATAGTTGTCGGGCTCGAGGAAGAAGTTGGGGGCAAAGAACACGAAGGCCAGGTAAACGAGCATCAATACGCCCATGCCGTAAGCGTCCTTGATCGTGTAATAGGGATGGAAGGGGATCGTGTCCTGGGGTCCCTTCATATCGACGCCGACAGGATTATTGGACTTGTGAACGTGCAGCGCCCACAGATGCACGAAAACCAGGGCGAAGATGATAAACGGCAGCAGATAATGAAACGAGAAGAAGCGATTAAGGGTCGGGTTGCCGACCGCGAAGCCGCCCCACAGCCAGTTGACGATTGCTTCGCCGACCAGCGGCACGGCTGTGAACATGTTCGTAATCACGGTGGCGGCCCAGAAGCTCATCTGCCCCCACGGCAGCACATAACCCGTGAAGGCGGTGGCCATCATGGCGAACAGAATGATGACGCCGATGATCCACAGGATTTCGCGCGGCGCCTTGTAAGAGCCGTAGTAGAGGCCGCGAAAGACGTGGATATAGACGGCGATGAAGAACATCGACCCGCCGTTCATGTGCAAATAACGCAGCAACCAGCCGTAATTGACGTCGCGCATGATGCGTTCGACGCTGTCGAAGGCATAGTCCACATGGGGCGTATAGGACATGGATAAGAAGATGCCCGTGGCGATCATGATGACCAGCACGACACCGGCCAGGGAACCGAAGTTCCACCAGTAATTCAGATTCTTGGGCGTCGGGTATTCAACCAGATGGTGCTGGGTGAACGTAAAGATCGGCAACCGATAGTCGATCCACTTGATAATCGGATTGGTCCACGTCGGCGTCGTCATATCTGTTCCCCCTTAACCGACGCGAACTGTCGTGTCTTCGATGAAAGCGTACGTCGGAACGGTCAGGTTCTTGGGCGCCGGCCCCCTACGGATGCGTCCCGAGGTATCGTAGTGCGAGCCGTGACAGGGACAGAACCAGCCGCCGTACTCGCCCTTGGGCTCGCCCTTTCGCTGGCCGAGCGGAATACACCCAAGGTGAGTGCAGATGCCTACCAAAATCAGCCATTCGGGTTTCTTTACCCGGTCGGCGTCAGTTTCGGGATCGGGCAAGTCCTCCAGGGCCATGGCTGCCGACTCGTCGATTTCCTTGGACGTGCGGTGGCGGATAAACACCGGCTTGCCGCGCCAAACGACGGTGATCGCCTGGCCGACTTCGATCGGCGTGATGTCGACGTCGGTCGACGACAGGGCGCGCACGTCGGCCGCCGGGTTCATGGAATCGATGAAAGGCCAAGCCGCCAGCGCCGTACCCACCACGCCGACCGTCGAAGTCGTGACGAGCAGGAAATCGCGCCGGGATTTTTCCGCGTCAGCGGGAGTGCCGGTGGTAGCCGTTTCCGTCATGGTGAAATCCTTCGTTGAGCCGATCAGCCGGAACCGGCCCCTTGCTTGGCGTTGGAACCAATTCGCGTCAGGGGTATAATGCAATTCCCCTTACTTGAAAAGGGTAAGATCAAGCCGTACCCCCGTCTGACAAAGGGGCTGGGCCCCGTAAATACCGCCGGACCGTGCCGCGATGCGCCTTGCCCTCTATGAGCCCGATATTCCCCAAAATACGGGAACCGTGTTACGCATGGCGGCATGCCTGGGTGTGCCCGTGGACGTGATCGAGCCCTGCGGGTTCGTCTTTGACGACCGCCACTTGCGCCGCGCCTTGATGGACTATGGGGACCATGTCGAGATGTGCCGCCATACCTCGTGGCGGGCCTTCCTCAAGGCCCATGGCGAAGCACGGGGACGGTTGATCCTTTTGACCAGGGCCGCGGATACCCCTTATTCCGAATTCCGCTTTCACCGCGACGATACGCTTTTGTTGGGTCGCGAGAGCGCCGGTGCGCCGCCGGGCGTGCACGACGCTGCCGACGCCCGCATCCGGGTGCCGATGGCGGCCGGCCTGCGTTCCCTCAACGTCGCCGTTGCCGCTGCCATGGTCTTGGGCCAGGCCCTGTGCCAGACTGGCGGCTTCCCGGAGGCCCCATGACCAACGCACCAAGTGAGACCGATAAAGAGCGGGCAACCGCCTGGTTCAACACCCTGAGGGACCAACTCCGCGCCGCGTTCGAGGGACTGGAAGACGCCGTGGTCGGTCCCAACGAAACATCGAGCCAGGCCCCCGGCCGCTTCGAGCGCACTGCTTGGCAACGCGAACCCGGCGGACAAGCGGGCGGCGGCGTCATGTCCGTCATGCACGGCCGCGTACTGGAAAAGGTGGGAGTCAATGTCTCCACCGTCTGGGGCACGTTTTCAGAAGAGTTTCGGGCCGAGATCCCCGGCGCCGACGAGGACCCCCGGTTTTGGGCGTCGGGTCTTTCGCTGGTCGCCCACCCGTGCTCGCCCCTGGTGCCGGCGGCACATATGAACACGCGCCTGATCGTCACCACCACAAGTTGGTTCGGCGGCGGCTGCGACCTCACCCCCGTAATCCCCGACGACGCCGACAGCGAAGCCTTTCACGCGACGCTCAAGCACGCCTGCGATAGCTATGACGCCCAGTGCTACGAACGGTTCAAGGCGTGGTGCGACGATTACTTCTATCTGCCCCACCGGGGCGAGCCCCGGGGCGTCGGCGGCATCTTTTTCGACCGTCTCGACAGCGCCGAGCGGGAGCGCGATTTCGCCTTTGTGCAAGAGGTCGGGCGCGCCTTTCTCGACGTCTATCCGGCCATCGTCGGGCGCCATATGAACGCGGACTGGAGCGCCGACCAACGGCGCCAACAACTAATCAAACGCGGCCGCTATGTGGAATTCAATCTGCTCCACGACCGCGGCACCCGGTTCGGGCTGATGACCGGCGGCAACACCGAAGCCATCCTCATGTCCCTGCCGCCGATAGTTACGTGGCCGTAGGGGACAGGACGAGGTCGGCCTTAAGGCGTTCGACCATCTCGGCCAGGCTGGTGAAGTGGAAATCGGTCTGTGCCGCTTGCGCGACCGGCATGGTGGCGCCCCAACCCTCTTGATCGTGGCGCCGGTTGATCCAGGCGGTAGCCAGGCCGGCGGCCCCGGCCGGGACATGGTCGTGAAACAGGGATTGAGCGGTGTGCAAGATGCGCTTGGCCTCGATCCCCAGCCCCTTAAGCCCGTCCAGCAGGGCGGCGAAGTTCCTTGGGTCCGGTTTATAAGAACCGACATCCTGGGCCGTGAAAACGGCGTCGAACTCCACGCCCAATTTGTCGTTGCTGGCCTTGAACGACGTCCGGTCGACGTTGGAAAGGATGACCAGCTTGAAGTGCTCCTTAAGGGTGCCGAGAGCCTCGGGCGCGTCGGCAAAGGCCGGCCAGTTGCCCACCGATGCACCGAATTCGCGGGCCTCGGCATCCGATGACGAAATCCCCCAGTGTTCGGCCAAGGCCGTGTGAACCCGGGCCAGAATTTCGGGATACACCATGTCCGGGGTGTCCGCTTGTTGCTTGGACTCACGCTGCGCGAAGGCTTCCAGCACTTCGCCCGCGCTGGCGGCCACGCCATGACGTTCCAGCCACGGTGCCAAGGCATCGAAAATGCCGGTCTCCCAATCGATCAAGGTGCCGTAACAATCGAAAGTCAGGGCATCGAATTCGGTAAGCCGCATGGCAACCCTTTCCCTTGCGGATGGTGGCTAGGCCGGCGCCTGGGTCTCGGTCATGCTGGGCCGGGTGGCGAAGTCGGCGTGCCAGCGGGCAACTCGGGGCGCGTATTGGCGCCAGTCCTCATCGGGCATGCGCCGGCCGATGTAGTCCAAAGCGCAGCCGACGGTCAATTGACCGATGGTGAGCGGCCCGTCCAGATCATCGGCATCGCTCTCCAACTGAACGACGGCGCGCCGCGCCTTGTCTTGCTGCCTTTCGGTGTAGGCCCGCGATTCGTCGTTTTCGGTCCGCCGGGCCTCAACGACGCAGTTGACCAGCGCGTCCATGATGCCGTCGCCCAGGGCCTGAAGCCTAAGCGCCGTCCAACGTGCCGGACCGGGGGCGGGAAACAGGGCGGGACCTTCGTTAAGGCTGTCGAGGTATTCGCAGATGACCCGCGAGTCATAGAGCTTTTTCCCGTCGTCGGTGACCATTGCCGGCACCTTGCCCAGGGGATTGTCGGTCGACAATTCCGGATCGGATGTCTTCGTCGTATTCTTCTCGATGCGCCCGACCGTTCCTGTCTCGATGGCCGTGGCCATCACTTTGCGGACAAAGGGTGAGGTCGGCGAATAGCGCAATTCCATATCGGGTTTCCTCCTCTTGGATCACTCGCCGGGTCCGGCGACGGAAAAACTTAGCACCTTGTCCGGCGTTCGGCCAAGTCCCGGGGCCACGGGGTGTCCCCGTATTACATATGTGGGGGGCGCCCCCGCGATCCCCGGTCGCTGTGTTACACTCAAGCCATCATGTGGATGGATGCAATCGACCTCAGGGACTTCTATGCCACCAGCCTGGGCCAGGTGGCACGCAGCGTGTTGCGCCGGCGCATCCGCACCATTTGGCCCGATGTGCGGGGATTGGGCGTGCTTGGCTTCGGTTATGCGACGCCCTTTCTCAACCCCTTTCGCAGCGAGGCGGCGCGGGTTATGGCCCTCATGCCGGCGTCCCAGGGCGTCCTGCACTGGCCACCCGAAGGCGGTGGCCTGACGACTTTGGTAGAGGAATCGGAACTGCCCTTTCCCGATTTGTCCGTCGACCGGGTGCTGTTGGTCCACGCCCTGGAATGTGCCGAACAAGTGCGCCCCATGATGCGCGAGATCTGGCGCGTGCTGGCGGGCGGCGGGCGTCTTTTAGTGGTGGTCCCCAATCGCACAGGCATTTGGGCACGCTTTGAGCGCACGCCCTTCGGCCACGGACGGCCCTATTCGCCGGGTCAACTGTCGCGGCTCCTGCGCGAGACCTTGTTCACCCCGGTTCATTCGCAAGCAGCGCTTTTCGTGCCGCCGGTGCGCTCACGCATGGTGCTGTCGTCGGCCGGCGCCCTGGAGAAGATAGGAGAGCGCGGCTTTTCGACCTTCGCCGGCGTCATCATGGCCGAGGCGACCAAGCAGATCTACGCCGCCCAGCCCGAGGCCAAGGTCAAGACCCGGCGCGCCTATTTGCCCCTGGCGCATCGCACGCCGCCGGCATCAACCCACGGGTTTCGGTGAAGGCGCCGGGGTATACCCGGGAGGCACGGCCATGACGGTTTCCATCGATTACACGGCGCGGCGCAAGGCGGCGATGGCGGCCTGTCGGGAGTTGGGGTTGGAAACGATCCTTATCTTCGCGCCGGGAAGCAGCCCGGGCATGAACACCCAGGCCCAGGGCTACATGTCTTATCTTGCGGGCTGGGACGCCATCGATACGCCTTCCGTTTTGGTGCTCAGGGCAGGGCTGCGCCCATGGCTTTTGGTCGCTTCCCACCACAAATGGATGATGGCGTCGGAGACCCTCGAAGGTGTCGATATCGCGTGGGGCACCGGAGCTCAATTCGCAGCCGAGATCGCGACCACCTTGGCGCCGGGCGGCGAAGACGGGGCGCCAATCGGCATTTGCGGCTGGGACGAAATGCCGGCCCGGGTGTGGCGCGAAATCGAAACCGTGCTCGCCGACCGCCAGCCGATCGACGTCGCGCCGAGCCTGGCGGCGTTGCGCCGGGTCAAGGACGCGGCCCAGATCGCGCTCCACGAAAAGGGCGCGGCGCTGTGCGACCGGATGTTCGCGGGTCTCGCCGAAATGCACGTCGCCGGACGCCTCACCCACGACATCAAGGCCGAGATGGAGCTGGTCGCGAGACGCGAAGGCGTCGAGTATGTCGGCGCGTGGATGACGGCCGGTGACAGCCCGGATTACTCGCGCTACTACGCTCCCGAAAACCACCAGGTTGCGCGGGCCGGCGAATATTTGCTGGGCGGCGTGATGCTGGTCATGGACGGTGTGTGGGCCCATGCGGTGCGCTCATTTCATGTCGGACCGTTCGATGGGCGCCGCGGCGAAATCCAGGACGCGGTTGTCGATTTCCAGCGCCGCGTTGTCGATGCCATGGTCCCGGGCCGCGATCTGGCCCATGTGATTTCCGAGGCCTATGGCCGCCTGGACGACCTCTATCGGGGGGTTGGAATGAAGGACGTGCGCATGCTGCGGCTTGGCCACGGCTTGGGGTGTTCGTACAGCGAACCCGGGGTTTCCGAGCCCTTCCCACCGTCGTTCCAGGGCCTCGAAGACGTGGCACCGGGGACGGAGGCGGTCATCTTGGAACCCGGCATGGTGTTTGAGATCCACCCCATTTTCATGTTCGAAGGGGGCGGCGCCGCAGTCGGCGATATGGTCCTGATCGAGGATGAGGGCGCGCGTTTTCTGACCGCGTTCCCGCGCTCGCTCCGGGCTCTTCGCGGCTGATCATTGGTGTTCAGGATAGGCGATGGGACGTATCCGGTCCGCAGCGCACCGACTGATCGCCCGGCCCAGCGCGGCGCGGGGCATGGCCCTGGTGCTGATCGCGGCGGCCGCGTCGGGCGCCATGAACGTCTGCGTGCGCCATGTGGCGGCCGAGATGCATCCTTTCGAGGCGGCGTTCTTCCGTTCGCTGTTCGGGCTTCTCCTTCTGCTCCCGCTGACCCTGCATCACGGCCTCCGCCACCTGCGCACGCCGCGCCCCGTTTTGCACGTGATCCGCGGTGCCATCCAGGCAGCGGTCGTCCTTCTCACCTTCACCGGGCTCGCCATGGTACCGGTGGCGAAAGTGACGGCGCTGCAGTTCACCATGCCGCTGTTCGCGGCGCTGTTGGCCATTGTCTTCCTCGGCGAGCCGGTGCACGCGCGTCGGGTGGCGGCGTTGGTTGTGGGGCTCGGGGGCGCCTTGATCATCGTCCGCCCCGGCTTGGTGCCCCTGAACGTTGGCTCCGTGCTGGTGCTTCTTTCGGCGGCGGGGGTGGCGACGCTGGTTATCATCGTCAAGATGCTGGGACGGACCGATTCAAGCCTCACCATCACCCTCTACATGGGGCTGTTCACAACCCCGGTGACTCTCTTGTTCGCCGTGCCGGTGTGGCGAAACCCGAGCCTGGCCGAGCTCGGCTGGCTGGTCGTGATCGGCGCGCTCACCATCGTCATCAACCTGTGCTTCGCCCAAGCGGTGAAGGAGGCCGATGCCACAACCCTGATGCCGTTCGACTTCACCAAGCTGGTGTGGGCGGCGCTGCTCGGCTACCTGGCGTTCGGCGAGGTCCCCGAGGTGTGGACGTGGGTCGGCGGCGCGGTGATCTTCGCCGCCGCCGGCCTGACGCTGAGCGAGCGCCGATCTACAGAATGAACTTGGAAAGGTCGGAGTCCTTGGCCAGTTCGCCGACCCGGCTTTGCACCATTTCGGCGTCGATGGTCAGGGTCTCGCCGCCCTTCTCCGAGGCATCGAAACTGATATCCTCCAAGAGCTTTTCAAGCACCGTGTGGAGGCGCCGGGCGCCGATGTTCTCTATCCCTGCGTTGATCTCGGCGGAAAGGTCGGCAACCGCGCCAATGGCGTCTTCGGTAAACTCCAACGTCACATCCTCGACCCCCATCAGGGCGGTGTACTGCTTGATCAGGCTGGCCTCGGGCTCAGTCAGGATGCGCACGAAATCGTCCCGCGTCTGGGCCTTCAGCTCAACCCGGATGGGCAGGCGGCCTTGCAGCTCGGGCAGCATGTCGGCCGGTTTGGCGATGTGGAAGGCGCCCGATGCGATGAACAAGATATGGTCGGTCATGACGGTGCCGTGCTTGGTCGTGACCTGGGTACCCTCGATCAGAGGCAGCAGGTCGCGCTGCACCCCTTCGCGGCTGACGTCGGCGCCGACGCGTTCGGAGCGCGCCGTGATCTTGTCGATCTCGTCAAGAAAGACGATGCCGTTGTTCTGCACCGCCTCGATGGCCTCGCGGGTTACTTTGTCCTCGTCGAGTAGCTTGTCGCTCTCGTCGGCGACCAAAACATCATAGGATTCAGCGACGGTCATGCGCTTGGGCTTGGTTTGGCCGCCGCCGAAGGCCTTGCCCATCATTTCGTTGAGGTTGATCATGCCCATCTGGGAGCCCGGCATGCCGGGGATGTCGATGGTCGGAAGCCCCATCGAGCCGGAGTCGGAGACCTGGATTTCGACCTCCTTATCGGCCAGTTGGCCCTGGCGCAGCATGACGCGGAACTTCTCGCGCGTGTCCTTGCCCGCCCCCTCGCCGACCAGGGCGTCGAGGACCCGTTCCTCGGCTTGCAATTCGGCCCGCGCGGTGACCTGCTTGCGCATCTTCTCGCGGGTCATGTGCAGCGCCACCTCGACCAGGTCGCGGATGATCTGTTCGACATCGCGCCCGACGTAGCCGACCTCGGTGAACTTGGTCGCCTCGACCTTGATGAAGGGCGCCTGGGCGAGACGCGCCAGGCGCCTGGCGATCTCGGTCTTGCCGACGCCGGTCGGGCCGATCATCAAGATGTTCTTGGGCAGCACCTCTTCGCGCATGCCCTCTTCGAGTTGCTGGCGCCGCCAGCGGTTACGCAGCGCAATGGCGACGGCGCGCTTGGCGTCGTTTTGGCCGACGATGAAGCGGTCGAGTTCGGAGACGATCTCGCGCGGGGTAAAACTGGTCAGTTCGGTCATAGGGATTCGACGATGACGTTCTCGTTGGTGTAAACGCAGATCTCGGCGGCGATCTCCATGGCGCGCCGGGCCACCGCCTCGGCGTCCATGTCGTCGCGGTCTATCAAGGCGCGCGCCGCGGCCAAGGCATAATTGCCGCCCGAACCGATGCCGATCAGCCCGTCCTCGGGCTCCAACACGTCGCCGGTCCCGGTGAGGACCAAAGAGACGTCGGCGTCGGCGACCGCCATCATGGCCTCCAACCGCCTGAGATAGCGATCGGTGCGCCAATCCTTGGCCATCTCAACGCAGGCCCTGGTCAGCTGGCCCCGGTATTGCTCAAGCTTGCCCTCGAGACGCTCAAAGAGCGTGAAGGCATCGGCCGTGGCGCCGGCGAAGCCCGCGATAACCTGATTGTCGTCGCCGAGGCGGCGCACCTTCTTGGCGTTCGACTTTATGACGGTCTGGCCCAGAGTGACCTGACCGTCGCCGGCGACCACCACCCGGTCGCCCTTGCGGACGCAAAGGATGGTCGTGCCGTGCCAGTTCGAATCGTTATCGGACGCCATGCAATCTCACTATTCACTCGGCTCGACGCGCCAGGCGCCATAGGCCAGGGACTATAACCGCAGATGTGGTCTTGTGAAGCCCCACGGTCAAGGGGAACGGTTGGTTTGCGGCCCGAATGCCGCTAACGTCAAGCGGAGGTGTTTGGTCAATGGCGCTATCGGTAATCGGTGCGGGGTTTGGTCGGACGGGCACCGAATCCATGAAACTGGCATTGGAGGCCCTGGGCATGGGGCCGTGCCATCATATGAAGGAAGTCCTGCCCAATCCGGACCAGATCGCCCTTTGGCGCGCGCTGGCCGGGGGCGGTGTGGTGGACTGGGACAAAGCGTTCGCGGGCTATAATTCCACCGTCGATTGGCCGGGTGCCTACTATTGGCGCGAGTTGAGCGCGTATTATCCCAAAGCCAAGATCGTGTTGACCCTGCGCAGCGCCGAAAGCTGGTACGCCAGCATGGAAAAGACCATCCTCAAGGTCTTGAAGACCAGCACCGAACCCACCTCACTCGGATTAAGGTTGATCGGCCACGGTGTGTTCGACGATCGTCTCGACGATCGTGACCACCTCATCGCCAAGTTTGAGAAGAACACCGCCGACGTTCAGGCCGCCTTCGATGGCGAACGCCTGCTGACCTACAATCTCGGCGATGGGTGGGAGCCTTTGTGCCGCTTTCTCGGCAAGCCGGTTCCAGAGGCGCCGTTCCCGCGAACCAATGCGCCCGATGAGTTCCATGCGACGGTGTCCCACGGCGCGAAACCAAACGGGCGGTAGAAGTCGGACACCGCCAACCAGGCGTCTATCGGTCGCCGGCGCCGCGCAGCAGATCGAGATTGCCGATGACGGCGGCGAGAAGATGGTTAAACCGGTGGACAAATCCACCGGCCAATCGCTCCGCCGATTCCAAATCCCCCGATTGGCGCCCTTGGGTTTGCGCAAGGTCGGTAACGTCGGTCGACACCACGCCCACCCCGACAACGTCGCCACTTAGTCCCAGAACCGGAAACTTGGTCGCCAAGACCGTCCGCACCGCCCCGTCCTTGTACGTTATGTCTTCTTGCCAGGTGTTCGAGGTAGCGTCGTCCATGACACGGCGGTCGGCGGCGATAAATGCGTCGGCGACGTCGGGGGGGCACAAATCGTAAGGCGTCTTGCCCTCGACGTCTTGCGGTGTGAGGCCATGCAGGCGCGCGAATTCCTTGTTGCTGGCGACGTAACGGCCGTCCCGGTCGCGCACGAATATGAGGGACGGCGCCGCGTCTATCGCGGCTTGAAGGCGCGCCTTGCTCTCCGCCAGCACATCCTCCAACCGGGCCACCCGGCGGCGGAGGTTCTCTACGTCATCGGTCTCGGGGGATTTCGACACGGCCTTGGTCCTTCCTGGTGTTGGGTCCCGCACGTTTCACACAGTCTTTCGGTTCACGCGCCTTCCTGCTACAAGTTTCCGCATCACCCGGCAAGGAGGCCGACATGCGCAGCGCCAGTGTCGAGCGCGCCACCAAGGAAACCTCGATCGCGGTCACCGTCAATCTTGACGGCACCGGCGCCTACGATGTGGCGACCGGCGTCGGCTTTCTTGATCACATGTTGGAGCAGTTGTCGCGTCACTCGCTGATCGACCTTACGGTAAAAGCCGAGGGCGACCTGCATATCGATTTTCACCACACCACCGAGGACGTCGGCATCGCCGTCGGCGAGGCGGTCAATCAGGCGCTGGGCGAACGCAAGGGCATCCGGCGTTTCGGCTCGGCCATGTCGCCCATGGACGAGACCCTGACCCGGGTCGCGCTTGATGCCTCCAACCGGCCCTACCTGGTGTGGAAGGTTGACTTCCAACGTCCCAAGCTGGGCGACATGGACACAGAGCTGTTCAAGGAGTGGTTCCAGGCCTTCGCCCAGGCCGCCGGCATCACGCTCCATATCGAGAACCTTTACGGCGACAACAACCACCACATCATCGAGTCGTGCTTCAAAGGCCTCGCCCGTTCGTTACGCCAAGCGTTTGAGATCGACCCCAGGCGTTCGAACGAGGTGCCGTCCACCAAGGGCGTGCTCGGCGGCTCGCTCTGAGCAGTTTATGTTGATGCGTTACGGCGCCAGCCCGCACCCCCACCCGGCCACCCAGTGCCATTGTATGCTGTGGGTGGCCGGGTGGAGGTGCGGGCTGGCGCCGAGCAATCTTGAAATGCTCTAGCCATGCGCCATTACACGGTTCATTTGCGCCGCCACGGCCTTGACCCCGACCGCGACCTGGTTTTTGTCAAGGAGGGGTTCTCGTGGCCGGCGTTTCTCTTTTCCATGCTGTGGGCCCTGTGGCATCGCCTGTGGCTGGTCGCGGGCGTTTTCTTAGTGGTCCAGTTGGCCTTGGGTCTGGTCCTCGCGATCTGGGCACCGGACCCGGTGTCGGCCGGCGCGGTGTCGACGGGGGCTGCGCTGATCTTGGCCTACGCCGCCAACGACTTGAGGCGATGGACCTTGGAGCGGCGCGGCTTTGTCGAAACGGCGGTCGTCGCGGCGGAGGGCCGGGACGGAGCCGAACGCCGCTTTCTCGACGGCGAGCCAATGTTGGCCGCCGATTTGCGCCGCTGATGGCGGTCCGGGCCTAAGGAAATGAACGTCGCCATCGTCGATTACGGTTCGGGCAACCTGCGCTCCGCCGCCAAGGCTTTTGAGCGCGCCATCGCTGAAGCGGGGCTTGGGATGGACGTCGCGGTGACCGCCGATGCGGATCGGGTGCGAGACGCCTCCCATGTGGTGCTGCCAGGCGTCGGCGCCTTCGCCGATTGCAAGCGCGGCCTGATGGCGCTGCCGGGCATGGCCGACGCCCTGACCCAAGCCGTGATCGAAGGCGCCCGCCCGTTTCTCGGCATCTGCGTTGGCATGCAGTTGATGGCGACGGTGGGCCGCGAGCACGCGGAGCATCGGGGCCTCGACTGGATCGCCGGCGAAGTGGTGGCACTCAAGCCCGCCGATGCGTCCCTCAAAATCCCCCACATGGGATGGAACCAGTTGAATATGACCCAACCCCATCCGGTGTTCGAAGGCATCGCAGACGACGCCCATGTCTATTTCGCTCACTCCTACGGCTTCGCCTGCGCCGATGCCCGCCACGTCATGGCAACAGCCGACTATGGCGGCCCGCTGACCGCCGCCGTCGGGCGCGACAACCTGTTTGGCACCCAGTTCCACCCCGAAAAAAGCCAGGCCACGGGGCTCGCCTTGATCACCAATTTCCTCAGGTGGCGGCCGTGATCTTCTTTCCCGCCATCGACCTCAAGGACGGCCAGTGCGTGCGCCTTTTGCAAGGCGACATGGACCGGGCCACGGTGTTCGGCGACGACCCCGCCGGGCAGGCCCGCGCCTTCGCCGAGGCGGGCTGTGAATGGCTGCACGTGGTCGATTTGAACGGCGCCTTCGCCGCCCGCCCGGTCAACGGCGCCGCTGTCGACGCCATCCTCGCCGCCGTCCATATCCCGCTGCAACTGGGCGGCGGCATCCGCGATTTAGAGACCATCACCGGGTGGCTGGAGAAAGGCATCCGCCGGGTCATCCTGGGCACCGCGGCCCTGCGTGATAGGGAACTGGTCAAGACCGCCTGCCGGCGTTTTCCGGAACGAATCGCGGTCGGCATCGACGCCCGCGACGGCATGGTCGCCGTCGAAGGCTGGGCCGAGACCTCGGAAACAACGGTCCACGACCTGGCGGCGCGCTTCGAAGACGCGGGCGTGGCGGCGATCATCTACACCGATATCGGCCGCGACGGAGTCATGGCCGGACCCGACATCGAGGCCACCATGGCCCTGGCCGAAGCCGTTTCGATCCCGATCATTGCGTCGGGCGGCGTTTCGTCGACGGCTGATCTTGTGGCCCTGAAGGACGCCGGCGGGACCCTATTGGAAGGGGTGATCTCAGGGCGCGCCCTTTACGAAGGAAAGATCGACGCGGCGGCGGCGGTGGCCCTTCTTGGCCGGGCTGACGGCCAGGGCGAGGGATCATGCTGAAGGCGCGTATCATCCCATGTCTCGACGTCAAGGACGGGCGCGTTGTCAAAGGCGTCAACTTCGTCGATCTGGTGGATGCCGGCGACCCGGTGGAACAGGCCCGGATCTATGACCGCGAGGGAGCGGACGAGCTGTGCTTCCTCGACATCACGGCCAGCCATGAGAACCGCGACACCATCCTTGACGTAGTCAGGCGCACCGCCGAGCAGTGTTTCATGCCGCTGACCGTCGGCGGCGGGGTTAGAAACATCGACCATATCCGGAGCCTTTTGCTGGCCGGCGCCGACAAGGTCTCGATCAACACCGCCGCCGTCGAGCGTCCCGAGTTCGTCGGCGAGGCGGCTGAAAAATTCGGCAGCCAATGCATCGTCGTCGCCATCGACGCCAAAGCGACAGGGGGAGTGGACGGGCGTTTCGAGATTTTCACCCACGGCGGTCGCCGGCCGACCGGTATCGAGGCGGTGGGCTGGGCCAGACGCCTCACCGAATACGGCGCCGGCGAGGTTCTGCTGACCTCCATGGACCGGGACGGCACCAAGCAGGGCTTCGACATTCCCCTGACCCGCGCCATCGCCGACGCGGTCGGGGTGCCGGTGATCGCGTCGGGCGGCGTCGGCACCCTTGATCACATGGTCGAGGGCATCGCCGACGGCCACGCCTCGGCCGTGCTGGCGGCCTCTATATTTCATTTCGGCACCTATACGATCGCCGAAGCGAAGGCGCATATGGCCGCCGCCGGCGTGCCGGTGCGCCAGGACAAGGCCTGATAGACCATGGACGAACGCAAGACCGACGCCGCCGTCTTGGAGCACCTGTTCCGCATCATCGAGGAACGCCGCGGCGCCGATCCCAAGACCTCCCATACGGCCCGGTTGTTCGCCAAAGGCCGGGCCAAGATTGCGCGCAAGGTCGGCGAGGAAGCGGTCGAGACCGTGGTCGCGGCGCTCGCCGAGGAGCCCGAACGCGTGATCCGCGAAAGCGCCGATTTGCTCTATCACCTGTTGGTCCTGTGGGCCGAAATCGGGGTCGCGCCGGCCGACGTCTGGGCCGAGCTTGAACGCCGCCGAGACCTCTCGGGCGCCGCTAAAAAGAAGTCGGCCGGTCGCGACGATGCCATCTGAGGGTTATGTTCGTTTCGCGGTCGGGAACCGCCGCTTTCTCGCCTTCGGCTTTTTGGTGGCATTAGCATCGAGCTTTGGCCAGACGTTCTTCATTGGCGTCTTTGGACCCGGCCTGCGCGCAGAGTTCGGGCTCTCTCACGGCGACTGGGGCCTGGTTTTCATGGCCGGTACTTTGGCCAGCGCCATGGTGCTGCCGTGGACGGGGCGGCTCATCGACCACCTTGATCTCAGGGTATTCACGGCGGTGACCTTTGTCGGCCTGGCGGCGGCCTGTTTCGCCACCGCCACCGCCGGCCATATCGCGGTCTTGGTGTTCGCTATCTTCTTGCTGCGCCATTTTGGCCAAGGACTGATGACCCATACGGCGGTGACCTCCATGGTGCGCTATTTCGACGCCAATCGCGGTAAGGCCATCAGCTTGGCGTCGGTGGGCTTTTCGGCCGGCCAAACGGTGTTGCCGTTTACCGCCGTCGCGGTCATCGCCGCCGCCGGCTGGCGTCCGACCTACGCGGCGATAGGGGCCGTCTTGTTGGTGGTGGTGTTGCCCGTGGCGCTGTGGTTGCTCAAGGACCATGGCGAGCGCCACCAGCGCCATCTCGATGTCCTGGCCCGACCGGCCTTCGATGAAGCGTTGGGCCGTCAGTGGACCGTGGGCGAAGTGCTGCGCGATCCCAGATTTTACGTTTTGTTGGTCGGCGTCGAGGCGCCGGCGTTTGTCGGGACGGCGCTCTTTTTCCACCACCTGCATCTGGCCGACGTCAAGGGTTGGAGCCATGCTTGGATCACCGGCAACTACGTCGTCCACGCGGCTGCCATCCTGGCGACCATGTTGGTGGCGGGACGTCTGGTCGATCGCATCGGGGCGCTGAGAATGGTGCCTCTGCACCTCCTGCCGCTCGGGTTCGGGTTGATTGTCGTGGCGACGTTCGACGCGGCCCCGTGGGCGTCGCTCTATCTGTTTTCCATGGGGGTGACCATGGGTCTTGGCTTCACCTCGGTAGCCGCCATATGGGCCGAGATGTATGGCGTACGCAACATCGGCGCGATCAAAAGCGTGGTGTCATCGGCCATGGTTTTCGCCTCGGCCCTGGGGCCGCTGTTCATGGGCGTGCTGATCGACGCCGGGATCGCCATGGAAACCATCTGCTTGATTTTCGCGGCCTATGCGGTTGTTGGCACCGGGCTGATCTGGGCCGCCCTAAGGGGAGCACCAAAGCACCGCGTCCGCATCTAAGGCTTTAGAGTGCGCCCTTGCCAACCACGATTTGCGCCGTCTGGTCGCGGCCATGAGCGCCGCCAAACAACCGGCCTTGGGACGTGAATATCTGATAGGCGGCAGGGACAGGGGTGCGTCAAACATGATGCTCTCTCCATCTTTATCGCCGCCCAGCCTCCTCAGACCGACGCTCGTCTCACCGATGCGACGTCAGCACGGTCTCGACGCAGACCAGTTGGCGCAGCAGCTTGGCGAGCCGCTCGCTCATTCCGGGCTCCAGCCCGGTGACCTGGATGTCGATGTGCAATTCCTCTCCCCCGGGTCCGTCGAGGGTGCTGTACCAGCGGCTCGGCACCAAACTCCGTTTGGCGAAAACCTCCATCACACGCGGCATCACCGACGCATCGGCAGGGGCGTGGACGGAAAAACAGGTAGCCTCGGGCGAGGCGGCGGGCGGAAAAGCGGGTTGAGCGGACATGACACGAAAACTCCTTCCTTTGGCGACTGGGCGAACGGCAAACAGTCCCGGTCCTTAAAGAAGGACCGGGCCGGTAATTCGCCGCGCCGATAGCGCCAAGGAAGGCTTACGTGTGTCCATGAATATCAGTCTGACAAAGCACCCGCCCAAGGTCAAGGAAATCGCGGGTGCCGCCTCTTGTCATAACCCCGACCCTGTGCCAGCCTAGTGCCCTGTCGGCAAATTTGAGCGTGCGCCCACGGCCATGAAAATTTCCGTCAAAAAGGCTGCCCCCGACGTCTACGCGCTTAACCTCGACGATACCGAGCTGGCGTTCGACGGCGATGAGCTAAAGACCTTGCTGGTGGAGATCACCCGCATCCTGGCGCCCGCCGCTGACGTCGGCAAATCCGCCTCGGACCGGGCCCGGGACTTCCTGCGCCACATCAAGAACGCCAACAATGTCGGCTTGCAGAAATTCCTCCTCGCCGCCGACCATGACGACGTTCTTGCGCTTCTCAAGGTGGCCGAGGACGACAAGGCGTTATTGCGCAAATTCCACTCCAACATGAGTGATCGCTCGCACAAGATCTTCGTTGAGGACCTGGCCTACGCGTTCCGCGAAGAGGGAGGCGAGACCAGGATGACGGCGGCCATCAATCGCTTGGTCAGCCTCGCCAAGGAACTTGAGGACGATGGCACCTTGGTCTACGAGAACGTGATCAAACGTTAGAGGGTTGTTTGTGCGGCACGGGCCCGCACCCCCGACCGGCCACCAACTGCATACCACGGGCAGACTTCCAAGCGTTCTTTGTTCAGTACGCACTTCAATGTCCGTTTTTGGCCTCAAAGCGGACGTCAATCACTAGGCGGCGGGATGTCTGCTACTAATCAGGAGTGAACAGTTCGTCCTGACCTCACATTCGTTCATATTATTCTTCAACCGAACCAAAGCTGTTGGGCTCGTTAATCTAGCTGTATTAGTATTTGGGGAGTGAACGATGAAGACCACGCCTGTGAGGAAACGCGATCTGGAAGGGCGCTTGGCGGGGTCCGGCGGCGGCCCGGCGAACAGGGCGGCATCGGCTTCGCGTCATGCTCATGGCGGCAAGACGATCTATGGCGCGCGCGTCGGCATCTTGATGCTGGATACCGTTCTTGCGCGCATCCCCGGTGACATCGGCAACGCCACCACGTGGCCCTTTCCGGTGCTCTACAAGGTGGTCCACGCCGCGACGCCTCGGCGTACCTACGCCGAGCAAGAGGAGTGGGTCATCGACGCCTTTGTCGAGGCAGGCCAGGAATTGGTGAGCGACGGTGCCGACGGCCTGACCACCAGCTGCGGATTCCTTTCTCTCTTTCAGGACGAGCTGGCGGCGAAGTGCGGGGTACCGGTGGCCGCTTCGTCGCTGATGCAGGTGCCCTTCATCGAGCGGCTTCTGCCGCCGGGCAAGCGGGTCGGCGTCCTTACCGTCAGCACCCGATTTCTGGAGGAGCGCCACTTGGCGGCGGCGGGGGCGGCGGCCGATACTCCTCTAGCCGGCTGCGAGAATGGGAGTGAGTTCGCCCGCGTCTTCACTTCCGACGACCGGGTGGAAATGGACGTGGCGGCGGCCGAACGGGATGTCCTGCGAGCCGGCGATGAATTGATGGCCCGCCATCCCGAGATCGGCGCCGTGGTCTTGGAATGCACCAACCTGCTGCCCTTCGCTCGAGCGCTCAGGGAGCGCATCGGCGTTCCCGTCTATGATGCCTACAGCTTCGTCTGCTGGTTTCATGCCGGCCTGGCGCCGCGCGATTTCGGCCACCCCGGCAGCGCGCCGCGGGAATTCCGCGAGCGTTGAGAGGCGATGAGTTGTCGGAAGAAAACAGTGAGGATAAACCCGCCCACTGAGTCCGAATTCAGTGGCCTTCCAATTGCCGCCCCTTATGTCTGAGTCGGGTCATCAGCGGACGTTTAGCGACTTCCCTCCGAATGACCGCTTTTGAGCGTAAAGCAATCGTAATTCACTAGGCGGCAGGACGTCTGCTAATAGCCAAGAATGGATATTTATCGCGCCGCTAACAAAAAATACCGATAAAGGAAATATGATTAGCAATCTTGAAATTCGCGAAAGCCGACCCAGTGACGCTGCCGGGATCAAACAACTGTATGTGGACGCCTTCCCTGACGAGGATCTGTTGCCGCTGGTGAGGGAACTTCTGGATCTTAGGCAGAGCGTAATATCGCTCGTTGGGATACGTGAAAACGTAATCGTAGGGCATATCAGTTTCACGTTCTGCAGCGTTGAGGAAGGGAAGGATAAGGTCGCGCTTCTAGGTCCGCTTGCGGTCACACCAACTCTGCATAAACAGGGGATCGGAAGCGCGTTGGTTCAAACGGGTTTTAGGCAAATGGAAAATTCCAAAATTGGTTATATCTTTGTTCTCGGTGACCCTGCTTATTACAGTCGCTTTGGATTTAAGGCAGAAGACAAAGTCACTACACCATATCCATTGCCGGCGGAATGGCGTGGAGCATGGCAGTCCATCCGCCTGTGCGATGCAAAAGCGCCTCATGAAGGAGGACTGTCTGTGCCAGAACCATGGCGTCAAATTACGCTTTGGACTTCTTGACCCACCAACCCACCCGCATTTCCAAGTCAGAAGCAAACATCATTGAATGTCCGCTTTCAGGAGTAAGGCGGACAGGGACCAATCGGCGCAATCGATCCCGCATATACAATGGCTGGGTGGTCGGGAGGGAATGCGGGCCCGGACCGCGGTCAAATATCACTTTTTGAGAATCTTGGGCACCCGGTTGGAGCGCAGGCGTAGCGCGTCCGGCATGCCCGAACCCAAGAGCGGGCGCAAGTACATCAAGAAGTCGTTGGTCACGTCGTGGCCCGAAGGTGCGATGAATTCATCGGGCATGATCTTGGTCTTGCCGGCCACCGCCTCGAGGGGATGGAGGGGATACTCCACCGAATAGAAGCCCGAGCGCCGGATGGTCACCGAGCCGTCGACGTCGCCCCAATGGGCGTACTGCACCGCCTTCTCGCCAACCTCGCGGGCCTCGCGCTGGTCTACATCGGAGACGCAGCCGAGGAACGATCGTTGGAGATAGCCAAGCGTGTCGCCGCGCACCCGCTTGATGTCCAGGTTTTGCTTGATGTGGCCGGTCAACAGGTCGGCCAACTCACCCGTGCCCGAAAGCTGGACGTTGCCGTGGGCGTCGGTCTCGACACGTTTGGCCAGCTTGGCGGCGATGGGCTCGCCCGAACCGCCGTGGATGCCCTCCGAGACGGCAATCACGCAGCGCCCCAGGCGGTCATGGACCTGTTTGACGTCGGATATAAAGGTGTCGAGATCGAAGGCGCGTTCCGGCACATAGATGAGATGCGGCCCGTCGTCGTCGTACTTACGCCCAAGCGCCGAGGCGGCGGTGAGAAAGCCGGCGTGGCGGCCCATGACGACACCGACGTAGACTCCCGGCAGGGCCCGGTTGTCCAGGTTGGCGCCTGCGAACGCGCAGGCAACGAAGCGCGCCGCGGACGGATACCCCGGCGTGTGGTCGTTGATCACCAGGTCATTGTCGATGGTCTTGGGGATGTGCACGCAGCGCAGGGCGTAGTCGGCCTCGCGCGCCTTGTCGTTGACAATGCGCAGGACGTCCGATGAATCGTTGCCGCCGATGTAAAAGAATGTGCCGATCTGGTGGGCCTGGAGAACGCGGAAGATTTCCTGGCAGTATTTAAGGTCGGGCTTGTCACGGGTCGTACCAAGCGCCGAGGACGGCGTGTTGCCGACCAGCTCCAGGTTGTGGGTGGTCTCCTGGGTCAGGTCGAGAAATTCCTCATCGACGATGCCGCGCACCCCGTGATAGGCGCCGTAAACCAGATCGACGCCGGGGAACTTGCGCGATTCGAGCACCGTGCCGACCATGGACTGATTGATCACCGCCGTCGGCCCGCCGCCCTGGGCGACCAGAACCTTACCCTGCAACATGGGCGTACCCTTCCTTTAAATCCGAACGCCCGCCACCGGCCGTTCCCCGAGGCCGAATACTATGACCCGGCCGCGCCCCTGCAAACCCCAAAATCCCATGACCAGACGACAACCGAGGATGAAAGCTTGATTTTGCCGGGCAAGATGGTTAGTTGACAGCCGAACGCGCCCCGACCCCATCGTCTAGAGGCCTAGGACTCCACCCTTTCAAGGTGGCAACACGGGTTCGAATCCCGTTGGGGTCACCAGCGCTTTCAATGAGTTACAGGTTTAGCGCTGGCAGTCTTAACAGATATACGGCAAAAATACGGCATAACTGGCGTTGAAAGACCCTCAACAACCATTGTCGGACCCATCCCCACGCCGTCAACCAAAGACCCCATGAATTTGATGTCCGCTTTACCCCTCAAAGCAGACGTAATCGAACGGTGCACTCAACGTCCGCTTATGACCCAACCCGGACATTCGCTTCCCGGATGATTTAGCTGGCTGGCTTCCCACCACCGCCATCGCCGATGAGGCTAAACGGTGCCCAGAAGATGGGATGGGCGTATGAGAACACCATCTTGCCGGTTTGGGGATCGACGTAGCCACCCTCGTCGATCAACGCCAGCATGGCCCGCTGCAGAGCCTCGGCGCGGGTCAGGCTCGCCTCTTTCGCTTGGCGGCGGAAGAGGTCCGTGGTCAGGACTTTGGCCGAGGTCGTCTCCACCGGCCAGTTGCTCACCAAGAGAGCCCGCGTGCCGGCATGGAAGAAGGCCCGTCCAAGACCCGACACCGCCTCCGCCCCGGCGCCTTGACCGGATCCCGTGTTACAGGCCGACAGCACTACCCAGTCGGCGTCCAATTTGAGACCCATGATCTCGCCCATGGTTAGGAGGCCGTCGCCATCCACCCCGGCGACGTCGGGCGGCCCCGGCTCGCCGATCTTGACCGCCGATGATCGCGTCTTTAGCGCTTCAATCGCATCCATATACTTCGCCCCAATCGTTAACATCGCCTCATCCCCCTAGATAAGCGCT
>JASLZL010000072.1 GCA_030754885.1 Rhodospirillales bacterium | reverse complement strand
AACCAGGCGAAGCGTCACATGCGCAAATTCAACGGTGTTCCAAAGGCCCATTTCGGGCTATTTTTGAAGGAGTGCGAGTGGCGTTTTAACAACAGTGACCCATCAATCCAATTAGCGCAATTGAGGCAATGGGTTAGGAAGCATTTGGGCTAGTTATCTGGGACAGCCCCTAAATTAAAATTCGAAGATGGTGGCGTGAAACGCCAGAGCGATGAGGGCGACGGCATAGAAGACCGTCGCCGCGCCGATGACAAAGAAGATGTTGGCGATGGTGCGCAACGGATACGTGTTGCGTTCTTTGGACCGGCGATCGGCGTCGCGCTTCTCCTCGCCGCCGACCACGGTGATGTAGAAGCGCTGTTTAAAGAACGGCAGGCTGACCCGGATGTTGACCACGTGACGCTGCCACGATGGATCCGTGACGGCGTCGTGGATGGCTGCCTTTTGGTCGTTGGTCAGGGTGTCCATGACCCACGGCGGCAACCGCTTGAACAGCCAGTTGCCTTGCATGGCCTGCACGCTGTCCAGGGCGGGTTGAGAATCGGCGGCCTGATCTTGGTTTTGGTCGGGTTGTTTCGCCTGATCTGCCACGGTCGCCCTCCCCCAAGTTGCGGATCACAAGTCCTTTTTTTTATCCTATTTGCATGGAATCGGACCCCAGGTCAAATTCAGTTGCGCCGACGGCCTGGTATTCAGAGCCCTGATTTTATGAAATAACTTCAGACCCGTGACGACGGGTCCGGGCCGAGACGAAGGAGGTGACGGATGATGCAGAAATTGGAACGGCGTAAGGCCGAGCTGATCAAGAAGATTGTCACCAAAGTTCGATCGCGTGGAAGCAAGGGCGCCAAGGGGACCGTCAAGCAATTCGTCCGTCTTTATTTTGAGCACGTGCCGCCCCGCGACATGGTCGACCAAGCGCCTGAGAATCTGTTGGGCGCGGCGCTCTCCCATTGGGCGATGGCGGGCCGGCGCAAGCCGGGCGAGGCCAAGGTTAGGGTCTACAACCCAAGCCCGAAGAAGGACGGCTGGGCGTGCGACCATACCGTGGTCGAGATCGTCAACGACGACATGCCCTTCTTGGTCGATTCCGTGACCTCGGCCCTCAACCAAGAAGAGGTGGCGGTTCATTTGGTTATCCATCCCTTGATTCAGACGCGCCGCGACAAAAGCGGCCGACTGAGGGGGCTCAGTACCAACGGAATGAACGAATCGTTCATGCATTTCGAAATTGCGGCCCAGTCCGGCGACCGCCTGGACGCTATCGGTGCCGTCGTCGAGGGCGTGTTGGGTGATGTCCGCGCCGCTGTTGAAGACTGGAAAACCATGCGCGGGCGGATGAAGGCGATCATCGACGAGGTGGGACCGCGGCGCAAGCCGACCGCGGACCAAATCGAGGCGCGCGAATTTCTGCAATGGATCCACGCCGACCAGTTCACCTTCCTCGGCTATCGCGATTACGACGTCAAGAAAGTGCGCGGCAAAACCAAGGTCGTGATCGACGCGAAGACCGGACTGGGCATCCTGCGCGACCCCAAGGTATCGGTCTTCCGCGAACTCAGGACCCTCGGCGCCATGTCGTCCGAAAATCGGGAACTTGCCGCCCAATCCGATCTGCTGATGGTGACCAAGGCCAACCTGCGCTCAACAGTCCACCGCCCGGTGCATCTGGACTCCATCGGCATCAAGAAGCTGGACGCCAAGGGCCACGTGGTCGGCCTCAGGTTGTTCGTCGGGCTCTTTACGTCCAGTGCCTACCACCGCAGTCCGCGCGAGATCCCGCTTCTTAGGCGTAAGCTGCAAATAGCCTTCGACCGCACCGGCTTTACGCCGGGGAGCCACGACGGCAAGGCCCTGATCCACATCTTGGAGACGTTCCCACGCGACGAACTGTTCCAGATGTCGGACGAGCACCTTTACCTGACCAGTCTTGGTATCCTCAATTTGCAGGATCGCCAAGGGGTGGCGTTATTCATTCGCCGCGACGAATTCGAGCGCTTCTTGTCGTGCCTCGTCTTCATCCCGCGCGACCTTTACGACACCGATCTGCGCCAGCGCATTCAAGCCATCTTGGAAGGCTCCTTCGGCGGCGAGATGTCCGCCTATTACACCCAGCTCGAGGATTCACCCCTGGCCCGCCTCCATATGATCATCCAGACCCCGCCGGGGCGGATAAAGGCCTATGACGCCGACGCCATCGAGACGCGGCTGGTCGACGCGGCCCGGTCGTGGACCGACCTTATGGAAGACGCCCTGGTCCGCGAGCATGGCGAGGAGCGGGGCCTTGGGCTTTTGCACCGCTATCGCAAGGCATTCCCGCCGGGCTACAAGGAAAGGTCCGACGCGGCGATCGCGATTGCCGATATCGCTTGCCTTGAGCACACCATTGCCAGCGGCGAATTGGGAATGGACCTCTACCGGTCGTCAGGTGCCGCCGCCAACCAGATTCGCTTCAAGATCTACAACCCCCATCACGAGGTTCCCCTTTCCGACGTCCTGCCCATGCTTGAGCACATGGGGCTCAAGGTAATGGACGAGATTCCCCATGCCATCCAGCCCCGGGCCGAAGGCTTCGAGCAAATCATGATCCACGACTTCGGCCTTGAGACCCGCGACGGCTCCGAGGTCAACCCGGGCGCCGTGCACCAGAAATTTCAGGACGCCTTTATCGGCGTCTGGCGCGGTGAGATGGAAAGCGACGGCTTCAACGGCTTGGTTCTTGGCGCTGGGTTGACATGGCGCCAAGTGGTGATCCTCAGGACCTATTGCAAATACCTGCGCCAGGCGGGCATCCCCTTTTCCCAGGCCTACATGGAACAGACTCTGGCCAATCATCCCGGGCTGGCGCGGCTTATCGTCGATCTGTTCGTTACCCTGTTCGATCCCGCCGGGGCGGCAACGGCGGTCCGGCGCGCCCGGCGTATCCAAGATAAGCTCAACCAGGGCCTCGAATTGGTGGAGAGCGCCGACGAAGATCGTATCCTCAGGCGTTTTCACAACGTTGTTGAGGCGACGCTGCGCACCAACTATTTCCAGCCCGCCGCCGACGGCGGGCCCAAACCCTATCTGTCGGTCAAGTTGGACAGTCAGAAGGTCGACGACCTGCCCCTGCCCCGGCCCATGGTCGAGGTTTTCGTTTACTCACCCCGGGTCGAAGCCATTCACCTGCGCGGCGGCAAGGTGGCGCGCGGCGGCATCCGCTGGTCGGATCGGCGCGAAGACTTCCGCACCGAGGTCCTGGGCCTGATGAAGGCGCAGATGGTGAAGAACGCTGTCATCGTTCCGGTCGGCGCCAAAGGTGGCTTCGTGGTCAAGCGGCCACCCCCCAGTGGCGATCGCGAGGCCCTGCTGAACGAAGGCATCGCGTGTTACAAGACCTTGGTGCGGGGGCTCCTCGACATCTCGGACAACTATGCCGGCAGTACGGTGGTGCCGCCCCGTGACGTGACGTTGGGCGACGGCGACGATCCCTATCTGGTGGTCGCGGCGGACAAGGGAACAGCGACCTTTTCCGATATCGCCAACGGGATTTCGCTCGATTACGGCTTCTGGCTCGGCGATGCATTCGCGTCGGGCGGCAGCGTCGGCTATGACCATAAAAAGGTGGGAATCACGGCGCGGGGCGCCTGGGAATCGGTCAAGCGCCACTTTCGCGAAGTGGGAACCGACATTCAGACCCAGGACTTTACCGTGGTCGGCGTCGGCGACATGTCGGGCGACGTCTTCGGCAACGGCATGCTGCTTTCGCCCCGCATTAAGTTGGTCGCCGCCTTCAACCACCTGCACATCTTCGTCGATCCCGACCCCGATCCGGCCAAAAGCCTGAAGGAACGCCAGCGCCTGTTCGCCCTGCCCCGGTCGTCGTGGAGCGATTATAACGCCAAGCTGTTGTCCAAGGGCGGCGCCGTCTTCGATCGCCGCGCCAAGTCAATCACGCTTTCAGCCGAGGCGGCCAAGCAGTTCGGCGTCGAAGAACGCACCATGACGCCGGGCGAGCTGCTCGGCATCTTGCTCAGGGCGTCGGTTGACCTTTTGTGGTTCGGCGGCATCGGGACCTTCGTCAAGGCGAGCGACGAGACTCACGCCGACGCCGGCGACCGCGGCAACGACGCGGTGCGCGTCGACGCCACGGAACTACGATGCCGGGTCATAGGTGAGGGCGCCAACCTTGGCGTCACCCAACGCGCCCGCGTCGAATACGCCATGGCCGGCGGCCGCTTGAACGCCGATTCGATCGACAATTCGGGCGGCGTCGACTGCTCGGACCATGAGGTCAACATTAAGATCCTGCTCGATTCCGCGGTCGCCTCGGGCACCCTGACGGCGCGGCGCCGCGATGCCCTTCTCGCCCGCATGACCGACGAGGTGGCCGATCTGGTGCTGCACAACAACTACCTCCAAAGCCAGGCCATATCCGTGGTCGAGGCGCGCGGTACCGAGGTCTTCGACGACCAGGTACGCATGATGCGCATGCTGGAGCGCGCCGGGCGGCTCAACCGCGAGGTCGAGTTCCTGCCCGACGACGAAGCCCTGGACGAACGCCAGGCGGCGAAGAAAGGCTTCACCCGCCCCGAGATCGCCGTTCTCATGCCACACCTCAAGATCTGGCTTTACGACGAGCTTTTGAAGTCGGACCTGCCGGATGACCCCAGGTTGTTCGAGGACTTGGTGCGCTATTTCCCGACGCCCCTGCAAAAGACCTACCACGACACCATCGGCGATCACCGCCTGCGTCGCGAGATCATCGCCACCACCGTCACCAATTCCATGATCAACCGGGTCGGCGGAAGTTACGTCACCCAGCTCATGGAAAAGACGGGCATGACAGCGACCGATATCGCCGGTGCCTACATTATCGCCCGCGATGTCTTTGCCGTGCGCGAGACTTGGGTGGCCATCGAGGAGCTGGACAACGCGGTGCCCGCTTCGGTTCAGACCGCCATGCTGGTAGAGACCAACCGGTTGATCGAGAGGGGTACGCTGTGGTTCCTGCGTAACGCCGCAAGACCCCTCGACATCGGTGCCAACGTTGCCGTCTTTTGCGACGACGTGGCGACGCTGGCGGACGGCCTCGAAGACATCCTGCCGGACCACTACCGCGCCGATCTCGGTACCCGCGCCGCCGCCTATACGGATGCCGGCGTGCCCCCGGCCCTGGCCTTGCGTATGGCCGGCATGGTGAACCTGGCATCCGGGTGCGATATCGTGCGTCTGGCCGGAACCCACAACGCCTCGGTGCGCGACGTGGCCGAGCTTTACTTCGCCGTCGGCGCCCACTTCCACATGGGACGCCTGCGTGCCGCGGCGGAGTCCTTGGAGGCCGAGACCCATTGGCGGCAGATGGCGGTGGCGGCGCTGATCGACGATCTGTTCGCCAACCAGGTCGCGCTCGCCTCGCAGATTCTTGAAGGCACAAAGTCGAGGGCCGACGCCAAGGCGGCCATAGCGTCCTGGGCCGCAAAGCGCGGCGCCGCGGTCGAGCAAACCATGGCACTCTTGTCCGAGGTGTGGTCGGCCGACGCCATTGATTTCTCCATGCTTTCCGTCGCCAGCCGGCGGTTGCAGGCGCTGATCTAAAGCAAATCGTGAGCAAACGGAATCGTTTGCGACGACGCATTTGCGTAAAATCAATACGTTAGATCGTTCTCCATTCGCGCGAGCGATCGGAAAATGATCTAACCCGAGGCCATTCACGCCGCCGCATTTGGACGGCCGCCTGCTAAGCCATTGTTTTTTACTACTATTGGCATTCAAGGTGGGTGGAAGCGTGATCCGACCGAAGAATCCGGATTCATTGTGAAGAGATGTGGGCAAACGATCTGTGGAAGGCATTCATTATAGTATAGTTAGGACTAACTCGTAAAATATATCGACGAGTTCGGAAAAAAAGCGCGAATCATTCAAATGTTCAAGTCTTGCAGTAGGATAGTACGCCTTATTTATTTTTAAGTTCTTTTTATTTTTTGAGATTACCACACTACTAGTATTGGTAGTGGATTCTTTTTTGGTGTTGTTAAATTTTCATAATCGGTTCTGCTGGTTCATTATTCGGCAACAATTAAACCGTAATTTCGCATCGCCTGAACACATAAATATGCGTTATGGCGCCGAGGGACGAGGCCATACAGGAAGCTAAGGCCCAAGGAAGCCGTTCAAGGATTAGGAGGGGGGTATGGAAGAGTTCAGATTCGAGAGGGTCAAGGTTATCTTGGGTGAGGTCGATCGTAATACGCGCGATGGATTAAAAAGCGCCCTATACCATTACGGGTTTCGGAACGTCGTGATCACCGACAAGGCCTCGGTGATCAACGAGACGGCGTCGAACGACGAGGCGGACCTCCTGATTTGTAGTACCGACTACGAGGATGGCGACGTCCACGACCTGATCCATAAAATCAGGCATCACGAAATCGGGTCCAATCCATTCGTGTTCGTCATCACGCTCATCGCCGAGCCCTCGAAAGAATTGATCCGCAAGGTCATCGACTCTGGCTCCGATGATATCTTGGTGAAACCGATTTCCTCGACAACGTTGTACGAGCGGATCATCAAGCTGACCCGCGAGCGCAAACGCTTCGTCGTCACCAGCGACTACATCGGACCGAACCGGCGCAAGAAGTACCGGCCCGGATCAGAGAAGATTCCTGAAATTGATGTTCCGAATTCTCTCCAGTTCATGGCCTTGGGTGATGTAAACACAGCCCAATTGCAAGGAGATATCGAAAGGTGCTCCAAATTAATCGACGAGTTGAAGATAGAACGCAACGCGGTTCAAATTGACTATCTGGTGAAACATATCCTTTCTTCCGATACGGGAGACGTGGCGGAGGCGGAGGTCACATCGCATTTCAATCGCTTGGCGTCTGTGTCAGAGGACATTTGCTATCGTCTTGAACGCCTTGATCACGCCAAGAAGGACGAGAAGGGCTTGTTGTGCCGGCAGATGGTGGACGTAGCCGGCAGGTTGCGCGCCGACCTCCCGTCTCGTGATCCGCAAGATATCGATCTCCTTGGTCAATTGGCCGAGGACATCATGCGCGTCTTCCATTACAAAAGAATTGCAGCCTAGCGGAGCCCTGGACGCGCACCGTCGATCCGAGGGTCGAAGCGCGTAAAGCGCTGTTGTTCCCTGAGCAATTCCGCCCCGTTGCCGCCGCCATTGATTTCTCCATGCTTTTCGTTGCCTCTCGCCGCTTGCAGGCGTTGATCTAGATCAACGTATGGCCGCCGATGGTCGGCATAGCATGCTTGCCGGCCACTCATTTATGAGATGCGGCCCTTAAATAATTCGGGCTGCGCGCTGCGGCGCCAAAGAAAAATTCGATGCGTGGGAAGCTTCCGGGCCGTGAAACCGCGGTCCACCAAAACAGGGGGAATGTAAAGTCATGTCGCAAAAATATGATGCGATTGTTGTCGGTGGCGGGCACAACGGCCTTGTCGCCGCCCATTACCTAGCCCAGAGCGAACTGAAGGTTCTCGTTCTCGAGCGCCGCTACGTCGTCGGCGGACCTTGCTGCGCGACCGAATTCTTTCCCGGCTACCGGGGCTCGGTGTGCAACTCGCCGGGCTCGTTGGAGCCGAAGATCGTCTCGGATATGGAACTCGAGCGGTTCGGTCTGACATTCGACAGGCCCGACCCCTCCTTGATCCACCCGTTTCCCGACGGCCGGGCGTTCATCGCCTGGCGAGAGAAAGAGCGTGTCAATGAGGAGCTCCGCAAGTTCTCCGAAAACGACGCCAAGGTCTATCATGAGATCGTGAACACGTGCACCGAATTGGCGAAAAAGCTTGAGCTTTCGTTGTTCGAGCCGCCGCCGAGCCTGTCCGATCTGTTCTCACGCCTGCACACGCCCGAGGACGAAGCCACTTTCACCACGCTGTTGTTCGGCAACGTCAAGGACTTCTTGGACGATCGGCTGGAAACTGACCAAGTCAAGGCCGTCCTTGCTTGCATGTGCATGTTCGGCGGTAACTACCCGCCGTCGGCGCCGGGCTCGCCATTTGTTTTGCTGCAACGCCCGATGTCCTTGGCTTCGATGAGTATCGAGGCCGACCATGACCCCAGAAAGCAGCCACTTCGGGGCTCGACCGGACTGCCCAGAGGGGGCATGGGCAGCGTCACCGAGGCCATGGAGCGCTCGATCATGGCCTCCGGTGTCGAGGTTCGCACCGAAGCCGACGTGGCCTCGATCAAGGTCAATGAAAACGGTCGGGTACAAGGCGTCGTGCTTGCCGATGGCGAGGAGATCGACGCCGGCATGGTGATTTCCAATCTTCACCCGAAGACGACGCTCCTCAATCTGGTCGAACGCCAGCACGTCGAAGGGCCTTTGCGGACCCGGCTCGAACAGCTCAAGGTTCGCGGCTGCGCGTTCAAGGTCGCCTTGGCCCTCAACGACGTGCCCAGATTCGCCGCCGCTCCACCCGACGCGGTGGATGCCTTCGCGTCGTGTCAGTACCGCATTGCCCCGGACATGGAGTACCTGGAGCAATGCGTCAATGACGCCAAGTCCGGCATCCCGTCGCGGTCACCCCGCCTCATGGGCCTGACGCCTTCCATGGTCGACCCCAGCCTCGCCCCGCCCGGCAAGCATCTGATGTCGATCAGCGTCTATTATGCGCCCTACCAACTTCGCGAGGGGGATTGGACGACGGAGAAGGAGCGCTTCGGACAGCGGGTCATCGACACCTTGGCCGAATACGTCCCCAACCTCAAAGACATCATCGAGGACACCCGTTTCGACAGCCCGAAGGACCTGGAGGACGAATACGGCCTGGTTGAAGGTCATGGATTGCACGCCGACATGTCGCCGGGCGGTATGTTCTCGCTCAGGCCGGTGGCCGGACTTTCGGAATATCGCACGCCGGTTCGCGGCCTGTACCTGTGCGGCGCGGGGACCTGGCCGGGCGGCTTTATCACCGGCATTCCGGGCCACAACGGGAGCCACCAAGCGCTCGGCGATTACGCTCTTGGCCTCGACAGCAAGGAGTTCGCGAAGAAGCTTGAGCCCGAATACCGCGCCCCGCACTGAGGTTCTCCAAGGGCATTCGTCACCAACGAGGTGTGATGCGCTGCGGCGCTTCGAACGCCCCATTGACGGCATGGGCCGCGTGTATCAGGCTTACTGAGCCTGGCATCAATCGAGGATAATACCCCATGGAAATGCGCGGTTTGGGCAAGACGGGTTTCGACGTATGCGCGCTTGGTTTTGGCGGCGCACCGGTTGGCTATCTTGAGACGGATCGCCGCGAAGTGGCCGAAATTCTCAACACGCTCCTCGATCGAGGTATCAATCTGATCGACACGGCGGCCTCCTACCGGGGCTCCGAAGAGGCGATCGGCGAGGCCATCAGTCATCGCCGCGACGACTATGTGCTGGTTTCGAAATGCGGTCAGGCTTTCGATGACATCGAAGGGCCGGCGTGGTCGTCATTGGCCATCGAACAGACGGTGGATCGTTCGCTCCGGCGCCTCAAGACCGGCCATATCGACGTCATGCTGCTGCATTCATGCGACCTGGAAATCCTGCAAAATGGCGAGGCCCTGGGCGCGTTGGTCAAGGCACGCGATGCCGGCAAGATCCGCTTCGTCGGCTATTCCGGCGATAACGAGGCGGCGGTCCATGCCGCCGGACTGGACGATGTGGCCGTTATTGAGACCTCCATCAGTATTTGCGACCAAGCCAATATCGATACCGTGCTCCCCCTGGCACGACGTAACAATATCGGCATCTTGGCCAAACGGCCGATCGCCAACGCGGCCTGGAAGGATGTTTCCGACCAACGCGGCATCTACGTCAATTACGCTAAAACCTATGCCGAGCGCCTGGCCAAGATGGCAATCACGCCGGCGGACCTGGGCTTCCCCGGTGAGGTCGGGGCGGCATGGTCCGAGATCGCGTTGCGGTTCACCTTGTCGCAGCCGGGCGTCACCACGGCAATCGTCGGCACAACGAAGACATCGAACGTCGAACGTAACTTGGACGTCCTGTCGAAAGGGGTGCTGGCGGAAAACGTCGTTGCTGATCTGCGCCAAGCGTTCCAGCGTGCCGAAACCGCCGCCGGCGAGCCTTGGCCGGGGCTGACGTAGGGCCGATACGAAGGGATTTTAGCGTTTCGCCACAAACGTATCGTCGTCGAACGGAACGAAGTTCGCCCGCGTCCTTTATGGCTCTCCCGGCGGTCTCCCGACGCTCCACTTGGCATAACCCCTAAGATCGAAAAAGCCGACGATGACGGCGCTTTCCTCGTCTCGGATCGCCTCAATGCAATCGTGTGTCAATGCTGAACCCAGGCGGCTTACTGCCTTGCTGATCCGCCAGCTGTTCTCGCAAACTTCGTCGGGGAGGATATCTCACATGAAATAATTATGGGGCTGTCCCAGATAACCCATTTGGGGGGTTATCTGGGACAGCCCCATAATTATTTCTCATCTTGCTGGCGTTGATCGGCATTCCCGTTGCCGCCTTTGTGTTGTGGGTCGTTGCCGAGGTGACGGGTCTGACCAT
>JASLZL010000071.1 GCA_030754885.1 Rhodospirillales bacterium | reverse complement strand
ATGATAACCCCCAAAATGGGTTATCTGGGACAGCCCCTTCTTTTTTTTCGTTTACCCGTCGTCACGCGCGCTTGGGCGACGTTCGTTTAATCGCAGGATTTCGCCCCTGCGTACTTTATTTCTTAGCTTTCTGAATTCCCTCGCTGAGCTTGACCATCATTTCGACCGCCATATTCAACTGTTGGTTTTAATTCCAAATGAAACCAGCAAGAACCAGAAAAATGGCGATGAGAATGCCGGCACCCCAGTTGCTGATTCTAAAACCGCTCTCCTCGGCCCCCGTTGCTTCTGTATCGGCTATTGTCCTTCCTTTCAAATATATCGGTTAAAACTCAACCCCCAATCAATAAATCGAATCGCGAAACCCAAGGTGTGATTCGTTAGATCACGACAGGGGATGGGCGGAAACAATCACACACGATCTCTTCGAGCTGAGTCCGCCATATCGCGTTTCTGGACAAATATTTAACATATGACCCTTTACGACAACAAGCTTTTCTCCAGGCACCCCCCACTGACGGCGGTTCTATTCCGGGATTGGCGGCGGCCGAATTATGCGTTAGCAAGGTCGGTGTCAAAATCAGGGAGACACTCATGGCCGGCTCGCGGGCTTCGAAAGGCACGATCCACCCGGTTATCCTGTCCGGTGGCTCAGGGATGCGCCTGTGGCCTCTGTCGCGGGCCCTCAATCCCAAGCAACTCCAAACGCTGGCCGGCCAGCGTACCATGTTGCAAGAAACGGCAGCGCGCGTCTCA
This sequence comes from Rhodospirillales bacterium, assembly GCA_030754885.1. Lineage (GTDB taxonomy): Bacteria > Pseudomonadota > Alphaproteobacteria > Rhodospirillales > JASLLZ01 > JASLLZ01. The sequence goes on along the minus strand of JASLZL010000071.1, from coordinate 30,091 downwards.
GAAGCACCGTTCGCGAAACCCGTGGTGGTGTGCAACGACGAGCAACGCTTCACAGTCGCTGAACAGTTGCGCGAGGCCGGTGCAACGCCCCAAGCCACCTTGATAGAGCCAGTAGGCCGCAATACCGCCCCGGCGGCGGCGGTGGCGGCGCACTATCTTGTGGCCCGAGACCCTGATGCGATGATGTTGGTGCTGCCCTCCGATCATGTCGTCGACAAGCCCCACGTTTTTCGCGACGCCGTCGATAAGGGATTGGCGGCGGCTGTCGACGATGCCCTGGTCACCTTCGGCATCACGCCCGAGCGGGCCGAGACGGGTTACGGCTACATCCGCCGCGGCGCGCCCTGGAAGGACTTACCGGGCTGTTTCCGGGTGGCGTGCTTCGTCGAGAAGCCGGACGCCGCCACGGCCCAGGCCTATCTTGACGACGGTACTTACGACTGGAACAGCGGCATCTTCCTCTTCCGGGCACAGAGCTACCTCAATGAGCTGACGGACGCCTGCCCGGAGATCGACGAGGCCTGCCGCCGCGCGATCGATAGCGGTACCTTGGATCTCGATGCCTTGAACCTTGATGCCAAGGCCTTCGCCGCTTGTCCGGCGCTCTCCATCGATTACGCGGTGATGGAGCCCAGCCAAAGAGCCGCCGTGGTCCCCGTTGACATGGGGTGGAGCGATGTCGGGTCCTGGGCCTCCCTGTGGGCGATCGGCGACAAGGACGGCCAGGGCAATCTGCTATCCGGCGATGTGGTGGTCCATGACGTCCACGATTCGCTGATTCGCGCCGACGACCGCCTGGTGGCGGCGGTAGGGATCACGGATTTGATCGTCGTCGCTACCGCCGACGCCGTTCTTGTCACCCAACGCGACAGGGCTCAGGAGATCAAGAATGTCGTCGAGGTCCTGAAGCAGAACGGGCGCACCGAGGTTCTCGCCCATCCCGTGGTTCATCGACCGTGGGGTCATTACCAGACCGTCGATCAGGGCGAAGGCTTCCAGGTCAAGCACATCATGGTCAAGCCGGGGGCCAAGCTCAGCCTACAGCTCCATCATCACCGGGCCGAACATTGGGTGGTGGTGAGCGGTACCGCCAAAGTGACCCTGGGCGACGACACCATGACACTCACGGCCAATCAAGCGACCTATATCCCGACTGAAACCAAGCACCGCCTGGAGAACACCGGCGAGTCACCGTTGCGCGTCATTGAGGTGCAATCTGGCGACTACTTGGGTGAAGACGACATCGTCCGCTTCGACGACATCTACGGCCGCGATTGAACGAAACCGGAAGGCAATCCACGTCTTGTGGATACATTTGTGGATAAACCTGTGGATTAAATTACAAAAAGGTTGAAATTTGTATGCTTTCAATATGTTATTATTGATTTTTAATATTGTGAATAAAGTTATCCCAACGCTTTGAGACGGCGCCGCCCTACTCCTCGTCCTCGGACGGTTCTTCCATTGCCGCCGCCCCCGAGGCGTTGCTGACCACCGGCGGCGTCGGACGTTCGTTGACGAAGAGACGGAAAACGTCGGGCCGGGCGTAATGGCCGGTCACGTCGAGGTCGTACTTGCCTCGGGTGATCTCGCCCATATCGAGATCAGCGGTGAGAATGCATTCGTCGTCGAAATTGGGACCGGCGAGAATCTCACCCATGGGATTAATAATGCAACTGCCACCGCGTGTGATCACCGCATCGGGGTTGTCGTCGTCGAAATCGCCGTAATCGTCAGGAAAATCGCGGCGTCGGTTGAACTGATTGCACGAGAGAACGAAGCAGCGCCCTTCCATGGCGACGTGGCGCATGGAGGCGGTCCAGCTCTCGCGGTCATCGGCGGTGGGCGCGCAATAGATCTGGATACCCTTCGAATACATGGACATGCGCAGGAGCGGCATATAGTTCTCCCAGCAGATGACGGCGCCCAGCTTGCCCAACGGCGTATCGAAAACGGGCAATGTCGAGCCGTCGCCAAATCCCCAAACCAAGCGTTCCGAGGCGGTCGGCATGAGCTTGCGGTGCTTGCCGAGGTGCTCTCCGTTCGAATTGAAGAAAAGGACCGAACAGTAAAGCGTACCGCCGTCACGTTCGATAACACCGATGACCAAGTGGATGTTGCAAGCTTCGGCCACCAACGCCAGGGCATCGACGGCGGGACCGGGCACGTCGACGGCACTATCGTAGTAGCGTCGATAATCTTCGCGGCCTTCCGGGCTACGCGACCCGACCTTGGCGCCGAAATCGAGCCCGCGAGGATAAGCGGAGACGAATGCTTCGGGAAAAAGCGCCAATTGGGCCTTGTCCCGCGCCGCGTAGGCAGCCAAATCGCCGACCTTTTCCAGGGTTCTCTCGCGGTCGAAGGCAACGGACGCAGCCTGCACGACGGAAGCACGAACAGTAGTCATGGAATCTCCGCTTTAAAATCGGGATTTGTCAGCACCCTCGTCAACCGTCAGTGGTGATTGTATCCACCAATTCGCCAAGCACCTTGTCCGCCTCATCATTGTCGATCTGGCAGGTTCCGGCGTTGGGATGGCCGCCGCCACCGTACTCCAGCATCAAGGCGCCGATGTTGGTCTTTGACGTGCGGTTGAGCACTGATTTGCCAACCGCCATTACGGTATTGAGCTTGTTCAATCCCCACATCACGTGGATCGAGATGTTGATCTCTGGCAAAAGGGCGTAAATGGTGAAACGGTTAGTGGCGAAAATCGTGTCCTCGCCGCGCAAATCGAGGACACCCACATTTCCGGTAACCTTGGTGCACCGCTTGATCTGCTCCTTCGCCTTCTCGACCTGATCCCTATAGAGATCGATCCGTTCCTTGACATCGGGCAGTGCCAAGATTTTGTCTACCGAATGGTCGCGGCAGGCTTCGATGAGGGTCATCATCAGGTCGTAATTGGAGATGCGGAACTCCCTGAAACGTCCCAAACCTGTGCGCGAGCCCATCAGAGTGTTGAGCAAGACCCATCCGTTGGGATCGAGAACCTCGTCTTTATCGAATTGGGCCGAATCAGCCTTATCGACGGCCTCCATCATTGAATTGGAGATACCTGGAAAACGCTCTTTCCCACCGTAGTGGTCGTTGACGACCCGCGCCGCCGACGGAGCATCGGGGTCGGTGATGTAATTGTCTGGGATTTCGTCGAGTCGGATGGTTTCGCTGAGGTGATGGTCGAAGGCCAGGTGGACACCCCTGACGTAGGGCAGGTTGGTAGTAATGTCCCTGTCCGAGACCAAGATTGTACCGTCCTGCATATCCTTGGGATGGACGAACTTGATGTCGTCGATCATCCCCAGTTCCTTCAACAATACGGCGCAAACCAAGCCGTCGAAGTCGCTTCGTGTAACAAGGCGATAGGTTGTTTCGGTCATGGTTTCCTCCTGGTCCCAAAATTAGTACTTCATGCTAGCGGATTTACCCCGCCGACCGAACAAATATTCGCGCCGCCCTGGTGGCTCGGGTCGGCTGGCCGTCAATCGTCCGTATCGTCTCCCGCCTCTTCCTGTTCGACGAGAACCGTCTCTTTCTCCGTCTCGGCAGCGACGAAGCTCAGCGCGTGGATCAACCACAGGGCACAAGCGAAGAGCACAAAGGCGCCGGCCTGATGGGCAGCACCAAGCACCACCGGCACCACCAGCAATAGGGTCGTGATACCAAGTGCAGCTTGGATGACGGTCAGCAGCGCTAACAGGTTGACGGCATGGCGCGCGCCGGCATTCAGCGCCAAGCGCCGCGCTCGTGACCACAGCAGGGCGACCGCCGCGACGACGATGACGGCAAGCAGGCGGTGGACAAATTGGGCCGTGATAATGTTCTCGAAGGGGTTGATGTACCAAGGCGTGGACTCAAACAAATAATCGGGGATCAGGCGGCCCTCCATGAGGGGATAGGTGTTGTAGACGAAGCCGGCGTCGAGTCCGGCTACAAAACCGCCGGAAAGCGCCATGACCAAGACCAGGCCCGTCACGACGACCGCGAAGCGGACAAACGCCCGTCGCCTGGGCTCCACAACCCTGCGCGCCCCGGGCCTGAACAGACCAAGGGCCAACCAAATCAGGTAACCGAAGATGACGAAGGCGGCACCCAGATGTGCGGTCAGTCTGTACTGACTGACATCGGGCTCGTTCGTCATGCCGCTTTTCACCATGTACCAGCCCAGCACCCCTTGTAAGCCGCCGAGGACGAAGGCCAGCATGAGTCGTCCGGTCAGAAGCCGGTCAAGCCAGCCGCGCAGGGCGAAGACAGCGAAGGGAATGACGAACGCGACCCCGATCAGGCGCCCCCATAGCCGGTGCAGGTACTCATGCCAGAAAATGGACTTAAAGCCATCCTGGTTCATGGCGTAGTTGAGCTCCCGATACTCGGGAAACTGCTGGTACTTGCTGAAGGCATCCCCCCATTCACTCTCGCTCATCGGCGGCAGCCACCCGGTAAGCGGCCGCCATTCAACCATGGAGAGACCAGAATGGGTCAGGCGAGTGACCCCACCGAGCACGACCATAACGAAGACCATGGCGCAAAGAATGGCCAGCCATAAAGCAATGATGCCGCGGCGCCGATCAACAGCGAGGGGAGCATCAGACATCGGCGCTTCCTCAAATATTGGACCGCGATCAGTATTCCTTGGAATTACATGGGAACCAAGCATTTCCTGGATCTATTGCGGATACTGAAAGTATGCCCATTCCGCATCAACCCTGGACGACACGAAGCCTGCCGTTTTAAGCGAACACTCACGCATGCGATCATTCCAACGGGCGCCAACACTGGCCGGGCGGTTTGCATCGCCAGCGTTAGGCACTGGGAAATCCCGGTCCCGGAGAGGAGGGCCACGATGTCCAAGAAAGGCAATCTTCGCGTCATCAATGGTGGCGCAAATGAACCGTTCCCACCAACGAGAGTGCTCGTCATGGGAAGATCGCGAACCTCGCCCAAGATAGAGGGAGTCACCTTTGTCGACGATCCCGAAGCCGGCTTCGACGTGGTGGCGGTGACCGCGGCAATCAGCCGGTCTGAGCTTCTTATCGCTCTTGAAAAGGGGCACCAACGGTTAGCCCCCATCCTCGACTTCACCAAAAAATTAGGCGCCCATGCCGATTATCGGGTCGGCAGACTGACCAAAGGCACCCTAGAGAAGGGGCTCGCCGCCGTCCGCCCCATCCGCGAACGAGCCGCCAATATGGTCGATTTCTCTGATTCGCCCGATGCCGCCGGCCTAGCGGCGCTGGCAATAGCCTATACGCGCGACCTACCGATCGAGGCCGAACGCGAAATTGGCGACACCTTCGTCGTTTCCTATCCCCTGCTCTCGGGGAGCAACAAGATTCGCGTCGTGTTGGAGTCGCTTGCCGAAATGGGCCTCTTGGATCGTCGAAAATACGATCAGACCAAGATATGCGGCTACTGTGAATCGGCGCATCTTGAGCACGGGGAGCAGTGCCCGCAATGTCACAGTAGCTTGATGCCCGAATCATCGCCGGCCGCTAAGAACAATAAAGGCAAGGGCATGGCGGCGATAACTTGCAGGGACTGTGGCGCCATCACCAGTGAGCCTTTGTTGGTTTTGGCTTGCATGGATTGTGGTATGGCGACCCCGGCAGAGGGTGCGGAGATACAGAACTGGTACCACTACGACTTGAACGAGGACGGGATCGCTGCGGCGTGCTCGGGTCGGCTGCCGATTATGCGCCTTGAGGACATGCTGAAGCCCTATGAGCAAGCTTGCTCCGCCCGCGACTTCCTTCTGATTGTGGACAACAGCCTAAAAATCGCCGTTCGCTACAAACGGCCTTACAGTGTGCTCAACATCACCCTGGCCAACGCTGATGAGTTGCGGTCCAAGCACGGCCCGAAGGCGGCTTCCGAGGCCTTTTCGAATTTACTTGAGATTATCATCGATCAATTGAGGACGTGCGATCTTGTCATGGTGCGCGAGAACCAAATCATGGCTGCCCTGCCTGAAACCAAGGCCACCCAGGCCGGCGCCATCATGTTGCGCCTGAAGAGCCGGATCGTTCAAACGATCAAGATGCGCCTTCATATGGAATGCACGGTGGCGCAGGGAGAACGGGGCCTGAAGCTGCTCAAGACGCTAAATTAAAGATTACGCCCGGCCCGACGATACCCCGGACGGTGAATCACTCGTCGCGGCCTAGCGCACGGGCCAACAACATGTATACCTTGCCCATATCCGATGTCAGGAAGGTGGTAATCAAAACACCGTCGTGGTCCCGTTTCCTGGACCCCTTGAGCAGACCTTCGAACTGGCTCAGATAACGTCCAACGTAGTCTTGGAACTCTCCATCGTCCTGATATTTCTGCCTTATGGCGGCAAGCTTGCTCTTTTCGCGGAAGCCGAGCAGCTTGCGCACAAAAAGGCCCTTCTCGCCCTTGTTGAAACGCCGCCAGTCGTCGTCAGTGATGGTCGCTTCCATAAGCCTGTTCATGTCCACGGCGAGGGATTGCAGGCGCTCCGAGATGAAGGCAGCGCGTCTGAGGAAATCCTCGGCTCCGGCCTCGTCGGCCCGCGCCTTCAAAGTTTCCACCATCAACGCCGCCTCGCCCGAGGCATCCTTGAGGTCCTTGGTCTGGCGGCCCATGGTCCTGGCCACCTCACGCGCCTGTTCCGAGACGTTCTTCGAAACCTTGCTCAAAGCCTTGGTACGCTCGCTGAGAGTGTGATCCCACGCTTTCATCTTGGCCGCGGCCTGATCCGATACTCCATCCACCTCTCGCGACCGCTGGCCAAGGGCTGCGCTCAGGGATTCCATTTCTCGCTCGGCACCTTCAAATGCACCGTTCAACCCCTCCAACTGTCGGCGCAAGGTGTCGTTGGCCTTCTCCGCCGCACTTACCATATTCTCGGACTTGGCGACGGCTTCGTTCGCCTGAAGTCGCAAGTGCTCTCCGATCTTGCTCAACTTGGCGGCATTGAGATCCGATATTGAGGCCGTCTGCTGCGAGCGTTGGTGCAAGACATCACCCAAACGATCCAATCGGTTAATGGCCTGGTCGGAATTCGCCGATAGTTCTTCGGATCGCTGACGCAGGGATTCGGCCACATTGTCGATACTCGCCGTCGCTTGCCGCGAGCTACCGGTAACATCTTGCAAACGCTGCAGCACGTTCTGGCCCAGCTCCTTCAGATGGCTACTGGTTCGCTCGGCAAGACCGCCCAACTCGTCGGTACGTTCGCGCAGCGTGTCGTTGAGCGAATTCACTTGGCCGGTGGCCCGGTCAGTTACCACCGTCAGATTCTGGGAATGATGGTTGAGCGCGCTGGTGACGAGCGACATCAGCTTGGCCGCCCGATCAACGGTACCGGTTACCTCGTGCGAGCGATCGAGCAACGAATCACCCACCTTGCCAACCCGCTCCATCGCTTCATCCGAAACCGACGACAGCTCGGTTGAACGCTGGCGCAACGTGGCGGCGAACGTTCCCACGTGGTCCGCTGCCTCGGCATGAGCGGCGGCTAATTCTCGGGATCGGCTGTCCAACAATTGGCCGACGTCTTGTAATCGCTCCGCTGCCCGATCAAGGCCGGTGTCCAGCTCGCCGGTGTGTTGGCGCAAAGAATTTGCCATCTGCTGCAAGCGAACGACGGCACGATCCGAAGCGCTGGTCGCATCGCGAACCTGTTCTTGCATGACGTCCCCGGTTGCCCGAATTCTGGTCGACGCGGCTTCCGAGGAATCGAGCAACTCGCGTGTGCCCTCTTTCAGGGCCGCAGTTACGTCGCGAATTCGCGACGACGCCGCTTCCGAGGTCGATGTCAGATCATCAGACTGTTCGCCCAAGCTCTGTCGCGCCTCGCGCAATCGAAGGACGGCCTCATCGGTTAAGAGACCCAAGCTTTCGGCATTCGTACGCAGCGTTTCACCCATAGCGTTGATGTGGTCGGTGGCGCGTTTGGAGACTGAGGTCAGATCGCCCGTCTGACGATGCATGGCATCGGACACCAAGTAGATCAACTTGGCGGCGCGGTCTGATTCAGCCGCCACCTCATGGGATCGGGCCATAAGCGATTCGCCCGCCTTGCCCACCTGATCGACGGCCACATCCGAAACGCCGGTCAATCCTTTGGATTGATCCTGAAGAATCTGGGCCACACCTTCAATGTTGGCCGCCGCGTCATCGGACGACGACATCAAATCGTGTAAGGCGCGGCGCATCTCTTCCCCGACGGTCCTAAGGCGCGCTTCGGTGCGTCCCGAGGTATCTTCCAAATGATCGGCACGGTCGCGTAAAACGTCGCCAATTCCGTTCATCAGCTTAGCGGTGCGTTCCGATACCAGGGCCAGTTTCTCGGCTTGTTCGCGCAACAGCCGCGAAACCCCGCGCAAGCGGTCGGTGGCCTCGCCCGACACAACCGCCACCTCTTGAGAACGTTCCTGCATCTCTCCGCCAAGATCCTTCATCCGGGTGGCGGTGATCTCGGAGGCATCGGCTATTTCGGTCAGTCTTTGGCGGAAGTCTTCGGCATGACCGCGGGCCTGTTGAGCCGACTGATCGACCGCCTGCATGCTAAGATTCAAGGCCTGGGTAGTGGCGTCAATTCCGGCGACCCCCTTTTCCGCTGATAGGGTCACGTTGTGGGCGCCCTGCTGGAGAATTTGAAACAGGCCTTGAACGCGCGATCCCGCCGTATCGGATGCTGTAGTTAGGCTCTCGACACTCTGGCGTAGTGCCGAATCGACGGCGCCGAGGCGCAGGATGCTTCGGTTTGAAAGCCGAGCCAGGTGGTCGGCGCGCTTACTAACGGCTTCACCGGTTTCGTCCACCGTGGCAACTGCTTTCTCGGAAACCTCGGTAAGATCGACGGAGCGGCGGTCCAACGCCTCTCCCGCCTGCTCGACCTGGGCCATGACCCGCTCCGCGACTTCCGAGAGTTCCCGCGATGCCTGCCGGAGATTGCCGCCGATTGTCCGGGTTCGTGTTTCGCTCCGTTCGGAAGCCTCGGAAAGTTCTTGGACGTGCTGACGTAATACCTCGCCGGTGGCCTTTACATGCAACGCCACCAATTCCGAGGTTGAGGCCAGATCCCGGGCCTGTCCCTGCAACGCCTCGCCTACCGTCTTTACCCGTTCGGACACCTGATCAGATGTATCGAGGACCAAGCGCGATTGTTGACCCAAGGTAGACTCGATCTCCGACGACTGGGCCGCCACCTGATTGGCGACATCGGTCAGGGTCTCGCCTTGCCGCTGCAATATTTCTTCCATTAGGTCGGCCTGTGCCTTGGCGCGATCCGAGCGTTGGGTCAAATCCTGGGCATGCCCACGCAACGCCTCGGCGTTGTTCTGGATATGCTCGGCGGCGGCATGGGATGCCTTGAGAATATCGCCCGTTCGCCCGGTTAAGGTCTCGCCAACCTCTTCGGCCCGCGCTGCGGCTTGGACCGCGGCTGAACTCAATTCCATAGAGCGTTCATGGAAAATCTTCGCGCCGTCGCGGGCGCGGGCGCCTGCCTCCTCCGCGGCGGCACTTAGCTCTTCACTGCGGCGACGCAATATTTCGCAAATATCTTCGGTCCGAGCCGACGAACGGTCAGATGACGCGGTCAGAGCCTGGGACTGCCGGTAGAGGACGTCACCCACTTCACGGGCGCGTTCGGCCGCCTTCTCGGCAGCGGCCTCCAAATCTTCGGTTTGCCTGCGCAGGGCCTCGGCAATGGCCTGGGCTCTGAGGTCAGCGTCGTGGGAAACCTGCGACAACTCGACTGCGCGATCGCGTACCTGGGCGTCGATCGCCTCGGAGCGCGTCACGGCTTCGGCCGAAGCCTGGCTCAAATCCCGTGCCTGGCGGCGCAGACTCTCGGTGATCTGGGCAACCCGCGACTCGGCTCGGTCCGACGGATAGTTGAGGCGCGAGAAATACCAATGTAGGGCCTGCGCCTCGTGCTGCAACTGGCGACCCCGCTCGAAGAACGCGATAACCATCCACAGCAGGGCCAACGGTGTCAGCACGCCGGCCGCCAGCCCCCCCATCTCGTGGGGCAGAAGAGCCAACAGGTCAGGCCACAGGATTTGGCGATCAATAAAATAAGCCGAAGCACTGAGCCAAACTCCGCTCAACACCACACCGCCGAGCGTAGCCAGCGGGTAGCGCAGGTAGAACGGCGGCGTCCACTTTTCGGGGCCGATTTCATCGATGGCGGAGGACGCCGCCTCGCCGGCCCCATCAACTCCTTCGTCCGCGATCGGCGCCATCGCCTCACTGAATCCGTGCCCTATGGGTAGGGCAAACGCGTCTTCATCGGCAATGCCATCAGTGTCGTAGGAATCTTGAGCGGACCGCTCCCGCGCCTTGCTGCCTTTGCTCTCCTTATTGGCCATCGCATTCCCTTCGATCGCCCGGGGGCCAGGCCCCGGAAGTAAGCTGAATATCATACATCATCCACATCTGGGCAGCAAACGACGAAAGATCACTAAATCTTGCGGTCTATACGCTCGCCTTAAACCATGTGTTGGCCGCCTGTCACCCAGATCTCGGTACCGGTGACATAGGCCGAATCCGCGCTGCACAAGTAATGGATTGTCGAGGCCACGTCTTGGGGCGTGCCGATATGCCCCATGGGGATACGCGGGATCAAGGTTTCATACTCGGGCTGGATCATCTCGGTACCAATTTCACCCGGGGCAACGGCGTTAACGCGCACGCCCAGTTCGGCGAATTCGTTGGCCATTTCCCGGGTCATCCCCGACAAAGCCGCTTTGGAAATCGAATAGGCCGAGCCGGCAAATGGATGGATCATATGGCCGGCGATAGAAGTGATATTAACGATTGCTCCCTTCCCCCGATGCAACGCCGAGGCGAAGCCGCGCGCCAATTTGAGCGGTGCGAAGAGGTTCAATTCAAAGACTTCGTGCCAGGCATCTATGTCACCGTTCAGACATCCCAGCCGTTCCTTAAAAGAAGTCTTGGGCGACATGCCGGCATTGTTGACCAGACCATGCAGGGAACCGTCACCCAGGATCGCATTTGCGGTTTCGATGAACTTGGCAAGGCTCACCTCGTCACCCAAATCAGTGGCAATGTGCGACGTCCAATTGGGATCGCGTTCGCATTCCTTCGGCGCCTCGTCACGCGAACACGTGATGATGCGCCACCCCCTTTTCAGGAAGCATATGGCGGTGGCGTGGCCGATGCCCCGGCTGGCCCCGGTGATGATGACCGTCTTGCGTTCTTCGCTCATGGTTTGACGTTAAGCGAAAATGCAGGTTCTTTCCACGGAGGATTGTGATCTCGGATCGCGCCTTTATATGCGTTGCCCCCTCAGCGGACGATATCCTTAAGCTTTTCATAGAGGTAGAGGCCGATCCTCCGCGAGGCCGGTGGCGTAGTGTGGAAGAGATCATAAGTATCGTTCTCACCGAAGAGCAAGTCGCTGGCCAGGTCAATGCAAATGGCCTTGAGTTCGCCGCACACCCGCATGGTCTTGCGGTTGATGGCCATCTGATCGGCATAGCGGCCCACATATAGGGTGCCGTCCTTCATCACCGGGCTTAGAACACGGCCACCGACCACGCGATAGCCAGCCCGGTGCTGTGTAACGAAAATGGGCCGGGCACCGAACGCCCGGATGCGCCGCGTCAGTTCGCGCAGACGGTCCTCGTAAGCGGCGAGCTTGGCCGCATGTTTCCGTTCTGCTGCCGCAATGTCGGGTGGCCGCGACGGCTCGCGCCACTCTAAACCATCGAAACTGCCGGTGGCATGGATCAACCGGGCGTCGCGGGCCCGCATCATGCCCCGGATGTTTCTATATAGGCCGTAGAGCGCACTGGTGTTCATCAAGAAGCGCTTAGTTTGGCGCGAGAGGGCTAACAGGCTGTCACTCTCTGCAATGTATCCTTCGTCCATAGTGTGAAGGTCATTGATACCGACGTAGACAAGGGCATAGCGCGCCTTCAGGTTGGGAATCTTGGGAAACCACAAATCGAAGTTCTTGATATGCCCGATGGTCGATTGACCATCGACGCCGGCGTTAACCACTACGACCTCTTGACCGTGACGACGGAATTCTTGGCCCAGGACGGCGCTCCAAGTCTGCTTCTCGTCGATGAAGAGTTCGTTCGTGGTACTGCCGCCGATGACCAGGATGTCAATTTTCGAGAGATCGTCGAATTCGCCGCGCAATCCATGTTCATCGCGCTTGTAATATATGATGCCTCCGCCCGCATATAGATTGGTGGCATCGAAACGGCGCTGGAAGTCCTTGGGAATGATCAGACTGCCATAGCGAGGACCGAACACCCAGCCGCCGAATACGATCTCTGCCACGAACAAAATACAGAGGATCATCCCGACATTGATAGCGACGGTCCGCGGCCAGCCACCGCGAATCCTAGGCTCCGACATGGTTGTCCTCGTGGTTGGGCAAGCGGATGACGTTCGAGACCCGATACGGCGCCAAGGTGGCGCCAAGCCACTCTTCGTAACCCGGCAACCAAGGCAGATACGAAAGCAGGCTAATCCAAAAAACCCGGTCCATTCCCCACTGGCTTCCATTGATACGCCTTGCCCACTTCCATGACCGTCCCGCAGCACGCCGTAACGCTGTCCGTTTGAGAGCATGACGAAGGTCGGGATAGTCGCGTACCAGGCCCAGCAGGGCGGCATTGCGGTCATGTTCCACCTGGGCGCGATTACTGCTCAGGTTGCTCTTGTCCTCGGGTGGACTGAATGCGATTATGTCGTCTGTGATGGCGAAGGCGTTGCCAATCGCCAAGCGCCAGACGAGGCTATAATCCTGCACAAAGACGCTTGCGTCGCACCCGCCGCAGGCAACGAAAGCGGGGCGCCGGAACAAAATGTCGGAACAGCCGGCGAAACTGTGTCGAATGGCGAAGGGAAGCGGATCTTCCATGTATCGGAATTCGGGCGCCCGGCCCTGGCGATCGATGGTGAGCGGCGCCCCGGAATGGGGAAAGGGTCTACGGTCGCCGCGAACCAGGACCACGTCGGACCGATCAAGACCCGCCAACAAGCGTTGCGTTCCGTCGGGGGTCATCACGTCATCACCGTCGAAGGGCTTGACCACGGCCATGGTGGCGGCGGCCACGCCGGCGTTCAGCGCCCGCGCCGGCCCTTTGTTGGCCTGTTGAATCACCAGGGCATCTGGATGACCGGCGAGAAGGTCGCCCGCAATCTCCAATGACCGATCATCGGAACCGTCATCGACGACGATCACCTGGCGTTCGAAATCTCCTTCCTGGGCGAGGACTGACCGGAGAGTCGCCTCTAGGAAACGCTCCTTGTTGAAAACGGTAAGGACGAACGAAACTCCGCAGGCGCCGGTCATGACAGGCATCCAGAAAACGTATCAAAAGGCGGCGCGCCTAGCTTTGTCAGCATCGCGATCGAACGCCGCTCCCCTGCATCGTAGCCTTTAGTGCCCCATAAGGACCGGCATCGCGGCGTTCGACATCACATGTTTGGTGACGCCACCCAGGATCAGCCGGCGCACCCGGCTATGGGTATAGGCGCCCATGACCAGCAAGTCACAATTGGAGCAAGCCTCAAGCAGCACCTCGCCCACCCCCCGCGCCCCAGGCACAGCGGTGCGGGTGTCAGCGGTGACCCCGCGCCAAGCCAGATAGGTGGCCAGGTCGGCCGGTACCGACGACGCCGTTCCCTCACCTTCGGCGTTGATCACCGTCACAGAATCGGCATCGGTGACAAACGGCATTGCGGCGGCCACGGCGCGGGCCGCTTGTGCGCTGCCGTTCCAGAAGATGGCAATCTTGGCGCCTATAGCGGGCGGTAATTTGGGCGGCGCCACTAGGACGGGGCGTCCAGTCTCGAAAATGGCCGCGTTACGGGTTAGCGAGGATGGCGATTCGGCCTCCGCCGTAGGACGCGCCGCGACGATCAAATCGGAAAGCCGGCCTCGCCGCGCAACAGCTTCGTCCTCGCGCCCGGTCTCCTCGACCCAGGCCGCCGAGGCCTGATCGGGTCCAGGCGCCCTATCATCCATGGGGACATCTTTTTCGGTACACAAATCGTTGAACATTTGCCGGGCCTTGTTTGACCGCTTGTTGGCTTCCTGCTCGGCAAGCTCGATGATCTCCTCGATCATGGCGCCTGACATGCCTTCGCCCAACAGGGGAACGGCGTCCTTCGAATTGGCTCGCACGTGGAAACCAACAACGTGGGACGAAAATCGTTTGCCTACCAAGATTGCCGCCTCAATGGCCGGCTTCGCCGCATCCGAACCATCGACCGGCACCAAGATTACCATGTGTGGCATCTCATGCTCCTTTGCCCAATCCCGTTCCCGTCATAATACACAATTGACACGTCCGGGCCGCCAAAAAAAATCTTCTCACCGACATTGTTTGCGCCCCGCCATCACTGCGCCAGCACTTCGCGCGCCCGCAACACTGTTTGCTTCTTGGGGCCAGTGCTGTCAATGCGCCTCCAATCAATTCCATCAAGATCATATTCCTGCTGTTGGCGGACCACGTCGGGGGTGGCGTCCGAGGGGTTACGACGGCGATTGGCAACCCGGCGCATCATGACGTCGGGCGGCGACTCGAGCCATAACCCCGCAAAGGGGACCCCTGCCCTGGCCGCCACGTCGGCGATGGCGCGGCGCTCGTTAGCGCGCGCGAATACGGCGTCGGCGATAACCGAGTGGCCCGTTTCCAAGGCCCGCGCCGCGTCCTCGAAAAGTGTCCGATAGGTACGCTCCGTCAACTCCGGTGTATAGCCATCCGGTCCCAAACGGGCGAAGGTGTCAACCCCGGCCAGGCGCTTGCGAATGACGTCGCTGCGGACCACCCGGGCACCGGGCGCCAGCCCAACAAAGGGGGCGACTTCACGCGCCGTGCGCGATTTGCCGCTGCCTGATAGTCCCCCGATAGCGATCAGCCGGGGTGGGCGCGGTTCCAGATAGGCACACGCCCGGTCCAGATAGCGGCGTGCCTCCTCGCCTTGTTCGCCGGCCTCCTCCGCCGTTGACAGGTTGGCCGCCCCCGCAGCACCGACGTGGGCGCGGACCGCGGCACGCACGGAACAAAATAGTGGCAGGGCGGCCAGACCGTCGTCGTCTCCGGTAATATCCAGATAGCGATTGAGAACGACATTTGCGCCTGACTTCAACCCAAGGTGATCCAAGTCCATAAGCAAGAAGGCCAGGTCGTAGAGGGTGTCGATTTGGGCCATGGATTGGCTAAACTCGATGGCGTCGAAGAGGGTTGGCCGGCCGTCAATGAGGACAATGTTACGCAGGTGCAAATCGCCGTGGCAGTGGCGGACACATCCAGCCTCGCGCCGTGTCTCAAGCAACGCACCCAGATCGTCAAGAGCACCCCGCGTCGCGGCGTTCAGGTGTTCGATCCTGCTGACATCAAGGACCGATGCACCAAAATCGGCGAAGCACTGGGCATTGCTGTCGATGATGGCGACCATGCCAAGGTGCCCCCCGGATTCGAGACTCACTTCAGCCGTCTGATGAAAGTGCGCGATCACCTCCGCCAAATCCTCCATTACGTGGCGGTCCAGAGCCCCCCTTCGAGCCAGCCGGTTGAACAGCGCATCTTGGTCAAAGCGTTCCATCTCCACCAACCAATCGACCGCCTCGCCCTCTCCGCCAAGGCGAAGCGATCCATCGTCGGCGCGCCTCACGGCAACGACGCCCTTGTAGAGGCGGGGCGCCGTGCGTCTATTCACTTTCACCTCGGCCATGCAAGCGGCACGGCGAAGTTCGGGAGTGTTGAAATCAAGGTAGGGAAAGCGCACCGCGCGTTTGAGCTTAAAGGCACGATCGCCCACCAAGAAGATATGCGAGACATGGGTTTCCACGCGCTTCACCCGGTTGGCGGTGGCGCCATGGGTCTCGGGACACGCCATGAAGCGGATAACCTCTTCTTGGTCTTCGGTCGGATCCATCGTCGTTGGCCCGCCTTTCACAATATCCTAACGCGCCGTGCGCCGTAGACAATGACCCTCGTCATCGACCGTCGTCGCGCAAACACACGTAGAGGGCGGGAATGACGAGAAGTGTAAGCACCGTCGACGACGCCAGCCCAAAAACCAGCGATATCGCGAGGCCCTGAAAAATCGGGTCGGCGAGTATGAAGGCGGCGCCGGTCATGGCCGCCGCCGCGGTCAGGAAGATGGGCTTGAAGCGCACCGCTCCGGCCTCCAACAGCACCGCGCGCAAGGACACCCCTGCGCCTTGGTTGTGACGGATGAAGTCAACCAGGAGGATGGAGTTTCGAACGATGATGCCGGCCAGGGCGATAAAGCCGATCATGGAAGTCGCGGTAAAAGGCGCCTTGAACAGCCAGTGACCAAGGACGATGCCAATCAGGGTCAAGGGCACCGGGGTGAGGATGACCAGCGGAAGCAGAAAGCTGCCGAACTGCGCCACGACCAGGAGGTAGATGCCAAGAAGCGCAAAGACGAAAGCCAAACCCATGTCGCGGAAGGTCACGTAGGTGATTTCCCACTCCCCATCCCACAGCAGGGTTACCCGCGATTCGTCGTCCGGTTGACCGTGGTAGCGGATGGCGGGCGGATCGTCGGCTCCCCAGTCCGCCTCCGCCAGGGCCGCGGCCACCGCCTGCATGCCGTAGATCGGCGCCTCGAAGCGGCCCGCCACCTCACCGGTGACCAGGTCGGCGAAACGGCCGTCGCGGCGGAACACGGCGTGGGAGGCGGGGGCGCGACGCAGCCGGACCACGTCGCCGAGTTCGACCACGGCGCCGCTGTCGGCGGCCTCGCCCGGCGCCGAGATGGGCGTCGCCAAGAGGCGTTCGCTCCACGACAGCGCCGCCTTGGGAAGGCGGACGGCAATCTCGATCGGGTCGACACCGGAACCGCGGTGCGAATAACCGACCCGCACCCCGCCCAGAAGCGCGCCGATGGTGTCGTACAAGGTCTCCTCCTGTACGCCATGGAATTCCATGTTCTCGTGGTCGATCTCCAGATGAATGCGCTCATGGGGCTGGCCGAAGGAATCGTCCACGTCGACGACAAAGTCCACCGAACGAAAGACCTCGCGGATGCGGCGCGCCGCCTGGCGCCGGCTGGCCGCATCGGGGCCGTAGACCTCTGCCATCAGGGTCGCCAAAACGGGCGGCCCGGGCGGCACCTCGACGACCTTGACGGTGCTTCCGCCGGGCGCCGCCAAGGTGGCGAGTCGGCGGCGCGCGTCGAGCGAGACAGCGTGGCTTTGACGGTCGCGCTCGTCCTTGGGCCGCAGGTTGACCTGGAACTCGCCGTGCCAGGGCCGGTCGCGCAGATAGGAATGGCGCACCAGGCCGTTGAAGTTAAAGGGCGCCGCCGTGCCCGCGTAGGCCTGAACGGAGGTCAATTCAGGGAGCTCCGACAGACGCCGGGCGGCCGCCATCAACACCCTCTCCGTAGCTTCCAGGGTCGAGCCCTCGGGCAGGTCGACGACGACCTGAAACTCGGACTTGTTGTCGAAGGGTAGCAATTTGACGGTTACGTCGCGGCTCCAGAACAAGGCCAGCACGGCAATGGTTGCGAAGCCGACCCCGAACAGGAAAAGGAAAGAGCGCCGGCGCCCGACGAGTAGCGGCGCCGCGACGCGGCGGTAGAACCGTCCCATGCGTCCGCTACCGTGGGAAGGGGAATCCGCCGCCGCTCGACCCTCGCGGCGATCCCTCAACAAATAAATCAGCCACGGCGTGACGATGACCGCTACGAAAAACGAGAACACCATGGCTGCCGACGCGTTGGCCGGGATGGGGCTCATGTAGGGCCCCATCAGGCCGGAAACGAACATCATCGGCAGGAGCGCCGCGATGATTGTCAGGGTCGCCACGATGGTCGGGTTGCCGACCTCGGCCACCGCTTCGATGGTGGCGCCAAGCCGATCGCGCCCGTCGCCCAGGCGCCAGTGGCGGACGATGTTCTCGACCACCACAATGGCGTCGTCGACCAAGATGCCGATGGAAAAGATGAGAGCGAACAGGCTGACCCGGTTGATCGTGTAGCCCATAAGCCAGGCGGCAAAGAGGGTTAGCAAGATGGTGGTCGGCACCACCACCAAGACGACAAGGCCCTCGCGCCAACCCAGCACCACGGTGATCAGCAACACGATGCTAAGCGTCGCCAGACTCAGATGGAACAAAAGCTCGTCGGATTTCTCGGTCGCCGTCTTGCCGTAGTTACGGGTCACCGCCACCGTAACCTGTTCGGGAACCAGGCGGCCCCGCATCGCCCCCAGGCGCCCGAGCAGGCGCTCGGCAACGACCACCGCGTTGGCGTCCTTGCGCTTGGCGAAGGCGATGGTGACCGCGGGACGGCTAACGACGCTGCCGGTCGGACCTTTCTCCAGGTGCCAGACCCGGTGGTCGGCGGGCCGCGCACCGACAACGACACGGGCCACGTCCTTGACGTAGACGGGCCGGCCATCGCGGGCGGTAATCAAAAGCAATCCGATGTCGGGGACTCCCCGCAAGGTTTGGCCGGCGAGCACCGGAACTGATCGGCCGCCCTCGCGGATCGGGCCGACGAGGAACGAGCGGTTGGCGTTCCTCACCTTGTCGACCAGTTGGTTCAGGGTGACGCCGTAGAGCGACAGGCGCTCGGGATCGGGCTCGACCCGGATCTGGTCTGGCCGGCCGCCGACGATGAAGGCTTCGCCCACGTCGTCGGTCTTGACCAACTCGTGCAGGATCTCCTCGGCGATGCCGTAAAGCGCGTTGTCGTTCCATCGTTCCGCTCCCGGGGCATTGGGCGTGAGAGTCAGGGTGACGATGGGCACGTCGTTAATGCCGCGGCCGACGATCAAGGGCTCCGGTATACCGGTGGGAATGCGCTTGATGTTAGAACGAATCGCCTCGTGCACCCGCCAGGCGGCCACGTCTTCGTCGGTTCCGACCTCGAAGCGCGCCGTCACCGCCACCCGATCGTCCTCGGTCAGCGAATAGACGTGTTCCACCTGGTGGATTCCCTTGACAATATCCTCCAGGGGCTCGGTGACCAGCTCCACCACGTCCGTCGCCCTGAGGCCGGTGGCCTGGACCAAGATGTCGACCATGGGAACGCTGATTTGTGGTTCCTCTTCGCGCGGCAGGACGATCAGCGCCATTACCCCCAGGGCCAAAGACAAAAGCAGGATAAGGGGCGTCAGCGGCGAACGGATAAAGAACCGGGTGAGGACGCCGGAAAGGCCCAGCTTCATGGCGCCGGCTCCGGACGCGCCAGCACGTCGCCCGCCAAGAGCCCGGACAGCACCTCAACGCCGCCGTCACCGGTCCGCCCGGTCTGCACCACCACCTCGGTGCCATCATCGAGACGCGCATAGGTCAGGCCGTGGCGCTGGGACAAGAAAGCCGGCGGCACCGAAATCACCCGGCGCTTGCCGGTCGCCACGTAAACCGGGATTCTCTCACCGACGAAGAAGTCGCCGAGGCCGGCGACATCGATGTCGGCGACCACACGGCCCTGTTCGAGTTCCGGATAGAGCTGGCGGACACGGCCCTTCCTCATGCCGCGGCGCGGCGTCTCAAGGCCGCGCCCGCCGACCAGCACCTCATCACCGGCGCCGATGAAGCGGGCGTGGCGTTCCGGTATCCGCATGCGAAGGATGTAGGCTTCGGCGGCGATCAGAGCCACCGTCTCGCCGGGCAGGACGACGGCGCCCTCGGTCACCCGAACCTTGAGCACGCGGCCTGCCGCCGGCGCCACGACGGCGCCCTCGGCCTGCTCGGCGACGACGAGATCGCGTTCGGCGGTCATGGCGGCAAGGTTGCGGTCAACGACCTCAAGGTCGGTGCGCGCCTCGTCCAGACGGGCCTGACTGGCGGTTCCGGAGCGGCGCAGCTTGGCAACACGGTCAAGGGCGATGGCGGCCAGCTTGCGCTGGGACTTGATTGATTCGATGCGCGCCTCGACGACGGCCCTTCGCGGGCGCAGCTTGGGGTCTTCGACGCGCGCGATCGACTGGCCCGCCTCGACCCGGGCGCCCTCGTCAACGACCAGCCCCGCGACGGTGCCGCCGATGCGCGTCCGGGCGGCCACCGAATCGACGCTCTCGACGGTGGCGAAGACCGCTTTCAGGTCATGGACCGTGGTCACCGCGACGGCGAAGGTGGCGACACCCCGCCCTTCGGCCCCGAAGACCGTCGCCGGCACGCCAAGCGCCGTTATCCCGGCGGCCAACATGAAGGCGGCACTCACATTGATATTCATGGCATGGGTCCCACTGGATTCGATGGCGGTTGACATATATAACATAATTTTCTAATTTAGTTATTAATAATATTACGCCTCATCCCACCTTTGATCAAGGAGAATTCAATGTCCGTCGACCGCATCGTAATCGCATTCGCTGGAATCGTGGTCCTGGCAAGCCTCGCGCTTTCCCAACTCCATTCCGTCCACTGGTTGTGGCTCACCGCCTTCGTCGGCGCCAACATGTCCCAGGCCGCGTTCACGGGCTTCTGTCCGCTGGCCATCATCGTCAAGAAGCTGGGTGCCAGGCCCGGCCAAGCGTTCTCGTAAGACCGGCTCATACCAAGGATCAGGCCACGACTTGCGGGCGTCGGGCGGAACGCGCTAAAGGTACCCTTTCGCACGCCATCCGCGCGTCCGGGAGGGAGCCCATGAAAGTTTCGCTTATCCAGATGAATTCCCAGGAGAACAAGGACGCCAACCTGAAAAAGGCTGAAGAATTGATTGCCCAGGCGGTGGCCGACGACAACCCCGACATGGTTGTGCTGCCCGAGATGTTCACCTGCCTGACCGAAAGCGACGAGGTCAGGCGCGCCAACACCGATACGATTCCCGGCGGCGAGACCTATGACCTGCTCCGCGATTTGGCGCGGCGCCATCGCGTCTTCGTCCATGGCGGCAGCCTATTGGAGATCGACGGCGACGACGTCTACAACACGACGGTGGCCTTCGACGCCGAGGGCAATGAACTGGCGCGCTACCGTAAGATCCATTTGTTCGACGTGACTACGCCCGATGGCAAGGAATACCGCGAATCGGCGAGCATCTCACGCGGCGGCGATGTCGTGACCTACGATGCCGCCGACGCCCGCGTCGGCTGTACGATCTGCTATGACCTGCGTTTCCCCGAACTGTATCAGGCCCTGGCCAAGAAGGACGCCACCGTGATCATGGTGCCGGCGGCATTTACGCTCATGACCGGCAAGGATCATTGGGAAGTTCTGCTGCGCGCCCGCGCCATCGAGACCGAATCCTATGTGTTGGCGCCCGGCCAGTGCGGCACCTACGCCAATGGCAGACGGGCCACCTATGGCCACTCCTTGGTGGTCGACCCCTGGGGCCATGTGGTCGCCAAGGCGTCCGACCAGGAGGGCTACATCACGGCGCGCCTCGATCTCGATTATCTGCAATCGGTGCGGGCTAAAATCCCCGTCGCCCAGCATAAGGTACTGTAGACAATGACCGTCAAGGCAGGATATCGCGCACTCGTTCTCATCGCCACTATGGCGGTGGTTTTTCCCGCCATCGCCGACGACACCACCCTCGGCGCGCTGACCATCGGCGACACTTGGGCGCGCGCCTCGGCCGGTCCGGCGAAGGCCGGCGCCGCCTATGTGACGATCACCAACGGTGGGGCCGAGGCGGACCGCTTGATTGCGGCGGCGACACCGGTAGCCAAAAAGGCCGCGGTGCACACCCAAATGATGCAGGGCGGCATCATGAAGATGCGCCCCGTCGTAGCGGTTGAAGTCAACCCGGGCGAGCCCACCGTCTTCATGCCGGGCGGGCTGCACGTCATGTTGATGGGCCTGAAGGCTCCGCTTGTGGAAGGGGACACCTTCCCCCTGACCCTTACCTTCGAGAAATCCGGGGCGGTCGAAGTTCGGGTACGCGTGCTCGGCGTCGGCGCAACGCGGCACCCCATGCACCACAAAATGGGCGGAAGCGGCTCGTAAATTCGCACCTTCGCCAGACACCAACCAAGGGAGTCGGACTATGTTCAAAATCAACGACCTGCCGCCACAGATCGAAAAGGCGAAGATTGACAAGCTGGCCAAGGCAGAGACCGCGACCATCGGGCACTTCCTTCATGCCCATTTCATGGACCCCGCGATCAGTGCCGTGATTCCTGATCGCCGGGTCGCCGGCACGGCGGTGACCTTGCGCATTCCCGGTCCCGACTCGGCGCTTTTGCATCATGTCCTGGGCCTGGTGCGGCCCGGCGATTTCCTGGTCATCGACCGTTGCGGCGACCGCAAGCACGCGGCCTGGGGCGGCGTCGTTGCCTTCGCCGCCAAGACCGCCGGGGTGGCCGGCGGCGTTGTCGACGGCTACGCCACTGATTTCGCCGAGATTCGCGAATACGACATGCCGGTATGGTGCCTTGGCTCGACCCCGATTACGACCAAGAAGCTGGCATTGGGCGGAGGGTTCAACGTCTCGGTCTCGTGCGGCGGCGTCGCCGTCAACCCGGGCGATGCCGTCTTGGCCGACGAAAACGGCGTACTTGTCCTGCCTCCCGCCCTAGTCGACTACGCCGCCGACAAAGCACTGGAGTTGCAGGACCGCGAGGGCACCACCCTGAAACGCATCAAAAACGGCGAGAAATTGGGCGACATCTCCGGCTCCACCGCCTTGGTCGAGGCGGCGATGAAGGAACAAGGCGGGTAAGAGCCCTTCTATTCCCCCAAAGGTTTGCCCTTGGGTTTGATGCGGAGGCCCGGACGCAGGCGCTTGAACGGCAGCTTCGCTGGATCGGCAATGCTCGGCCCCGGTGCCTCGACGACCAGAATCTCATGGGCGACGTCGGTGAAGTCGTTGCGGAAATGGACCGAGCTCTTGAGGGCTAGTATTTTCACGTCCGCCGGTTCGACGCCGAGATGGCGAAACATCTCCTTATCGGCGGCCTGTTGCTTGGCGCTCGCCACCACGATACGAACGCCATCCAGATTAAGCAGCGCCATGGGCCCCAGACGCATCCTAAACCCCCGGTACATCGGGCCACGGGCGGTGAAACGCCCATCGCCCAGGCGCTCGACACGGTATTTCCCGGTCAACGGCGTGTGCCCGGATTGCCCCGACTTGGCACCCAGCGACGCCGTGATCTCGGCGCCTTCGCCCGCCGCATGGGCCGCCGCCGCCACCTCGGCGTCGCACATGACGCCGAGCACGGCTCCATGGGCGCGATGGCGGACCAGGGCGTCGAGAATTCCCACGGTGTCGGCGTTACCGCCGGCGCCCGGGTTGTCCTGAGTGTCGGCAAAAATGATCGGGCCCTTGGCCTCGGCACTACGCGCCATGGCATACTCCACGGCTTCGTCGGGCGCATAGAACTTTCCGTCAAACGCCTCCTCGCGTTCAAGGATCGCCACCGTCAACCGATCGGCCAATCCCTCGACGGCCACCGCGTCGTGGCCATAGGCCACCACCGAAGGCCCGCAATCGGGGATATCGGTGAGCGGAAAGCCCGCCAGGACGGAGGCCGTGAGCACATCGCCGCCCTCGCCCTCGGCCAGGGCGCTGTAGACCGACGCCATGGGCTCGACCATCGTGCACTGCCAGGTCAAGGGGATGAGAAAGGGGATCTGGCGAAAGGCCTTGTCCGGCTTGCGCCCCCCGGTCAATAGAGAGTCCATTACCCCGGCCGCGCGCTCGCCGGTCTCGCGGCGGTCAACATGGGGATAGGTGCGGTAGGCAACCAAGGCGTCCACTTGCTCCACCATGGCGGCGGTCACGTTGGCGTGCAGATCAAGGCTCGCCACCAAAGGCATGGCATCGCCCACCACGCGACGTACGCGGCTCAGGAACTCGCCTTCGCCGTCGTCGAGGTGTTCGGCCACCATCGCCCCGTGCAGGTCGAGATAGAGGGCCTCGGGCGGCCGCCCCGAAGCCATCAGGCCCTCCAGGTCTTCGATCAACATGGCCGAAATGCGTTCATAGGCGTCGCGGGTGACCGCCGCCGAGGGCGTCGCCTCGCACCACAACAATGGCCGCACCTCGTGGCCCTGGGCCAACGCCGTATCGATGAAGCCGGCGGCCGGCAGGTTGAAACCCTGCAACGCCGCCAACATGGCCTCGCCGCGGCACAGCGCCGGACGCCCGCCGTCCCTGGTGAAGGCCTCGTAAGTCGCCGGCGTCGGAGCGAACGTGTTGGTCTCGTGGTGCCAGCCACCGACGGCGATGACGGTCATCCGAAGAGCCTTCTCACTCGATGCCCATGATGAGATTGGGCAGCCACAAGGTGAGGTCGGGGATGTAGGTAATCATCAAGAGAACGACGATCAGCGGGATGAACAGCGGGATCACCGCCAGGGTGACCTCCTCGAACGTGACCTTGCCCACCTCGACGACGATGTAAAGCCCGATACCCATGGGCGGCGTCGCCATGCCGATGAGCAGGGCATTGGTGATGATAAGGCCGAAGTGGATGCGGTCGATGCCGAACTGGTCGATGATCGGCAGCAACATGGGCACCAAGATGAGCTTCGCCGGAATGCCCTCGACGACCATGCCGATAAGCAGAAGGAATATGAGCAGAAGCGCCAGGAAAACGTGCCTGTCGTCGGTGGTTAGCAGGACCTGATTGGCCAACGCCTGGGGCACCTGCTCAATCGCCAGCAGCCAGCCCATAACCGTGGAATAGCCGATGATGATCATGATCACCGCCGTGATCATCATCGAATCGGTTAGAGCTCTCCACAGCCCCTTCCAAGTGATCGTGCGGTAGAACATGCCGAGGAGAAGCGAATAGGCGCAGGCCAGCACGCCGGCCTCGGTGGCGGTGGTGAAGCCGGTGATGATGGCGCCGAGGATGATGCCGGGCGCCACCAGTGCCGCGACGCCGTCGATGGCGTTTCTCGCCACCAGCCGCATCGGCGCCCGCGGCTCGCGGGGAAAACCCCGTTTATCGGCGATGACCCGGTTGAAGATCATCAGCGCCAGCCCGATCACGATGCCGGGGACAACGCCGCCGAGGAACAGCCGCGCTACCGAGGTATTGGAGAGAAAGGCGTAAATGACCAGGCTGATCGACGGTGGGATGATCGGCCCGATGACGGCCGAGGCGACGGTAAGGGCGGCCGCGAAGTCGGCCGGATAGCCGCGTTCGCGCATGGCCTTGATCTCGACCGTTCCAAGCCCCGCGATATCGGCCACCGCGGCGCCCGAGACGCCGGCGAATATCATCGAGGCGAGCACGTTGACCTGGGCCAGGCCAGCGCGAAAATGGCCGACCAGGGACGTTGCGAAATTGAAAATCTTGTCGGTCATGCCGACAGTGTTCATCAAGTTGCCCGCCATGATGAAAAACGGCACGGCAAGCAGGGACGGGTTTTCGACGCCCTCAAGCACTTGAAGCGGCAGAATATAGAGGGTATCCGAGAAACCGGCGACCAGAAGCGACGCCAGCACAGCCATCCCGATGGCCATGGTAATCGGCACGCGAATCAGGACCAGCCCGATGAAACCGATGAAAAGAACCCAGGCCATGGGGGCTCAGATGTCGCCGGCCGGGCTGTGGCGCGGCTCCGTGTCGCCGTGCAACGCATGAGCGGTATCGACCAGGACGTTCAAGCAGATCAGGGTGCAGGCGGTGAACAGGGGCACCGACATGACGTAGCGTTCAACCAGGAAGCCGAAGATCGTCACCATGTCGATCTCGCCGATCTGCGCCCTGAGGGTATAGGGCGCGTAATAGAGCATGACGCTCATCAGGCAAAGTACGATCGCGTTGACCACAAGGCGCGTGAACAGCTTCGCCCTTGGCCCCATGCGGTCGATCAGAAAATCGACCGTGATGTCCTTGCGCCGGCGGTAGATGACGAAGAAACCGAAGAAAGTCATCCACACGAAGAGCACCACCGACCACGGGAAGATGAAGGTGATGCCGATGTCGAACACGGCGCGGGACGCGATGTTGATGATGTTGAACACCAGCATCGTCGCCAGGCAGACGTTGGCGAGCACAAGAAAGATGCGCTCGCCAACGCCCAGCCAGCGATCGACGAGATCGACTAGCGCCATCACGGACTTACCAATCGTATCCGTTCCCGTTCAGGAGAGCGACGTCAACTGCCCGCCCTGGTCGCCTCCACCGCCTCAAGGAAGCCCTTCGGCAGCTTGCCCGCCTTGCGCTTCGCCTCGTAGAAGGACTTCATCCGATCAACGAAGGGTTTGAGATTGATTTCGGTGTAGGTGACGCCCTTCTTCTTCATAGCCCCGATGGTCACCGCGGTGGTATCATTGGCCAGCTGGACGCTGTAGGCCGCCGCTTCGGAGTAGGCCCGGTCGACCGCCTTGCGGATGTCCGGGGCCAGCCCGTCGTAAGCCTTTGCGTTGACCATGAAGCCGATGCTTTGCGGATATTCGTTGTGGCGCGTGATGTGCGGCGCCACCTCGTAGAACTTCATCGCTTCGACCAGGGCGATCGGACTGTTGACCGCGTCAACGATACCACGGTTGATCGACGAATATACCTCGGTCCAGCCCAGCACCCGCACTTCGGCGCCCAGATGACCCCAGGCCTCGGCGGCCAGCGGATCCGTGTGCATGCGCAGTTTCAGCCCCTGGATGTCGGCCAGGGACTTGACCTGACGCTTGGAGACGATAACCCGATAGGGGCCGCGCATGACCGCCGTCGCGTCGCCGATCACGGTCAGGCCGCCTTTCTCCTTGATGGTCTTCATCCACCCCTTCACCAGGTCGGTCTCCATGAACCGCACCCAGTGTTCGCGGTCCGAGAACACGAACGGCGCGCTAATGTACTTGAGGTCCGGTTCCCATTTCTTGAGGAACGAGGAGCCTTCGCCATAGACGTGGATGGTGCCGGCCGTCATTTGCTCAAGCACCGCCGCCACCTTGCCCAACTGCTCGGAGGGATAGACCTTCACCGTCAGCTTGCCGCCGGTATGCTTGTCGACTAGATCGGCGAAACGCTGGAACACCTTTCCCTCGGAACTGTCGGGGGGCATCTTGGTGGCCATGCGCCACGATTCGGCGTTGGCCGCGCTGACGACGCCCATGGCGAGGGCGACGATGACGGCGAACATCCGTCCCAGCGAAAATGTTCTCGTTTTCATGACTCTTCTCCCCAAATTGCTTATTGGCTTAAGCGCCAAGCCTGCCATTGTTACCGATTCAACCGGTAAAGCAAGAGGGAAACTGGCGCCACAAAAAGGCTTCTGTTCTCAGACCTGCAGGCCGTGCTCCTGTTCCTCGCCGGCCGGGTCCTGGTGGACGAATATCTCGGCGTTTGGAAAGGAATCGGCCAGTTCGCCCATGACCTGAACGGTAACGGCATGGGCGGCGCGCAACGTGAGGTCGCCATCCATTTCCAGGTCCAGTTGTATGAAGATCTGGGTGCCCGACGAACGGGTCCGCAAGTTATGAAGGTCCCGCACCTCGGGATGGCCCATTGCGATGACGCGAATGCGCTGGCGGTCCTCGTCGGGCAGTTCGCGGTCCATGAGGACGTTGATCGCCCCATAGGCGATCTTCCAGACGCCCAAAACGATGTAGCCGGCGATGGCAATGGCGATCAAAGGATCGGCCAGCGTCCACCCCAACTGTGACACCAACAGCAGTGAGACGATGACGCCGGCGTTTACCAAGACGTCGGTCTGGTAGTGCAGCGAATCGGCATCGATGGCAATCGATCCCGTCTTTCGAACCACGTAACGCTGGAACACCACCAGGAGAACCGTGAGCGCAATAGCCACGATCATGGACGCGATGCCAATTTCGGAGTTGTCGATGATCTTGGGGCTGAGGATGCGCTGGCCCGCCTCAATCAGCAAGAATGCCGCCGAGCCACTGATAAAAGCCGCCTGTCCCAAGCCGGCCAACGCCTCGGCCTTGCCGTGCCCGAAGCGGTGTTCGTAGTCGGCTGGCTGCAGGGCGTGGTGGACGGCAATAAGATTGAGCACCGAAGCGGCGACGTCGAGCAGGGAATCGATCAAGGTGGAAAGCAGGCTGACCGAATCGGTCATAATCCAGGCGCCGAACTTAGTGACGACAAGGATCGATGCCACGCTCACCGAAGCATACGTGGCCAGGCGCATGAGCCGCGCCCTGCGTTGAGGCTCTATGGCCGTGTCCTCTACAGAATTTTCCGGTTTTTCGCCCACGCGGAAATCTCCTTAAGGGTAGAGCCGTTCGCTCGTCCAACCTTTGTCGGTGCGATGATACACCAACCGGTCATGCAGCCGAAATTCCATGCTTTTCCAAAATTCGATGCGGGAAGGGACAAGACGGAACCCGGACCAATATTTGGGCCTGGGCACGGCACCGACGTGAAATTTGGCGGTGTAGCAGGCGACTCTTTTTTCCAGCTCGAAGCGTCCCTCCAAGGGTCGCGACTGTTTCGACGCCCAGGCGCCGATTTGACTGAGACGCGCGCGAGTGGAGAAATATTCGTCGGCTTCAGCGTCGTCCACCACTTCGGTCGTTCCTTCGATCCGCACTTGGCGGCGGAGCGACTTCCAATGGAACGTCAACGCCGCGGCCGGATTGGCAAGCATTTCCTCGCCTTTGCGGCTGTCAAAGTTGGTATAGAAGGTGAAGCCGCGGTAATCCACGCCCTTGAGTAGCACCATGCGCACCGACGGCACGCCCGCCGGCGTCGCGGTAGCCAGGCTCATGGCCTCGGGATCGTTGGGTTCGGAATCCCGCGCTTCGGTGAGCCAAGCCTCAAACTGCGCGATCGGTTCATTTATTTTTGTGATCGCCATCACTGATATCCGATCAATCTGGCCTTAACCTTTGCATAGTATCTTTTACAAGAGGAAGCCGTCCTTCCCCAGGTTGGCCCGCCTCTATTACCACGATCGCCGGTCCGGGCAAATCAGAGCCTTCCGGCGAAAACCGAAACTTAAGACGAAAGGCCGACGATCATGAACATCACACGTTTCTCCGCCGTGGCGCTCATCGCCGTCTTCCTCGCGGCCTGCGCCCAAATGCAAGATAACCCGAAACAAACCGCCGGTACCTTGGTTGGGGCCGGCCTCGGCGCCCTAGCCGGCTCGCAATTCGGCGGTGGCAAGGGACAGATGGCCGCCGTCGCCATCGGTGCGCTGGGCGGTGCCTGGCTTGGTGGCGAAGCCGGTAAATCCCTGGACCGAGCCGACAAGGCGTACGCCGAACGCTCGGCCCAGCAGGCCCTGGAATATAATTCCCAGGGGCAGACCGTCGCTTGGCGCAATCCAGACACCGGGCATCAGGGATCGACCACTCCGGTACAGACCTATCGGACCGCCGCCGGCGAGGACTGCCGCGTCTACGAAACCGACGTCACCATTGACGGCCGAACCGAACGGGCGACAGGCCGCGCCTGCCGCCAAGGCGACGGCACCTGGCGGGTCATCCAGTAAGACCGCTTCACATACAAGCTTGTTGAAGGATGTCATCCCAACGTAATTCTGATGCGAAAATCAACGTGTTGGGAGAATTTTGTGGCGAGGTTGATGGCGAACCCGGAGGTTGAATCCGAGGACAAGCCGTTGTAGTTGGCTTACGACTGTCGCCTGAATCTGGAGTTTCACGGTTCCAGGGTCACGACCGAAGCTGGTTTGCTTGCCTACCGCGAACTCGATGATGCTCTTGGACTAACCGGCATGGTTGGCGACAAATTCGTTGATGCGCGCACGGCCAAAAACAGCCGAAACACAATTACGTGTTTTTTCCGGCAGTCTGTCTTCGGGCCTCCTTGGCGGCTACGCGGAAGTAAACGACGCCGTGGTGTAGAGATCGCTGAACACTCTGCGCAAAAAGCTGGCCAAATTGACGCTAGGGTCGTGTTCCACGGGCGCCATATCACAATCCAGCTAGCACAAGTCGCGATACCCCACAGTCTGTTCGCCGACACCCTGCGGCGTATCGACCCGCTCAATCCGAGGCCAGTCCCGGCATGATCTACGGATCATAGCTTATTCCTGCCAACGACGGGACGAATGTGTCCCCAATAAACCCCGAACGGCAACTTCGGGCATCACGGCAATCAATTAAAGTTCTTCCATGAAATCGGCGCTAAACCAGTTGTTCGTCGGATTCTGGTTGCACGTAATAATTTTTAACTTTACCTTTACCCACTTTGAGGGGATTCGTGTGGGTAATCTCAGTGTCTTATTGTTGCCAAACTTCAAATGTAATTATT
>JASLZL010000070.1 GCA_030754885.1 Rhodospirillales bacterium | reverse complement strand
GTCCTCGGCGCTGCCGTCGGCATGGACGACGCGATAGACTCCCTTGCCGGGGGGCTTGCCGCCGTCGAGGCCCCAAGGATCAATGACTGCCCGGTCGGTCGCAAAGGTGAAGGCGGCGGCGCTGTTGAAGGTGTATTCGCGAGTCACGCCCAGGCCGCCGCGAAAGCGGCCCGGCCCCTCGCTGTCTGGAACGATCCCATAGCGGTCGACGAGCATGGGGAACGAGGCCTCGATGACCTCGCAGGGACAGTTCGCGGAATTGGTGCGGTGAGCCTGGATTGCGTCCTCGCCGTCCTGGCCGTTGGAGGCACCGTAACCACCGCCGTAGGTCTCCACGTTGGAGAAATAGTGGCCGGTGTCGGGATCGCGGCCACCCAACGAAAGGAAGTTCTGGCCCCCGACGGCGGCCGCGCAGACGCGGTCGGGGATGCACTTGTGGAGGGCGCCGATAATGGTGTCGATGATTCTTGGCCCGAGCACGTTGCCGCACATCCCGGTCGGCGCGGGAAAGGTCGCGTTGACCACCGTTCCCGGCGGCGCGATCAACTCGATCGGACGATAGGTGCCTTCGTTCGGGGGGATCGTCGGGTCGGTGATGCTTTTCACCACGTAGTAGATGCAACCCAGGATCAGTGCCTTCTGGCCATTGACCGAACCGCGAGCCTGGGGCGCCGTTCCGGTCCAGTCGAAAACCAGGCGATCACCCTTGGTGTGAATGGCGACTTTCAGCTTGATCGGGTCGTCGGTGAAGCCGTCGCTTTCCAGATAGTCTTCGAATTCAAAGGTCCCTTGAGGTAACTCCCCGAGCTCAGCCCGCATGCGCCGTTCGCAATAGGCGTCCAGTTCCTCGATGGCGCCGTGTACCAGGTCGGCCCCGTGGCGTTCGCACAGATCAAGGAACCGCCGCTCGCCGATCCGGTTGGCGCCGGCCTGGGCCTTGAGATCGCCCCGCACCTCGTCGGGCGTGCGTGAATTCGCCTGGATGATGGTGAGGACATTGGGATCGAACTCGCCACCGCGCATGGCCACGATCGGGGGAAGCCGCAGACCCTCGTGAAACACTTCGGTGGCGCGCGTTGAAATGCTGCCCGGCACACTACCGCCAACGTCGATGTGGTGGGCCATACTGGCGACGAAGGCCATCAGCTTGCCCCGATGAAACACCGGCGTGGTGAGAACAATGTCCGGCATGTGAGTGTTGCCGATATAGGGATCGTTGTAGAGGATGGCGTCGCCCGGCTTTAGGCTGTCGGGCGGAATGGCGGCCAGGGCGCTCTTGATGGTCGAAACCATGGCACCCATCATGGAGGGCAAATGAAGCCCCTGGGCGATCAGCCGCCCGTCGGGCGTATAGAGGGCGCAGGAATAGTCCTTGCGGTCCTTGACGTTGGTGGAATAGGCGGTGCGGACCAGGGCGATGCCCATTTCCTCGGTGACCGAGAAGAAGGCGTTCTTCATCACTTCCAGCATGACGGGATCGATGCCGATCACCCGTCGGTCCTCTTCATGACGATGTTGCCGATGTCGTCCACCCGGGCCTCGAAGCCGGGCTCGACGACGGTTGTCGCGCCGGCCTCCTGGACGACGGCCGGACCCTGGAAGTGGTCGCCGGCCAAGAGTTCCCGGCGCCGATAGACGTCGGTGGTCCGCCACGCGCCGTCGAAGAAGACTTCGCGCTTGGTCCCCCGCAAGGGGCCATCCGCCTGGGCGCGCGACGGCAAGGGGTGTAACTCAGGTGTCGGAATGCGGCCAATGACGGTCAGGCGGACATTGACTACCTCAACGGGGTCCGCCTCGGACGCGTATCCGTAAGCGCGCCGATGTTCGGCGTGAAAACGGTCCGTGATCGCCGCCATCTCGCCGTCGTCGCCCTCGATGTCGTGCACCGGGACCTGGAGGCGAAACGACTGGCGGACGTAGCGCAGTTCGGCCGACTTCACGAATGTGATGTCGCCCTTATCGTAGCGTTCGGCGGTCATCTGTCGCGCCGCCTCGTCGACGAGCGCTTCGTACGCCGCGCTCAATTCCGCGCTGGCGAGCCCATCCATTGGTTTCATCACCGTGGCAACGTAGTCGTAGCGGGTATCCGCAGTCAGCAGCCCGAAGGCAGAGAAATTGCCTGGTGCATTGGGGATCACGATGGTGTCGATGCCGAGCTCGCGGGCCAGGGCGCCGGCGTGCAGCGGCCCGGCACCACCGAAGGCCATCAGGGTGCAGCCGCGCGGATCGTGGCCGCGTTCCACCGTCACCTTGCGGATTCCGGCGGCCATGGCGGCATTGACAACGCGGACGATCCCCTCTGCGGCGGCGAAGGTATCCATGTTCAACGGGCCGGCCAAGGCGTCCTCGATCGCATGGAGGGCCGGCTCCCCTCCAAGCGTCATGTCGCCGCCGAGAAAATCCGTCGCATCAAGACGCCCGAGAACCAGGTTGGCGTCGCTGACGGTTGGAACACTGCCGCCTCGCCCATAGCACACCGGCCCCGGGTCGGCGCCCGAGCTTTGCGGTCCGACACGGAGCGCGCCGCCTTTGTCGATCCATGCCTGGCTTCCGCCGCCGGCGCCGATGGCGTGGATGTCGAGCATGGGAACGGCGATGGGCATGCCCTCGAATTCGCTATCGGCGGAGCGCACCGGAGAGCCGTCGAAAATGAGGGAGATGTCGGCGCTCGTCCCCCCCATGTCGATGGTGACCACGTCCCCGGCATTGATCGTCTTGGCGACAAAGGCGGATGCCAGGACACCTCCGGCGGGGCCCGACAGAATCGTGTGGACTGGGCGCGCGGTGGCCTGATCGGCCCGCATCTGGCCACCGCCCGACTGCATAATGTGGGGCGCGGTACGGACGCCTAGGTCCCCCAGCTTATTTACCAAGCGTGTCAGGTAGAGCCCCATCAGGGGGGTCAGGTAAGAGTTGATGGTGGTGGTGCTGGTTCGTTCGTATTCCTGGATCTCGGGCATGATCCTCGACGAGAGACCGACCGCGATCTCCGGATACTCCCGGGCAATAATTTCGCCGATGCGTTCTTCGTGCGCCGGGTTGCGATAGGAATTCAGCAAGCAGACCGCGATCGCGGTCACTCCGTGGCTGACAAGGGTGGCCAGCGCCTCGCCGAGCCGGGTTTCGTCCAACGACCGCAGGACCTCTCCCGACGCGGCGATGCGCTCCGGCACTTCGAGCCGTAGGTGCCGAGGTACGAGCGGCGGATGACGGCGCGCCTTGAGGTCGAACAGATGAGGCCGGGTGTGACGGCCGATCTGTAGGATGTCCCTAAAGCCTTCGGTCGTGATCAGGCCGGTTTTCGCGCCCGTGCGTTCGATCAGCGCGTTGGTGGCAACCGTGGTGCCGTGCACGAAGCGGCCGATGGCGGTAGCGTCGGTGCCCAGTCGCCGACCCGCCTTTTCGATCACCCTCATGATCCCAACGCTTTGATCGCCGGGCGTCGACGACTCCTTGAGGTAGCGGAGCTTTCCCTGGTCATCGAAAAGCACCAGGTCGGTGAACGTCCCCCCGACGTCGATGCCGACGCTCAGCTTCCGCGTCTCGTTCGCTTCCTTTGCCATCATCCTTGTTCCAATTGCCGACCTCCGCCGGCCGCCGCCCTGTGGATAGGCTCAGCGGCCCTTGAAATTCGGCGCTCTTTTTTCGGCAAAGGCGCGTTGGCCTTCCTTGTAATCTTCGCTGGCGTAACAGTCCTCGACCAGTTGCCGGCACAACGCGGCATTTTGATCATCGGGCGCCTTCATCAGTTCGTTGACCGTCAACTTGGCCGCCTTGACGGAAAGCGGCGCGTTGGCCGCCACTGAGCGCGCGAAATCCTCGACGAATGTCTCCAGGTCCGCCGCCGGTACGACGTGATTGACCCAGCCCATGGCCAGGGCATCGGCGGCATCGAACATGTTACCGGTTGCCAAAACCTCCTTCGCCCGGTGGGCGCCGACGCGCCGCACAATGCGCTCGACATCGGGTGTCGAATAGCCCAATCCCAGGCGCGCCGGCGTGATGGCAAAACGGGCTCTGTCGGAGGCGATCATGACGTCGCAGTCCATGGCGACTTCGGCGCCGCCGCCGACGCACACACCGTCGATCATGGCGATGGTGAACTTGGGTAGGTTGGACAATCTTTCGAAGGCCCGGCGCATGGCCTGGTCATAGACCGCCCGGCCGTCGGGAGTCGAGCGCAGCGTCTTGAACTCCGAGATATCGGCACCGGCTGAAAAGGCTTTGTCGCCGGCTCCGCGCAAGACTACGACGCGCACTTTGGCGTCATCGGCAAGGGCTTCCAAGGCGTCGCCCAGACCCTGCCACATGGCTAGTCCGATGGCGTTGCGCTTTTCGGGCCGGTTGAGGACAAGCCGCGCGATGCCGCCCTGTTCCTCAATGATCAATCCGTCGTCACGTTCCGTCATGGTGCTTCCGTTCTGATTTCAGCTATAGGGCGCCGTCGGCCCGCAGGCGGGCGATTTCTTCGGCGGTGATCCCGAACTCACCCAAGACGGCGTCCGTGTGCTGGCCTCTGTCGGGCGCCGGGGTTCCCTTGCGGGTCTGGCTGCGGCTCATGCTTAGCGGGTTGGCGACAATATCGAAGTGCCCCAAGGTGGCGTGGTCGATGGGGTATCGCATGGCCAGGCTACGGACCTGCGGGTCGGCGAAGACGTCCGCCATGTCGTTAACCGGGCCGCTGGGAACCTCGGCTGCGTTCAGGATCTCCAGCCATTCGGCGGTCGTCTTGTCTCGGGTCGCGGCTTCGATGGCGGCGTTTACGGCGTCGCGGTTGAGCAAGCGCTGGGCGGCGTTGGTGAATTCGGGGCGTTCGGCCATGTCTGCGTCGCCCAGCGCCCGGCACAAGCGCCGCCACATAAGCTCAGAGTCGGCGGCAATGTTGATCTGCCCGTCCCGGGTCGCAAACAGGCCCGTCGGTATGCCGGTCGGGTGATCGTTCCCAACGCTTTCGGGCACCTCGTCCGTCACCAGATAGCGCGCCGCCTGCAAATCCATCATGGCGATCTGGGATTCGATCAGAGACGTCTTGACCCATTGGCCTTCGCCGCTCGCCTCGCGCTCGAGAAGGGCTATCAAAATGCCAATGGCGCCGAACAGTCCGGTGCTTAGATCGGCGATGGGAATGCCGGCGCGCACCGGGCCTTGTCCGACCAGGCCGGTGACCGACATCAGCCCGCTCATTCCTTGGATGATATGATCGAAGGCGGGGCGGTCGGCGTAGGGCCCTTCGTCGCCGTAACCCGACAGGCTGGCCAGGATGATCCTCGGGTTAACGGCACGGAGCGCCGCGTAGTCGATGCCGAGGCGGCGCTTCACGTCGGGGCGGAAATTCTCGACGACGACATCGGCCCGGGCAACGAGACGAAGGAAGACTTCAAGGCCCTGCTCATGCTTCAGGTTCAAGGTGATGCCGCGCTTGTTGCGGTGCGTGTTTTGGAAGTCCGGCCCGTGACGGTGGCCGCCCAGCCCGACGGAGGTATCTTGGTCCTCGGGAGCCTCGATCTTGATGACGTCGGCGCCCCAGTCAGCCAATTGGCGGACAGCGGTCGGTCCGGCCCGGACCCGCGAAAGATCAAGGACGACGAACCGGGACAAGGGCCCGGAACCTGTGGTTGCGTCGTTCGTCTCCATGCGTTTCCCGCCACCTGGCTTAATGCGAAGGTCGGTAATGTTTACTGTTTATACCGGACATTCAAGGATCAACACCCGGGCCGGACGGGAATGGCCCGCCCACGGGTTTCGGTGTAGCATGGCGCCCAGACCTTGAGCCGGGGAGAAAGCCGGTGAGCGATCCTATGTTCCGACCTGACGTTGACTCCTTGGTCGCTTCCATCCGCGACGGTGCCCGGTTGGCCGTGCCGAAGACGGAAGCGGGCGTTTCCATGGCGGCGACCCGGTCCCTGATCGGGCGCGGTGCCAAGGACCTGCATCTGGTCTGCGTTCCGACCAGCGGGCTCCAGGCGGACCTGTTGATCGGCGCCGGATGCGTCGGCGTCATCGAGTGCGCCGGCGTCACCATGGACGAGTACGGCGCCGCACCGGCTTTCGTTAGGGCCGTGAGTAAGGGCTCCATCGGTCTGGTCGATTCGACCTGCCCAGCGCTCTACGCCGGGTTGCAAGCGGCCGAGAAGGGGCTTCCGTTCATGCCCCTTCGCGGCCTCATCGGGTCCGACATCGTGGGTCGCCGGGACGACATGCCGGTCATCGACAACCCGTTTGCCGCCGACGATCCGATCATCGCCGTCAAGGCCATCCAACCCGACGTTGCGCTCTTCCATGCGCCCTTGGCCGACCGCGAAGGCAACGTGTGGATCGGGCGCCAGCGCATGCTCATGACCATGGCCCACGCGGCGCGCCAGACCCTGGTGACGGTCGAAGATATCCACGACCGCAACCTGTTGGACGACGAGAGATATGGGCCGGCGACCATCCCGTCGCTCTATATCTCGGCCATAACCCTGGCCGCCAAGGGCGCCTGGCCCCTTGGCCTGCCCGGGCGCTATGGCGAGGACGGCGGGCATTTGGCCGAATACTGCCGCCGGGCGGCGACGCCCGAGGGTTTCGCCGAATACCTGCGCCGGAATCTGGCCATTGAGCCCACCGCCGCCGAGTAACCCGTAAATGGACTTCAGCCACGAGGAGCACCTGATCGCCATCCTTGCGAGCCTGCTCAAGGGCGTCGGCCATGTGGCGGTCGGGGTGGCCTCGCCCATACCGGGTTCGGCGTCCCTGTTGGCCCGCGCGCTATCGGAAGGATCGATGCGCGTCTCCATCCTTGGCAGCCGCGCCGATCAGGCGTGGTCGGACACCGGGGTCGAGATGTTCGATTGCGCCGCCCAGGGCCGCATCGACGCCTTCTTCTTCGGCGGCGGTCAGATCGACGGCCAGGCCAACATCAACCTGGTCGGGGTCGGCGACTATCCGCACCAACGGGTGCGCTGGGCGGGGTCGTTCGGCTCGGCCTATCTCTATTTCCTGGTGCCGCGCATCATCTTGTTCCGCCCCGAACACACGCGCCGCGTCATGGTCCCCAAGGTCGACTTCATCAGCGCGCCGGGCACCAGCGCGCCCAACGTCCACCGCCCCGGCGGCCCCACCGCCCTGGTCACCGATTTGTGCCTTTTTTCCTTCGATGCCGGCCGCCGCCGCTTTCGCCTGGAAAGCATCCATCCGGGCCACAGCGTCGAGGAA
This sequence comes from Rhodospirillales bacterium, assembly GCA_030754885.1. Lineage (GTDB taxonomy): Bacteria > Pseudomonadota > Alphaproteobacteria > Rhodospirillales > JASLLZ01 > JASLLZ01. Next base: position 2,063 of record JASLZL010000070.1, on the reverse strand, counting down.
GTGCGCGATAACACCGGCTTTGATTTCGACGTAGCCGAGCCCGTAACCGAGACCCCGGCGCCGACGCCCGATGCCCTTGAGGCGATCCGGGGCCCGGTCGCACAGTCCATCGCCCACACCTATCCCCTGTTCGCCAACCGGGTATTCGGGATCGGGGAGGAGGTAGCGCCTTAATCTTTCGCCGTGCTCTCCACCCCGTGCCGTTTCTCCAGGTGGGCGTGGTAGGCGGCGACTTCGCTTTCGATGCGCTCGGAGTCCCAACCCAGGACGTCGGCGACGGTTTCGGCGGCCTTTCGGGCTTCGTCGCGGCCCATGGTTGCGGTCCAGCCGACTCCGGTGCGCTGGAAGAGGAGATCGACCAGGTTGGCCGGCTGCTCGTGCTCGGCCGAATAACGCAGATCGGCGAGCTTGACCGACGGATCGTCGGCCATCAGGGGTGGCGAGTTCTGGTTGTCGGGAAATAGTTTGGCGGCGTAGGAGAGTTTCTGGGGTTGGCCGCTGGGCGCCACGCGCTTGGCGATCTCAGCGCAAGCCTCCTCGCCGGCCGAGCGATGCGTCATGATCGGCCCGGCAGTCAGGGCCCACATGTTGGGCATGCCGTCGTCCGCCAAGTCATGCATAAGACGTGCCCGGGCCCCCTTGGGTTGGGTGGGATCGTAGGTCAGGGGCCTGACGCCGGCCCAGGTGAACAAGACGTCGGAGCGTTTGAAACTGGCGCCGGGCAGGAGGTGGTTGGCCTCGCTGAGCTGCCAAGCGATCTCGTCTTCAGTGGCGCGCAGGTCGTCGAGGTCGCCTTCAAAGAGGGTCTCGGTGGGGCCGATGTAATGCAGGCCGCGCCAGGGTGCGACGAAAATCGGTTCGTTGACGCGATTGAGGGTGAAGATGCCGAACGAGCGGCATTCGGGCGGCAGGCGGACCATGACATGGATGCCCTTGGTGCCGGTGATGCGCCGCCCCGCCTCGGGTTTGGCCAGGCGGTTGACCTGGTCGATCCAGGTGCCGGCCATGTTGAGAACGGTCTTGGCCTGGACCACCGCCTCGCCGGCTTCGTCCAGGCCGTCGCCCAGGGTGACGGTCCAGCTGTCGTCGGCGTTGCGTGCCAGGCCTACCGCCGGCGTGTGGTTGCGCACCACCGCGCCCATGCGCTCGGCGTCGAGGACGGTGTCCATGACGATGCGCTCCGGCCATTCGAAGCGGTATTCGCGGAAGCGCACGATGCCCTTGATCTTGTCGAAATCGCGCAGCCACCCGAGCAGCGGCATGGTGCGCGCCTCACCCAGGTCAACGCGGCCGTAATCGAGCGGCGTGCCCCGGGGCTCAAGGACCCTCAACATGGCGAAGGCGAGGTCAAGCTGCCACGGTTTGTAGGGAAGTTCCGGGTGGATGGGGAAGAAGAACGTGTTGCCCTCGATGCGTTCGGGCGTCTCGCGGGCGAACTGGCTGCGCGCTTCCATACCCTGCTTGGCCATGCTGAGTGCCGTCATCAGTTGGCCCGGATGGCGGACGAATTCCCACATATTTCTACCCGGGGCCAGATAGCGCAGGCCGCAGTGCAAAAGCCGGCTCGAGCGGCTGCTGGCGCCCGACGAAAAATCCCCGCGGTCGACGAGCAGCACCGAATAGCCGGCCGCCGCCAGGTGCTGGGCCGCGGCGCTGCCGTTGACGCCGGCGCCGATGACGGCGACGTCGAAGGTCTGGCCGGAGAGTTCGTTCAAGGGGATGCGCATGGATTATGTTCTCCCGTCGCCCTAGTGGATAAAATCTAACATATGGTACCCATACGATCCCGAAACCCGGCTTCTCGGCAGGAGGGAATTCGCCGGCGATGCCATTGCATCGTCAAGGGTTTCCGACGCACCGAGAAGTCGGGATTCGGGACCCGCTGGGCGGCTTCCCAAGCCCACCGGATGCGTTGCACGATGCTCGTGATGCGATGGCATCACAGCGCACCGTGCACCTGTCCGGGTGAACTTGGGAAGCCGTCGTATGGGTACCATATGTTAGATTCTATCCACTAGGCCATGTACTCATAAAAGGGATTCACAAACCGCTCGCGATGTGAT
>JASLZL010000069.1 GCA_030754885.1 Rhodospirillales bacterium | reverse complement strand
CTCCGGCGATCTGGCTGACTGGCTTGAAGACCAGGGCATGGACCACGTCCGGGGTGCGCCATACCATCCGCAGACGCAGGGCAAGATCGAGCGCTGGCATCAAACACTCAAAAACCGGGTCTTGTTGGAGAACTACTACCTGCCGGGCGATCTGGAAATGCAGATCGGCGCCTTCGTCGATCATTACAACAACCATCGCTACCACGAGAGCCTCGCCAACGTCACGCCGGCCGACGTTTACTTCGGGCGCGACACAGCCATCATCGAAAGGAGAAAAATGATCAAGACACTGACCATCCAGAAACGCCGCTTGAACCATCAACGCCAAGCGGCTTAACATCAATCCAAGATGAGACAGATCCTCTGTTACGAAACAGACCCAGGCGTCCCAAATGTTTCGATGACGGACACTTATGAATGGCGCTACGGGGTGGGCAACGTGAGCGATGTCACTGCCCTCCATGCACGCTATTGCGACGTTGTCGTGGTCGGCCAACGTCATCCCGACGAGATCGGCACCGACATGCCCGACCATCTAATCTTGTCGATCGGCCGGCCGGCCCTGGTGGTACCTTACGTGGGTTCCTATGCCAAAGTGGGCGAGCGTATTATGATTGCCTGGGACGCCAGCCGCTTGGCCACCCGCGCCGTCCACGATGCCTTGCCCCTGCTGACAACGGCGAAGTACGTCGACGTCCTAGCCATCAATCCCAAGGGCGGACCGCAAGGTCATGGCGACATTCCCAGTGCCGACATTTGTCAGCACCTAGCCCGACATGGCGTAAAGGCCGAAGCACAGCACGTCTACGCCGACGACATTGACGCCGGCGATATGTTGCTGTCACAGGCGGCATCCCGTGGCACAGATCTTCTGGTCATGGGGGCTTACGGCCACTCGCGCTGGCGCGAACTGATCCTCGGCGGGTTGACACGCTCCATTCTCCAGCACATGACCATGCCGGTCATGATGTCTCACTGAGAGCGCAGGGCGCCGCCCGGTTTCCCCGATGATTGTCGTCTTTGGTTCCTTGATAGCCGATTTAGTCTTCCCAGTCGTTGCCTTGCCGCGTCCGGGTGAGACCGTGGCGAGCCCTAATGTCATGGTCATTCCTGGCGGTAAGGGTGCTAACCAGGCGGTGGCGGCGGCGCGCAGTGGCGCCGATGTGGAGATGACAGGCACTGTCGGCAAGGATGCTTTCGGTGAAATGCTGATCTCGGGTTTGACCGATGCGGGAGTTGGAACCAACAGGGTGGCACGCGTCGCGTCGCCGACGGGTTGCGCCGCTGTTTGCGTTGACCGAGAGGGCGAGAACCAGATCGCTATTGCCGCCGGCGCCAACCTGGAAACCCGTTCTGATCAAGTGGGGAACGATGTCTTGACGTCGCAGACAACGTTGGTTCTGCAAATGGAGGTGCGGCTCGACGAGAATTGGAAGCTGGTTAAGCGAGCCCGGGCGGCCGGCGCACGGGTATTGCTCAATGCCGCGCCGGCGGCGGCGGTGCCGGCGAAGTCTCTGAAGGTGGTGGATTATCTGTTGGTCAACGAGATCGAGTCGGCCATGTTGGCAGGGTTGGCCGGACTTGAGACTAACGATTCCCTAGGCGTAGCGCGCGATTTGGCCGATCGTTACTCGACCGCCTGCATCGTCACCCTGGGGGCCCAGGGCGCCGTTGCATGCCTTGCTGACGGTATGTGGCGGATCGGTGCCATGCCCGTCGGCGCCGTCGACGCAACGGCCGCCGGCGATGCTTTTGTCGGTGTTTTTGCAGCCAGCCTTGATGGGGGCGGCGATGCGGCACATGCCCTGCATCGCGCTAGTGTCGCCGGCGGGCTCGCTTGCATGACGGCCGGTGCTCAACCCAGTCTGCCGACCGCCGCCGATATTGATCAGCGGCTCGCCGATCTTGCTCCGCCGGAGAAAGTCTGAACCTCAGCGCTCCAAAGACTTGGGATCGAGGGCGTCTTGCAGACCGTCGCCGAGGAAGTTGAGGGCGATGACGGTGATGAAGATGAGGATACCAGGATAAAAAGCCAGCGCCGGCGCCGACCAGATGAGTTCCTGGGCGTTGGTAAGAAGATTACCCCAGCTCGGAATCGGCGGCTGGATGCCGAGTCCGAGAAAGCTGAGGACTGATTCCAACAAGATTACGTTCCCCGCCGACAGGGTCGTCGCCACGACAATGGGCGATGCCAGGTTGGGCAGGATGTGGACAGTCATGACGCGCAAGGCCCCGGCGCCCTGGGCGTGGGCAGCAAGCACGAACGGCCGTTCCCTAAGCGTCAGGGCGGCACTTCGCACCAAACGCGCGACGGTCGTCCAACCGACCACCGCGACGATGACGACAATGCGGTAGAGGCTGACGTTCTCGGAAGTAACGAAGGCCTCGGGGAGTCCCAGCTTGCCCAGATCCAGCGCCGCCAAGACGATCAGAAGCGGAAGCAGGGGCAGGGCGATGATGGCGTCGGTAAAGCGCATGAGAATGGCATCGAGACGGCCCCCATAGTAGCCCGATGCCAGCCCAATAATTGTGCCGATGACGGCGGCGGCCAAGGCGGCCGTAATGCCGACGAACAAAGATACCCGCCCGCCATAGAGAAGACGCACCAATACGTCGCGTCCCAAGTCGTCGGTACCCAGGGGGTGGGCGGCCGACGGCGCGGCAAAGCGGTTGAACAGGTCAACGGTCTCGGCTCCGGTGCCAAGCGCCGCTTCGACCACGGGTGCCGCAATCGCGGCCAGGGCGAGCGCCAAGACGACCCCAGCACTGCCCAGCGCAAGGCGATGGCGGAAGAACCGGCCTAGGGTCAGGGAGAACATGCCCTGGCCTCTCATGTCTCAACCTCGCGGAATGAAATGCGGGGATCGATGGTAACGTAGGCGAAGTCGGCCAGCAGACTGCCGGCAAGAGTGAGGAAGGTTGCGAACAAAAGCGCCACCAAGGCCATGTTGAAATCGTTGCCCATGATGGAATCGAAGATCAGCTTGCCCATGCCGGGATAGGCGAAAATGGTTTCGGTGATCAGCGCGCCTGAAAACAAGTACCCGAAATCCAGCGCCACGATGGTGACAACCGGAATGAGGGCGTTGCGCAGCGCGTGGACAACAACGATGCGCCCCTCACTCAATCCCTTGGCGCGTGCTGTTCGGATGTGATCTTGGCGCAGGGTCTCGATCATGGAGGCGCGCATGTATCGGGTGTGGCCGCCGACGCTGGCGATGGTCAGGCTGGCCACTGGCAGGACGACGAAGCGCGCTGTATCCCAAAATCCCGCCTGGTCCACGGTCCCCATGCCGCCGGCCGGCAGGATGCCCAGAATGACGGCGAAAACCATGATCAGCAGCAGGGCCAGCCAGAAGGGCGGGACGGAGATGCCGCCGAAGGCCAGCAGGTTGATGGCGTAATCGGTTTTCGAATAGGGCCGGCGTGCCGCCGCGATACCGGCCGGCAGCCCAATGGCAAGGGACAAGACGAAGCTGGCGCCGAGCAAGACAAGCGTGTTGCCAAGCGCCGGACCCAGAACCGCCAATACCGGCTTGGTATGCAGGCGCGAATAGCCCAGATCGCCGCCCAGCGCCGCGCCGAGCCAATTGGCGTAGCGCTCGACGATGGGCCGGTCGAGGCCGTAGAGCTGGCGCAGGCGAACGGCGTCGTCGGACGTGATCTTGGGGTCGGCGCTGATCATCAGGTCGACCGGGTCGCCCGGCATCAATCCCATGAGGGCGTAAATGACGAAGGACATCAGGCCAAGGACGACGGCCGATTGCACCAGTCGTCCCGCCAGATAACGGGTCATGGCACGGCCCCCGCCGTTATGCTTTCAAACGGATCCTTCATGGTGCCGATTATTGACCACCGTGGCACCGCAGAGCAAAGGCGTTCTTTCCGTCGACATCCTACTGTACTATCATGCTACCTTTGCGCGTGGAGACCACGATCCCGTCGCGTTTTGTTGCACCCCGGACAAAGCCGTGGAGATGATGGCGAAGAAGACACCGGCCAAAATAAAATCCCTGGCCGAGGCGAGGAGTGCCCTAAGGGCGGCGGAGGCTGCCCTTGAGGTTTCCATCGAACGGGAGGAGCGCCTGAAGGAAGCGATGGACCATCGCATCGCCGAATTCTCCCATGACGTGAAAAACCCTCTCATCGCCATTATCTCCTTCAGCAGGTTAATCAGGGACGATCTGTTGGGTCCCATCGATTCCGATACCTTCAAGGAATATGTCGACGTTCTCCACGTCTCGGCGTTGAGGCTGTTGGAATTCTGCCAGACCAACCTCGACAGGGCGCGGGGCAAGGCTCTCGACAACGAGGCGGAACCGCGAGAAGAGGAATTCGAGGACGTCGACATGGGCCGCCTCGTCGACGAGATTCAATCTCTCTTCTCCCAACAGGCGCAGAAGCGCGGGATCGTCCTGGAAACCAAGGTAACGCCCAATTTTCCACTGATCCACGCCGTTCCCCAGCACCTGTACCGGGTGATGACCAATCTGCTCTCCAACGCCATCAAGTTCACGCCCCGGGGCGGCAAGGTGGTCATTGATGCCCACTTGGACGAATCAGAGGAAGCCGTTGTCTTGGTCATCCGCGACAGCGGCAGGGGGATCCCGAGCCATCAGATATTGCGTATACAAAAGGCATATCAGTCCACGGTTTCGCCGCACGGCGACAAGGGCACGGGCCTGGGTCTCTTCATCGTCAACAAATTGATGCACGAGCTCGGCGGGGACATGGCCATCACGAGCCACGAAGGAACGGGAACTATAGTGACCTTGCGCTTTCCTCGCTCGATGACGCGCTCTATCAGCGGCAGTAGGCGGCGAGGGCGAAGTTGACGATGTGCTCCAGCTTCTGGTCCTTCCTGAGTTCGTCGTCCTTCAGGTAGTCGATCACCAGGTCGCGGGTGGCGCGCCGGTTCTCGATCGCCTTGCAGCCGTCCTTGGCCGTGCAATTGCAGCCGTGCGGAAAGGTTCTAACGGCGCCGATCAGGTCGTCCAGGAAATCGGCCGGATAACGGTTTCGCAGATGGAAAAGGACGCTCAGGATTCGTTGTGCGCTCTGCTCCTGGCCGGCGGTAATACCCCACACCAGGGCTACCTGTTGGGGGCCGGGTAAGAGCAGAAATTCGTGCCCCATCACCGATTGATTCCGCGAGATGTCTATTTTGGTGATGGATGGCGTCTCGGCTGCAACGGCTATGCCAGCCCAAAGGACGGCGGTCCAAACGAACAATGCCAAGTTCATGCCACGTTTCATTGCCAACCTCTCTATTGAAATTTTGCGAGAATGGTAGCGAATCCGCGGCTCACCGTCCATCAGGCGAATGGTGCGGCCTTTACTCTACCCGCCAGTTTTCTATCCACAGCGTCGTCGGGAACTGGTGGCCGGTGGGCTGGATACCCTTCAACCATTTGGGCACGACGAAAGGATTTGCGCGGAAGTAGAGCGGGATCACAGGCAGTTCGTCGGCATAGATCTGTTGCAGACGGGACCACAGCGCGCGCCGCTTCTTGCGGTCCAACTCGACTTCGATGCGTTCCAGGAGTTCGTCCATCTCGGCATTGACGAAACCAGTATAATTTTGGCCGGCAAAGTTGTTCTCTGGTTTGGGAATGTGGGCTGAATGGAGGGTCGTGCGGGGCACGCTCTCGGGGGCGCTGATCCAGGCGAACATGGCCAGACCCTTGAAGCGTCGTTCGGTCACGGTCTGGCCGAAAAATACCCGTGCTGGTTCGTTACGGATGCGAAGATCGATACCGATTCGCTTCCATTGGTTTTGCAGGACTTGCTCGACCGATTCGCGTGAGCGATTGCCGGCCGTGGTCATGATTTCCAGGGCCAGGCGCTCGCCCTTGGCATTATAGCGGAACCCGCCGCGCCTCACCGACCATCCGGCCTCGTTCAGCAAGCGCGACGCCTTTTTCGGATCGTAGGCGTACTTCGGCAAATCCTTGTCATAGACCCAGTCGAGTGGGTTAACGCTGGAATGGGCTACGGGCTGGCGGCCGGCGAAGAGTTGTTGGCTGATCGCCTCGCGGTCGATGGCGTGGATCAGAGCCTTACGCACCCGCTTGTCCTTGAGGACTGGGTTGTCGAGGTTGAGGTCGATATGTTCGTATATGAGACCGGCCTTGTATAGGACGTCGAAACGCTCTTTGTGGCGCTTCTCAAAAGCGATGGCCTGATCCAGAGTTAAGCCAAGCTCGCCGGCAATCATGTCGATAGCGCCGGACAACAGGTTGGCCTCCAACGCCGCCGTGTTCTCGACGACGCGCACCACGATTCGCTTGAAGCGCGGCTTGGTACCCCACCACGTGGGGTTTGGCGCCAACACGATGTGCGAGCCGGGCACCACCGTGTCGATCAGGTAAGGGCCGAAATACAGGCCTTCGTTGGTAGTGTCGGTATCGAAGAATGTGCGGTTCTTGTACTCCGCGGGCTTGCCGAATGGGATGTGATCTAAATGCTTAGGAATTAGCCTTAATCCACTGATATCATTATAACTAAAGGTTAGCTTATCGAAATGCATGGTGAAGGTCTTATCGTCCTTCACGTCAATGGAATAGAGGCTGCGGTAGAATTCCATGTCGCCCACCCCGGTCATCGGGTGGCGGCCCACCTGCCACGTGAAAACGACGTCCGCCGAAGTAACCGCCCGGCCATCGCCCCAGCGGGCGTCGGGGCGGATGGTAAATGTCACCGCGACTCCTTGCTTGCCGTCGGGAGTTTTTTCGGGCTGGGCGAGTCCGTTTTCGATAGTGGGCAGTTTGGTGCACAGCATACAAATCAACTGCCAGTCCTTGTCGTAGGCCGTAAACGGGCGTCGCGTCATGGCCAACACGTAGGACTTAGCCATCATGGCGTCGATATTAGGATGAAAGGTGGATGGAAACTGGGTGATGCCGATCACCAGTTCATCCTTAGCGGCCCCTGCCGGCAGGGCAGGCGACATCACCGTCAGGCCCAAGGCCAGTATGAGAGCCGCCTTTCTAAGCATCGTGCTCCTCAAAGTTGGCAACGGTCTATCGGGCAGGCTGTCATCGTCGCCATTGCGGAACGCGACAGCCCCGGCCGGAAAAGTTTCCTTTTCCATTCAGCACTCCCACTTGCGACGTTCTTCATTGGGGGCCATTTCAATGGCCGACGCTATCAGTCTGGTGGGTCTGGCACAAGAAATGGGAGGTGCCGTAGACGCGGTCATTTCCTTTTTTTCGCCGAATATCAAGAAAGTGACTTCCTGAATTAAAAAAATTTGTGCATGATCCAGATCAAATTGAAACTTGATCTGCGTCTCTAAGTTAATAGATCGAAACCTCGGATTCGCTGTCCCTGGAGAGCGACGAATGGAGAAATCCGAAACCTTACGATTTGATTGTAAGGCGTGCTGGGCGCACCCCGATTCTGAATGGTCTGTACTTGACGATTCGGAACGCGCGTATCTCGACAAGACCCGGCGGCCGAGCCTCTACCGGCCCGGCGAGAGCATGTTCCGCCAAGATGACAATCCGACGGGGCTGTATTGCGTCCAAAGCGGCCACATGGTGCTCAAGCAATTCGACTCCTTTGACAACGAAACCGTACTGTGCGTGGTCTTGCCGGGGGAAACCATCGGCTATCGCAGTTTCTTCTCCGAGACGCCCCACGCGGCCACGGCAACCGCGCTTACGCTGTGTCGCATCTGCCTGATACCGGCGGCCGCCATCCGTCAACTCATCGAAGGCAACGTGGCACTGGCTTCGCGCTATCAGCCCGCATTGCCCAGATGACCGTGTAATTTGACGACACCGCACCCGGATTCTGGTATAAGAATCATAACATTATAGGCGGATTTGGGGTGCTGACATGGCTCACCCGATGGGTGAAAGGGAAGCAGGGGTTTTGAGGCTCGGTTTTGACCGTCGGCTGAAGCTGGAGTT
>JASLZL010000068.1 GCA_030754885.1 Rhodospirillales bacterium | reverse complement strand
CTCGTCAAGGCATTGGCCGCTCGCCCAGGTCACGTTAAGAACCGCGACCAGTTGATCGACGCCGCATACGGGGAGAACATCTACGTGGAGGACCGTACCATCGACAGCCACGTCAAGCGGTTACGCAGGAAGTTCAAGGATATCGATCCCGACTTTGCCCAGATCGAAACCCTTTACGGAATAGGATACCGCTTCCGCGAAGATTAAAGGGGGGGCCCAAGAGGGGAGGCCAAGAAAAGAAGCATGACCAGGGGGGTCACCATTCGGCGCAAACGGCGCGCCCTGTCGCCGATCACGAGGCGCATTCTGGCGGTGAACGTGTTGGCGCTTGCCATTCTGGTCGCCGGGCTGCTCTATCTGGGCACCTACCGGCGCAACTTGATCGACGCCGAGCTTACCGCCCTCGATATCCAGGCCGAGATGTTCGCCGGCGCCCTTGGCGAGGGCGCCGTCGGTTTGGCCACCGCGCCCCGACAGCGCCTCGATACCGGCATCTCGCGTCAGATGGTGCGCCGCCTGGCCCTTGCCACCGGCACCCGGGCGCGGTTGTTCGACGACGGCGGCACTTTGCTGGCGGACAGCCGTCGGCTGACCGGTCCCGGCGGTGCCGTACAGATTGAGGAACTTCCTCCCCCCGACGACAAAAAAGGGCCGATGAGCACGGTGCTGAAACTGTACGACCGGCTGGTCAATGGATGGCTCGGCAACGAAACGTTAGAGCCCTATCGGGAAAAGGCGGTACAGCGAGCCGGCGATTATGCAGAGGCGGCGCGGTCGTTGGCGGGCGAGGATGCACGGTCGGTGCGCGCCGGCGGACATACCGGCATCATCCTCATCGTCGCGGTTCCCGTGCAGCGCTATAAACAGGTACTGGGCGCTTTAATGCTTTCCAAGGACGGGCGCGACATTAACGCCGCCCTGGCCGACGTCAGGCTCGGCATCCTCAAGGCTTTCGGGGTGGCGCTCGGCGTGACGGTACTACTGTCGATTTATCTGGCCAGCACCATCGCCAATCCCATCCACCATCTGGTCCTTGCCGCCGAGCGCGTGCGAAGCGGCCGTGGCCGCCAGACCGAAATCCCCGATCTCGCGAAGCGCCGCGACGAAGTGGGCGAGCTGGCCGCCGCACTCAGCGACATGACCGACGCCTTGTGGCAGCGCATGGACGCCATAGAGCGCTTCGCCGCCGACGTTGCCCATGAGATTAAAAATCCGCTGACCTCTCTCAGCAGCGCCGTCCAGACTGCGACGCGCATCGACAACCCCGAGCAACAGCGGCGTCTTATGACCATCATCCAAGAAGACGTTCAGCGTCTCGACCGCCTGATCAGCGACATCGCGGACGCTTCGCGTCTCGATACCGAGCTGTCCCATGACGAAGCCGAAACCGTGGACCTCGCCCCCATGTTGACCGCCATGGCCGAGGTCCACCGGGCAACCCGGAAAGGGCCGGGGCCGGAGTTTCGTCTCGAGATTCCCGAAGGGACGGCGTTGCTCGTCAACGGCGTCGAGGATCGCCTGGTACAGGTGTTCCGCAATCTCCTTGCCAACGCCTTCTCGTTTAGTTCTAGGGACGGCATCGTGACCCTGCGCGCGGCGCTGTACAACGGATGGATCGAGATCCAGATCGACGACGACGGGCCGGGGCTGCCCGACGGCAAGGAAGAAGCGATCTTCGAGCGTTTCTATTCCGATCGCCCGGAAAGCGAAAAATTCGGCCGCCATTCAGGGTTGGGCCTCAGCATCTCCAAGCAGATCGTCGAGGCCCACGGCGGCACCCTCGACGCCGCCAACCGCCGCCGCGCTGGGGGCGACGTGGCGGGTGCCCGTTTCACTGCGCGCCTGCCGGCGCTCGGGTTCCGCGGCAATCGCGGTTGACAGCCGTCGACGGGGGTTCCAGGCTCACTCCCGTGATGGTTCAAGTCCATGCCACCTGCATCGACGTGGACGGAGTGGGTGTGCTTTTGCGCGGCCCTCCAGGAAGCGGCAAGTCGGACCTGGCGCTGCGCCTGATTTCAGATGGCGCCCGTCTGGTCGCCGACGACCGCGCCGAACTGACCCTTGACAGCGGCCAGCTCACCGTCTCGCCGCCATCTGAAATCGCCGGCCTGATCGAGGTGCGCGGACTTGGCGTGCTGCGCTTAGAGCACCGCGAGACTGTACCGCTCGGCCTGGTTTTGGACCTCGTCCCCGCCGCTTCCGTCGAGCGCATGGCCGAGGCTGGGACCTGTGAATTTCTGGGACTCGCCTTTCCATTGTGGCGGTTGGCGCCCTTCGAGGCCTCGGCCGCGGCCAAGGTTCGGCTTGCGGTTCGCATCGCCAAAGGCGATATAATGCCGCCCCATGAGTGAGCCCGCGCCAAACATCCCCGCCACCTCGCCGAACTCGACGCTGGCGGGCGACGACAAGGTGCGCGTACTTCTGGTCACCGGCATGTCGGGAGCCGGCAAAACATCGGCGCTGAAAGCGCTTGAGGACATGGACTACGAAGCGGTGGACAACGTTCCCCTGGTCTTGTTGAGCAGTCTGGTGCTGCCCGGCCAGCGCGACTTTCAGGCGCGCGGATTCCGGCGTCCGCTGGCCATCGGCATCGACATCCGCACCCGTGACTTTGGGGTTGAGCCGTTTCGTCAAGAGATCGACCGCCTGCGCGATGAAAGCGAGGTCGAGGTCCAAGTCTTGTTCCTCGACTGCGACGACGACGAGCTGCGCCGGCGCTATGCCGAGACCCGCCACCGCCACCCGCTCGCCGCTGACCGGCCGGTGGCCGACGGCATCGCCCGCGAGCGCGCGTTGATGGAGAACTTGCGCGACCGCGCCGAAGTGGTCTTGGATACCACAGGCCTAAGTCCGGGGGACCTCAAGCGCATATTGCGCGGCACCTACGACCCCGATTCGGAACCGGGCTTGAACGTTTTCGTCACCTCGTTTTCATATCGCCTGGGCCTGCCGCGCGGCGCCGACTTGGTATTCGACGTGCGCTTCCTTACCAACCCGCACTACGACCCCGGTCTCAAGCCGTTGACGGGGCGCGACGAGGCAGTGGCGGACTTCATCGCCGACACCGCCGGATATCAGCAGTTCTTCGACGGTCTGACCGGTCTTTTGGGACCTCTGCTGCCGCGCTACATTGCCGAGGGCAAGAGCTATTTGACCATCGCCGTCGGTTGCACCGGCGGCCGCCACCGCTCGGTCTTCGTCGCCGAGCGGCTTGGCGCCTGGCTGGCAAGCCTGGATCAACGGGTGCAACTGCACCACCGCGACGTGGACAGGGAGCAAGGAGTTACCGCCCCATGATCGGAATGGTATTGGTCACTCACGGCCGTCTAGCCGAAGAATTCATTGCCGCCCTTGAACACGTAGTCGGCCAGCAAGCCCACATCGGCACTGTCTGCATCGGCCCCGACGACGACATCGAACAGCGGCGCGTTCAAATCCTGGAGCAAGTCGCCGAGGCCGACCAGGGCGAGGGCGTCGTGCTGTTGACCGACATGTTCGGTGGCACGCCGTCGAACCTGGCCATCTCGATCATGGATAAGGCCAATGTCGAGGTGATCGCCGGCGTCAATCTTCCCATGCTGATCAAACTGGCCAGCGTACGCGAGACCGAATCCCTGGCCGATGCCGTGGCCAGCGCCCAGGAAGCCGGACGCAAGTACATCAACGTCGCCTCGCAATTGCTGGCTCAGGAGAAGAAGTGAGCCAGAACGATGGGGCGGCGCCACCCCAGGTGATCGGACGAACCATCGTCATCAACAACCAGCGCGGACTACACGCCCGCGCCGCAGCGCGCTTCGTCAAAACCGCGGCCCTCTTCGATGCCCGCGTCACCGTCAGCAAGGGCGCACAGGCCGTTTCGGGGGGCTCCATCCTGGGTTTGATGATGCTGGCCGCAGGGCCGGGAACCGAGATTGAGATCAACGCCGAGGGCGATCAGGCCGCGGCCGCCGTTGAGGCCCTATGCGATCTGATCACGGACAACTTCGAAGAGTGTTGAGGGTTGCCCGCCGGTGCACTATATGATGGCTAACACCCGCCGCCGCTCCCCCAAATTCGTTGCCAGGAGATAGTTCACGATGAGCTCGTTTTCCGACTTTAAGATTGCCGACCCCTCACTCGCCGAGTGGGGACTCAAGGAAATCGTCATTGCCGAGACCGAAATGCCCGGTCTGATGGCGTTGCGCCAGGAATACGGCGCCGCCCAACCCCTTAAGGGCGCGCGCATCGTCGGCTGTTTGCACATGACCGTACAGACCGCCGTGCTCATCGAGACCCTGATCGCGCTAGGCGCCGAGGTGCGCTGGAGCTCGTGCAACATTTTCTCTACCCAAGATCACGCGGCGGCCGCCATGGCGGCACGCGAAATTCCCGTTTTTGCCTGGAAGGGCGAGACCGAGGAAGAGTACGTGTGGTGCGTCGAACAGTCCATCACGGGCCGCGACGGCTGGCGGCCCAACATGCTGTTGGACGACGGCGGCGACCTGACCCTTATCATGCACGACGAGCACGCCGATCTGATGGGTGACGTGCGCGGCCTGTCGGAGGAAACGACGACCGGCGTCCACCGGCTTTATGAGATGGAGCAAAAAGGTGCCCTCAAGGTCCCCGCCTTCAACGTCAACGATTCGGTCACCAAATCCAAGTTCGACAATCTTTACGGCTGTCGCGAGAGCTTGGTCGACGGCCTGAAAAGGGCCACCGACGTCATGCTGGCGGGCAAGGTGGCGGTGGTCTGCGGCTATGGCGACGTGGGCAAAGGCTGCGCCCAGGCCCTTTCGGGCCAAGGGGCGCGGGTCCTGATCACCGAGATCGACCCCATCTGCGCCCTGCAAGCGGCGATGGAGGGCTACCAGGTGACGACCATGGACGAAGTGGCGGCCAGCGCCGATATCTTCGTCTCCGCCACCGGCAACGCCGACATCATCACCATTGAGCATATGCGCAAGATGAAGGACCGCGCCATCGTCAGCAACATCGGCCACTTCGATTCAGAAATCCAGGTCGCGGCACTCAGGAACCTCAAGTGGCACAACGTCAAGCCGCAGGTCGACGAGATCGAATTCCCCGACGGCAAGCGCCTGATCTTGCTTGCCGAAGGACGGCTGGTGAACCTGGGCTGCGCCACCGGCCACCCCAGCTTCGTGATGAGCGCGTCGTTCACCAACCAGGTACTGGCCCAAATCGAGCTGTGGACCAACGCCGACAAGTACGAAAACAAGGTCTACGTCCTGCCCAAGACCCTCGACGAGAAAGTGGCGCGCCTGCACCTCGACAAGCTCGGCGTCCGCCTCACCACCCTGACCGACGAACAGGCCGCCTACATCGGCGTCCCCGCCGAAGGGCCCTACAAGCCGGACTATTACCGGTATTAAGGGGCGGGTCGGTCGTGAAAAAGTCCCTCGCCTTCGGCTCGGTGTACTTTTCCCGGTATCAAAACGGCCAAATCGGCCCTTGAGGCGGCTCGGCGGGTCGCCTCAAGCACGCCATTCCCATTGTCAACTTTGAAGAAAAGTACGACTTAAGCGCCAGCGAAGGACTTTTCTTCACACCCCCTAACGGGTATGTTCCTTGACCTTGAGGAAGCGGATCTCGGGTGCGTTTTTGATCGCGTCATCCAGATGCCAGGCGTTGCGCGCCATGAAAACCGGCGCCTCGTCATGGTCGTCGGCGATGGCGTCGCCATTGGCGTCGATAAATTTCTTCAGTGTCCGCTCGTCGTCGGCCTCGATCCACCGCGCGGTGTGAAGCTCCGTCTGCTCGAAACGCGCCTGGACGTCGTATTCGGTGCGGATACGGTCGGCCATGACCTCGAATTGCAGGACACCAAGGACGCCGACGACCCAGTCGCGCCCGTTGCGCGGCCGAAAGACCCGGGCGACGCCTTCTTCGGCCAGTTGGCGCAGGGCCCGGCCCAAGTGCTTGGCGCGCATGGGGTCTTGGGGATGGACACTCTGTAGGATTTCGGGGGCGAAACTGGGGATGCCTGAGAAATTGAGCGTCTCGCCCTCGGTCAAGGTGTCGCCAATGCGCAGGTTGCCGTGGTTGGGGATGCCGATGATGTCGCCGGCCCAGGCCTCTTCGGCCATTTCCCGGTTGCGGGCCAGGAACAATTGCGGATTGTGCAGGTTGATCTGCTTGCCGTTGCGCACGTGCAACAGCTTCATGCCGCGCTTGAAGTGACCCGACGATAGACGGACAAAGGCGATCCGGTCGCGGTGCTTGAGGTCCATGTTGGCCTGGATCTTGAAGACGAAGCCGCTGACGCTTTCTTCATCGGGCGAGACGGTGCGCTCTTCGGCGATGCGCGCTTGGGGCGGCGGCGCCATGCCGATCAAGCCTTTGAGCAGCTCGTGGACGCCGAAGTTGTTGAGGGCGCTGCCGAAATAGACCGGGCTGAGATGCCCCTCGCGGTAGGTTTGCAAATCAAACTCCGGGCACAGTCCCTTCGCCATGGGAATATCGTCGCGCAGTTTGGCAACCGCGTGATCGGGCAGCAAGGCGTCCAGTTTCGCGTCATCAAGTCCGGTGCAGACATCAAGGGCTTCGCCATCGTCCTTTTCGCCCCCCGCCACCTGGCCCTTGCCAAGCAGCAAAAGCCCGTCTTCAAGGACGTTGTAGCAGCCCAAAAACTCACGCCCCATACCGATCGGCCAGCTGGCCGGCGTAACGTCGAGGGCGAGGGATTGCTCGATGTCATCCAATAGATCGAACGGATCACGTCCGTCACGGTCCATCTTGTTGATGAAGGTAATGATGGGGACGTCGCGCAAACGGCAAACTTCGAACAGCTTGCGGGTCTGTTCCTCGATCCCCTTTGCCGCGTCGATGACCATGATGGCGGAATCAACAGCCGTCAGGGTGCGGTAGGTGTCCTCGCTAAAGTCGGCGTGGCCCGGCGTGTCCAAAAGATTAAAGGTGCAGCCGCCGAATTCATACGTCATTACCGAAGAGGCGACCGAAATGCCGCGCTCCGCCTCCACCCTCATCCAATCGGACTGGGTGTTGCGGGCTTGGCGGCGCGCCTTCACCGCACCCGCCATCTGGATGGCGCCGCCGAACAGCAGGAGTTTTTCCGTCAGCGTCGTCTTGCCGGCATCGGGATGGGAAATGATGGCAAAGGTGCGGCGCTTGGAGATTTCGCGGTTGGCCAGGGTCATGGGTTTCGCAAAGCCGGTCACGGTTGATAAGGATTTAAAGGCCGCCGCCGCGTGGTGATGCGGGCGGGCGCCATCCTAGATAATCCAATGTGTCCGCGATAGCCCTTTCATCATCTAGTGCACGGTTTCTCTACCGCTACCGAAGATATGGGAAATCTGCAGCGCCAGTGCTTCTCAAACCCCCGCGAAAAGCATAACATTCCGCCGTGGCCTTGGACGTCTTCAATTCCTTCGGGGCGGCGGCGGTGTTGGTTCGGTGATGGAGCCGCTTACCGCCGCGGCGCTCGGTGCTCTCGGGTTGGCTGTGCCCGCCCTGGCGCTTGCCTGGTGGCAGGGCCGCCGGCGGGCGGTGGCGGAACGGGCGCACCGGCGCGCCGCCGAGGAGGCCGAGGCCGGACGCCAGATGCTGGCGGCGGCCCCGGACGGCCGTTATTCCTGGGACCACGCCAATGGCCAGGAAAGCTGTTCGCGCCGCCTTGCCGTACTTCTCGACCTTGGCGCCGGCACCGGGGCCGCATTCGCCGACGTGCTCGAGCGCTTCGAAGGTGACGCCCAATCGGCCCTTTCGGACGCGGTGGACCGCCTGCGTGGCGAGGGCCTGGCCTTCGAGCTGGTCCTGCCGCTGGATGGCGCCAGGCGCTCCGTCCATGCCGTCGGGGGGCGCGCCGCCGACGTCCATGGACAGCCCTTGGCCGATGTCGTTTGGATGCGCGACGCAACCCACCTGATCGAGGCGACGGCACCCGGCGGCGAAGACGATGCGCTGCGCGTCCTCCTCGACACCCTGCCCTTTCCCGTCTGGCTGCGCGACGCCGAGCTGGAACCCGCCTTCGTCAACCAAGCCGGCAACGGTATTGCCCGGGCCGCACCGGCCAAGGCCCTGGCGGCGCGGGCACAATCGGAAGAACGCGGCGTTAGCGAACGGCATATCGTGACCCAGGGCGATGACGAGCGCGTGTTCGACATCACCGAGACTCCGTTGCCCGGCGGCTCCCAGACGCTCGGTTTCGCCATCGACCGCTCGCCCGATGACGACGCCCGGACGACAACGAACAATTTGGCGGCCCACAATCTGGTGCTTGAGAATTTGGCCACGGCGGTCGCCATCTTCTCGGCCGACACCCGGTTGACCTTTTTCAACAGGGCCTATGCCGAATTGTGGCGCCTTGATCGAGACTGGCTTTCCGCCGGACCCCCGCTTGGCGAGATCCTTGGGCAACTCCGCGAACACCGCCGCTTGCCGGAATTTGCCGACTTTCGCGCCTTCCGCGAAGAGCAACTGACCCAGTTCACGGCGCTTGGGGCTTCGGTCGAAACCATGATGCATCTTCCCGATGGCGCCACCTTGCGCTGCATCGCAAGCCCCCATCCCCTGGGCGGCCTAGTGCTGACTTACGAGGACGTCACCGACCGCCTGACCCTGGAGCGTTCGTTCAAGTCACTGACCGCCGTGCAGCGCGAGACCCTGGATAACCTTTATGAAGGCATCGCGGTGTTCGGCGGCGACGGACGCCTGAGACTCAATAATCCTGCCTTTGCCCTCCTGTGGAACCTGGAACCCGGGAGCCTGGACGAAGACACCCACATCGCCGACTTTATCGAATGCACGCGCCCCTTTCTTGCCTCCATTGCCGACTGGGAGGTCCACAAGGAACGCCTCATCGCCCGCCTGATGAGCCGCGAGGCGGGCTCGGGCCGCCTGATGCGCAACGACGATACGGTGCTGCAACACGCCAGCGTGCCTCTCCCCGACGGCGGCGTGCTGCTCAGTTACATGGACGTCACCGACGGCTACAAAGTAGAGAGCGCGCTGCGCGACCGCGCCGAGGCCCTGCAAGACGCCGACCGCCTGAAGTCTGAATTCATCGCCAACGTGTCGTTCGAGGTGCGCACGCCCGTAACTTCCATCATGGGCTTTGCCGAGGTCCTGAGCGAGGAGTACTTCGGCAAGCTCAACCGGCGCCAAAAGGAATACAGCGAAGGTATTTTAGAGGCCTCCCGCACCCTGATGGCGATCGTCAGCGACATCCTGGACCTGGCCACAATCGACGCCGGACGCATGGCCCTTGAAATCGACACCGTCGACCTGCACAGCATGCTGACCGGCGTCCTCGGCCTGATCCGCGAACGCGCCCGGCGCAAGGCCCTCGCCGTCACATTCGACTGTGCGCCGGATATCGGTTGGATCGTCGCCGACACTAAGCGCCTGCGCCAGGTCGTGTTTAACCTCTTGGGCAACGCCGTCGCTTTTACGCCGCCACGCGGCAAGGTCGCGCTGGCCGCCGAGCGCAGCGACGAAGAGGTCATCATCCGGATTTCCGATTCCGGCGCCGGAATCCCCCGGGCCGATCATGAACGGGTTTTCCAACCCTTTGAGCGCGGACCGGCGCGCGAAGATGACGGCGCCGGCTCTGGGCTCGGCCTGACTCTCGTCAGGCACTTTGTCGAGCTCCACGGCGGGCGGGTGGAAATGACCTCTGGGGCCGGCAAGGGAACCACCGTCACATGCATCCTGCCCGTCTCCGGCGCCACGCCCTGACAGCCGGTTGCCCATCGCCTAGGCGGCGGTTACAAAGGTCATACCAAGGATCAGGCATGAACGGAGCCCGAACAGACCAAGCTTTCTTAACACTCGACCTGGCGGACGAGGTGGCCACGGCGGACCTGGCGGCGCGCTTGGCGCGATTGGCGCGGCCGGGCGACGTGATCGCGCTTTCCGGGCCGCTTGGTTCGGGAAAGACCGCCTTCGCCCGCGCCTTCATCCACGCGCGCCGGGCACCCGAGACGGGTTATGAAGAGGTGCCCAGCCCAACCTTCACCCTGGTCCAAACTTACGACGTCGGCGACGCCACCATCCACCACTTCGATCTCTATCGCCTGACCCACCCGGACGAGGCCTGGGAACTGGGCATTGACGAAGCCTTCACCGAAGGGATAAGCCTGATCGAATGGCCGGACCGGCTGGGCGGCCGGCTACCCCCCGATCACCTGGACGTAGCCCTGAAGCACGCTGCCCAGGCGGGCGCCCGTGCGATCCGGCTAACCGGGCATGGCGCGTGGAGCGACCGCCTCACCGCCGCCTTCGCCGAGGCCCGTCATGACTGACCGGGCGCGCCGTCTCGACGCCTTTCTGGAGACCGCCGGATGGGGTGGAGCCGGTCGCGCCGGGCTGGCCAACGATGCCTCGTTCCGGCACTACCTGCGCCTTGACGACGGTCCGCGCAACGCCATCCTCATGGACGCTCCGCCGCCCCATGAAAACACCCGCGCCTTCGTTACCATTGCCCGTCATTTGCGTCGCCTCGGCCTAAGCGCCCCCAAGGTCCATGCCGAAGACACCAAAAACGGATTCCTGGTCATCGAAGACCTGGGCGACGCCACCTACACGCGCATCTTGAACGGCACCACGAAACAGCAGCCGGAAGAATCCACGCTCTACGCCCTCGCGGTGGACGTGCTGATCCATCTCCACCGCTTGGCGCCCGACGATGCCATTCCCGCCGGTCTCGCCCCTTACGATGACGCGACGTTGATCGACGAGGCCAACCTTCTTATCGATTGGGCTCTGCCCGCGGCGAGCGGCCATCCGATACCTGAGGAAGCCAGGCGTTCATACGCGGAAGCCTGGCGCAGCACTTTACCCACCCTTCATGCCCAGCCCCGCACTTTGGTCCTCAGGGACTATCACGTCGACAATCTGATGTGGTTGGACGGACGCGACGGTGTCGCCGCCTGCGGTCTCCTCGACTTCCAGGACGCGTTGGACGGCCCCGCCGCCTATGACCTGATGTCGCTTCTGGAGGATGCCCGGCGCGACATCGACGCCGGACTGGCCGACGCCATGAAGACGCGCTACCGCGCCGCCTTTCCCGGCCTCGACCGGCAGGGCTTCGATGACAGCTACGCGATTCTCGCCGCCCAGCGCCACGCCAAGGTGATCGGCATCTTCACCCGGTTGAGTCAACGCGACGGGAAGCCCGACTACCTGATCCACATCCCCCGGGTCTGGCGGCTCCTAGAGGCGGCACTCCGCTATCCTTCGTTGGGCCCCGTCGCCGATTGGTTTGCACGCCACGTTCCCCCATCCGCCCGTCGGTGGCCTCATGAGTGATCAACGTGCCCCGGGGACGGCCATGGTGCTGGCCGCCGGCCTTGGACTGCGCATGCGGCCCATCACCGAAACCCTGCCCAAGCCCCTGATTGAGGTCGGCGGGCGCACGCTCCTCGACCGCGCTCTCGACCGTCTAGAAGAGGCTGGCGTCGACAAGGTCACGGTCAATCTGCACCACCTTGGGTCCTTGATCGAGGCACACTTAGCACCGCGCTCCAAGCCGGCCATCGAATTTTCGCACGAGGCAGAGCTTCTCGAGACCGGAGGCGGCGTCGCCAAGGCGCTACCGCGCCTCGGCGACGGACCGTTCTGGGTGGCCAATGCCGACGTTTTATGGCTCGACGGCCCCCAGCCGGCCTTGGAGCGCCTTGCCGAAGCCTGGGACGATGCTCGCATGGACGGCCTGCTGCTTCTCCACGCGACGGTGGACGCCTATGGTTACCGAGGGCGGGGTGACTTTCTGGCCGATCCCCTTGGCCGCCTGGTCCGCCGCCCCGAATGCGAGGTCGCGCCCTTTCTGTTCACCGGTGTCCAGATCCTCCATCCGCGCCTTTTCGCTGACGCCCCGGCGGGACCGTTCTCGCTCAACCGCCTCTACGACCAAGCCATCGAAGCAGGCCGTCTCTATGGCGTCGTCCACGACGGCGAGTGGTTTCATGTCGGCACGCCGGACGGCCTGGCCGAGGCCGAGACCTATCTTTCGCTGCGCTACGCCACGAGGGAGCGGCGATGAGCGCCACAATGATCGACACTGAACGCGTCTTCACCATTCCGGCCGGGTTGCCGTTCGTCGACGCCCTGGTGGCGGGTTTGTGGGCCGATGCCGGTGGGGAGGCGGCGGCCCTGGCCCGGGCCACGGTCCTGCTGCCCAACCGGCGTGCATGTCGCAGCGCGCGCGAGGCCTTCTTACGCCTGCGCCAGGGCCGACCCACCTTGTTGCCGCGGCTGGTGGCGCTGGGCGACATGGACGAGGACGAACTGGCACTCGCCGGATGGCGCGATGGAGAGACAGACTTAGCCGAGGGCGGCCTCAATCTACCTCCGGTTCTCTCGGGACTGCGCCGCCAACTGCTGTTGACGCGCCTTATCCTTGCCTTGGGAACGCCAGGCACGACGCCCGATCACGCGGCGCGCTTGGCCATCGAACTGGCGCGTCTCTTGGATCAGGTGGAGACCGAACGCCTGTCCTTCGACGGTCTGGCCGATCTGGTCCCCGACGACTTCGCCGACCATTGGCGGATCACCCTCGATTTCATGAAAATTGTCACCGAACGATGGCCCGCCATCCTGGCCGCCGAGGACGGCGTCGACGCGGCCCGGCGCCGCAACCTGTTGCTCACGGCCCAGGCCGATGTATGGCGGCGCCAACCGCCCGTCGATCCCGTTGTCGTCGCCGGATCGACGGGCAGCATTCCCGCCACCGCCGACCTCTTGGGCGTGGTCGCCGGCCTGCCACGGGGCGCCGTGGTGCTGCCCGGCCTTGACCGGCAAGCCGACGCCGAGACGCGCAAGGCTTACCCGCCGTCCCATCCCCAATACGGCATGGCCCGGCTGCTCGAACACTTAGGCGTGGCGCCCGAGGGGGTAAAGGACTGGCCGTCCCCCGGCCTCATCGGAACGACGCCGGCGCGCGCCGAGCTGGTCCACCGGGCGCTCAGGCCCGCCGCCGCCCTGGAGGCGCCGGACGCTGGCCCGCCCAACGCCAGCGCCTTGATCGGCGTCAGCCGCATCGAATGCACCGGCGAACAAGAAGAGGCCGGCGTCATCGCCCTCGTCCTGCGCCAGGCCCTGGAGGACGAAGGCCGCACCGCCGCCCTGGTCACCCCGGACCGTGGCCTGGCGCGCCGGGTGGCAGCCGAACTTCGGCGCTGGGGCGTGGAGATCGATGATTCTGCCGGCCAACCCCTGGACCAGACGCCACCCGGCGCCTTCCTCCGCCTCTGCGCCCGCATGGTTGTGGACGGCTTTGCCCCGGTACCCCTGCTCTCTGCCCTCAAACATCCACTAGCCGGCGGTGGGGAGGGCACGAACGCATTCCGCGCCGCCGTTCGCCGCCTCGAAATCGAGGTCTTGCGGGGCCCGCGTCCGGCCGCCGGCCTGGCCGGGCTGAGGGCCGCCGTGGCCCAGGATGCACCGGCCCTGGCGCGCCTTGTGGATACCCTTGACGAGGCAACACGGCCCTTCGCGCGCCTTGTTGACCGGGGCACGGCGTCTCTGCCCGATCTGTTGCGCGCCCACGTCGCCATGGCCGAGGCGCTGGCTGCCACCGATGACGAAGAGGGCGCGGCGCGGCTGTGGGCCGGCGAGAGCGGCGAGGCGGCGGCTGCTTTCGTCGCCGAGCTGGCCCAAGCGGGCACGGTACTGGACCGGATGGCCTCGGCCTCCTATCCGGCGCTGTTCGACACCTTATTGGCGGGCCGCGTCGTTAGGCCACGCTGGGGCCGCCATCCGCGCCTCAACATCTGGGGACTTTTGGAGGCGCGGCTCCAGCATGCGGACGTGCTGGTCCTCGGCGGCCTCAACGAAGGCACCTGGCCACCCGAGGCCGTGTCCAGCCCGTGGATGAGTCGCCCCATGTTGACCCGCTTCGGCCTGCCCCAGCCGGAACGGCGCATCGGCCAGACGGCGCATGACTTTGCCCAGGCGTTTTCGGCGCCCCGGGTGGTGCTGAGCAGGGCGAGCCGCGTCGGCGGCACGCCGACGGTCCCCTCGCGATGGCTGGCGCGGATTGAGAACCTGGTCCAGGGAACAGACCTGGAGACGGCCTTCCACCCCGACCCGCGCTGGCGCGGCTGGTGGTCGGACCTGGACGGCGTCGCCGAGCCCAGACCCGTCGCAGCACCGGCCCCGCGGCCACCGGTCCGGGCGCGGCCGCGCCACCTTTCGGTGACCGCCGTTGAGACCTGGATCCGCGATCCCTACGCTATATACGCGCGCCGCGTTCTTGACCTCCGGCCCCTCGACCCCTTGGACGCCGAGCCCGGCGCAGCCGAGCGCGGCACGATCATCCACGCGGCCCTGGAGCGTTTCGTCGCCGCCTATCCCGACAACTTACCCGACGACGCCCTTGAGCAATTGGTGGCAATTGGCAAAGACGTCTTTAGCGATACCCTGGCGCGGCCCGGCGTACGCGCCTTCTGGTGGCCCCGCTTCCAGCGCATCGCACGTTGGTTCGTAGAATTCGAGCGCCGCCAACGCGCCGCCGGCCTGACCGTGGCGGCGACGGAGGTCGATGGGACCATCGAGATTTCCGGTCCAGCCGGGCCGTTCGAGCTTACGGCCCGCGCCGACCGCATCGACCGGCGGGCCGGCGGAGGCCTTCGCGTCGTCGATTACAAAACCGGCCAGGCGCCGACATGGCCTCAGGTAAAAAGCGGCTTGGTTCCTCAACTGACCCTAGGAGCGGCCATCGCCCAGGCGGGCGGATTTAAGGACCTTGACGCCGGGGGGGTCGAGGAACTGGCCTACCTGCGCCTGAGCGGCGGCCGCCAACCGGGCGAGGAAAAAGTGTTTACCAAGGACGTCGGCGACGTCACGGCGGAAGCCTTGGACGGGCTAACCCGGCGCGTCGCGGCCTACGACGATCCTGAAACGCCCTATCTGTCGCGGCCCAGACCCATGTTCATCGGCCGCTTTGGCGATTACGACCATCTGGCCCGGGTCAAGGAATGGCTGAGCGGCCGGGGGGACGGGGAATGAGCGTCGGCACAAACGAACAACGCGCTGCCGCCGATCCGGAGCGCTCGGTCTGGGTATCGGCCAACGCCGGTACCGGCAAGACGCATGTTCTGGTCGACCGCATCGCACGGCTTTTGCTTGCCGGCACACCGCCCGGCCGCATCTTGTGCCTGACCTTTACCCGGGCGGCGGCGGCCGAGATGGCGAACCGTCTCGGCAAGCGCCTTGGTTCTTGGGCGGCGATGGACGACGCCGGTTTGGCCCCGGCCCTCGAAGACCTCATGGACGGCAAGGCCAAGGCGGAAACCCTGGTCCGGGCGCGGCGCCTCTTCGCCGATATCCTGGAGGTGCCCGACGGCCTCAAGATCCGCACCATCCACTCGTTCTGCGAATCGCTCCTCGGGCGTTTCCCCCTGGAAGCAGACGTCGCGCCCCATTTCTCGGTGATCGACGAACGCACGGCGGCGGAATTGCGTGCCGAGGCCCGCGACCGCCTGCTCGCCGGCGCCCTCGACGATGCATCCGGCCCCCTGGCCGGTGCCTTGGCGCATCTGGCGGCCCTGGTCGACGAGACTGCCTTCGCTTCCGTCATCGGCGAACTGGATACCCACCGCGGCCGCCTTGGCCGACTGATCGAGGACCATGGCGGCCTGAACGGCCTGCTTGGCGCCGTCCGCGACGCCCTTGGGGTGGCGGCCGACGAGACCACGGACAGCGTCATTACAAGTGCCTGCGCCGCCGGCGCCTTCGACGAACTGGGCCTGCACCGCACCGCCGCCGCCCTCGAGAAGGGAAGCAAAAAAGACCAGGAACGGGCGGCGGCAATCCGCGCCTGGCTCGACAGCCCGGACAGCCGGGAGGGTATTTTCGTCGGCGCCTACGACCGCTTGTTCCTCACAGCCAAGGACGAGGCACGAGAACCCACGAGGTTGATGACCAAGGCGGTGCGGGATGCCGAGCCTGGGATCTTCGAGGTCCTTATCGAGGAACAGGCGCGCATTGTCGCCGTTCACGAGCGCCTGCGGGCCGTCACCGTCGCCGCTTCGACCACCGCCCTGCTGACCATTGGCGAGGCCCTCCTCGCCGCCTATGGCGTCTTGAAGGACGAACGCGCGCTGCTTGACTACGACGACCTCATCGGTGCGGCGCGGCGGCTCTTGGGGGACGATGGCCAAGCGGCCTGGGTCCACTACAAGCTGGACGGCGGTATCGATCATATCTTGGTCGATGAGGCCCAAGACACCAGCCCCGAGCAGTGGCGTATCGTGGCCGCCCTGGCCCAGGAGTTCTTCGCCGGCACCGGCAGCCGCGAGACACGGCGCACCGTTTTCGCTGTCGGCGACGAAAAACAGTCCATTTTCAGCTTCCAAGGCGCCGACCCCGATGCCTTCACCGCCATGCACCGCCACTTCGAAGACCGCGCAACGGCAGCCGGCGAGGGTTGGCGGTCGGTGGAGCTGGCGAAATCCTACCGCACCACCGCGACTGTGCTGGACTGCGTCGACCGGGTGTTCGCAAATGAGGCCGCCGGCGCGGGCGTGGTGGCGGCCGGCGGGACCCTGCGCCACCTTTCATCGCGCGACGGGCAAGCCGGCTTGATCGAATTGTGGCCAACGGTCACGCCCGAAGCACAAACGGATACTGATCCCTGGGACGCCCCCCTCGATCAGGTTTCCGCCGAAAGTCCGCCGGCCCTTCTGGCACGCCGCATCGCCGATCACATTGCCGGCTGGATAAAGGACCGCGAAATCCTTGAATCGAGGGGCCGCCCGGTGCGGCCAGGCGATATCATGATCCTTCTGCGCCGCCGTGCCCCGTTCGCCGAAGAGATGGTGCGCTGCCTCAAGGAACGGCGTATTCCGGTGGCCGGCGCCGACCGCATGATACTCACCGATCAACTGGCGGTCATGGATCTGGCGGCCTTGGGTCACTTCGCCCTGCTACCCGACGACGACCTCAACCTGGCAGTGGCACTCAAGGGACCGGCATTCGGCTTCGACGACGACGCACTATTCAAACTGGCCCACGGACGCCAAGGAAGCCTGTGGCGGGCGTTGGGTGAACGTCGGTCCGCCGACCCGCGCTTCGACGACGCCTGGACCCGGCTCACGGCCCTTCTCGCCAAAGCTGACTTCGCGCCGCCGTTCGAGTTCTTCGCCGAGGCACTGGGCCGCGACGGCGAGCGCCGTCGCATCCTCGGCCGCTTAGGCCCCGACGCCGGCGATCCCCTCGACGAATTCCTATCCCTCGCCCTCGACTATGAACGCCAGCACGTCCCCTCGTTGCAGGGGTTCCTGCACTGGCTGGCCGCCGGGGAGACTCAGGTCAAGCGCGACCTGGAACATGGCTTGGGCGAGGTCCGCGTGATGACGGTGCATGGCGCCAAGGGATTGCAGTCGGACATTGTCTTCCTGCCCGACACCTGCACCGTGCCTGGCCCAAGGCATGGCGCCGGCCTCTTGTGGGGTGGCGAAGGGGAGCCCTTTGTGTTGTGGCCGACCCACCGCAAAGCCGAGACCGAACTGTGCACCAACCTCGGCGATCTGGCGCGCCAGCGCGGCGAGATGGAATACCGCCGACTGCTCTACGTCGCCATGACCCGTGCCCGTGATCGGCTTTACGTCTGCGGCTGGGAAAACAAACGGGGCCGCGACACGGGCTGCTGGTACGACCTGGTGGGGACAGCGGTGCGTGAAACAGGCATAGAGGTGGCGCTGCCCTTCGGCGCCACCGGCTGGCGACGAACCGACATACAGGATGCGCCACCCGACGGTATGGAAGAGGCGGCGCCCGAGACCGGCGAGGCCGATCCGCCACCTGCCTGGACTGAGCGGGCGGCACCGACCGAAGCCGATCCGCCGCGCCCCCTGGCGCCATCGCGGCCCGGCGCCGACGAACCAACCGTGCGCTCGCCCTTTGGCACAGACGATGGTGCCCGCTTCCGACGCGGCCGCCTGATCCATCGCTTGCTGCAAAGCCTGCCGGACGTACCGAGGGCGGCGCGGGACGCCGCCGCTCGCGATTTCCTGGCCCGCCCGACTCACGACCTCGAGGCCTCGGCGCAAGCGGAGATCACCGCCGAGGTCCTGGCGGTACTCGACGATGCCCGCTTCGCCGATGTGTTCGGCCCCGAAAGCCTGGCCGAAGTGCCCTTGGTCGGTGTGGTTGGTGGCCGGGCGGTCTCCGCTCAGGTCGACCGACTAGTCGTTACCGACGCGGCAGTGACGGTGATCGACTACAAAACCAACCGCCCGCCGCCCGCCGACGAGGATCACGTCGCCGCTGTCTATCTCGCGCAGATGGCCGCCTACCGCGCCCTTCTGCGCGATGTCTATCCCGACCGCCCGGTACGCTGTCTGCTGCTGTGGACCGACGGGCCGTCGCTGATGGCCCTTTCCGATCACTCACTTGACGACCACGCGCCTTGACGACCACGCGCCTTGACGATCCGCCACGGGCTCCCTAGATTCATATCCAGATTGGCGCCCGATTGAAGAATTCCTAAGCTATTGATAGGATTAATAAAATGCCCAAGATGGTCACCGACGATAGCTTCGAAGCCGATGTCATCAAGGCAAGCAATCATGTGCTCGTTGATTTTTGGGCCGAGTGGTGCGGCCCATGCATGCAGATCGCCCCGGCGCTTGAGGAATTGGCGTCCGAAATGGCGGACACGGTGACGGTGGCCAAACTTAATATCGACGAGAACCCGATGACGCCTTCCAAGTACGGCGTGCGTGGCATCCCCACCTTAATGTTGTTCAAGGACGGCCAAGTGGCGGCGACCAAGATCGGCGCCCTCCCGAAGAGCAAGCTGTACGAATGGGTCCAGTCGGTGATCTGACGCATTGCCGCCACCCGGCGGGTTTGTTTAATTGCGCAACCGCCGCGAAATCATCAATGAAATAAGTCCGCGCTAGTGCTAAAATAGCTAGAAGTGTTCCTCATATTGAATTATGGAAACTTCGGAATAAAGACCGAAGCCAAAAATATTAGGGAAGGAAGACGGCCGTGTCACGAATAGCCGTCGCTGGAGTTATCATCGCGAGCACCGCCATCGGCGGCGGTGTCGCCGTTAACATGGGTGTGCTGGATACCCTCGACTCGGCGGATAAGAATACGCGGATAACCACCACGCACGTCGATCTGGCGACCTTCACCGCACGGACGGTGATGGGTAACGAGCGCCGCGGCCAAATTCCCGTAAAAATCGTCCTCCAATCGACCGGACTCCGCACGGCGAAGGTTATCTGCCGTACGTCATCGAACCTGCGCAAGGCCATCCTCCGTGATCTTTACCGCAACCCAATTCCGCTCAAGCGTGACAACGCTCTTGAACTGAGCAAGACCAAGACCAGACTGCTGAAGGTGACCAACGGGGTGATGCGAGGTGATCTAATCTCCGATGTCATCGTGATCAACGAATCGGCCAAGACGAGTCCTGACAGCTCAATTTTAGCCAACCTTCTAAACTGCCGAAAGCTGCTTGCTTTATCAGGCACCAAGAAGAAGCGACGGCGCCGATGATGGCAATCGCCGCTTCGGTGGCTTAATCCTGGCGATCTTCGCCAAGCACGGCGCCGGCGAAATAGAGCGACCCGCAGATCAGCACCCGGGCCGGCTTGCCACCGCCGCCGGCGAGGATACCGAGGGCTTCGTTTAGGTCCGAGGCCGGCTCCGCATCCATGCCAACGGCGCGGGCGGCGGCAGCCAATTCAACGGCACCCAGACTGACCTTCTGGTTAGGAATAGCAACGCACCGCACCCGTTCCGCCACCTCCGCCAGGGGGCGTAGGAAACCCGCCCGATCCTTAGTTTCCATCATGGCTATGACAAGGTGAAGCGGGCGATCTGACCACTCCCGAGCGTGGGCGGCAAGGGCCTTGCCGGCATCGGGGTTGTGGCCGCCGTCGAGCCACAGTTCCCAGTCCTGGGGCAGGAGGGTAGCCAGTCGGACGCCGCTCAACAATTGCAAGCGTCCCGGCCATTCGACGCCGCTCAAACCCTGGGCCTGAGCCGCCACGTCGACGTCAAATTCGGCGAGCTGAGAAAGGCCGGCCAGGGCCGTGCCGGCATTGTGCACCTGATGGGCCCCGGCCAGGGCGGGAAGTGGCAGCCGGCGTCCGCGCCCCGCCGCTTCAAAGATCAGATGGTCGCCGTCGCGGACTACCGTCCACTCGGCACCCTCGCGGAGCAGGGGGGCGTCGAGGGTTGCCGCACGGGCGCCGATCACCCGTGCCGCGACGGCGTGTTGGGCAGACGAGACGCAGGTAACGCCCGACTTCAAGATACCCGCCTTTTCGCCGGCGATGGCCTCCAGGGTATCACCAAGAAAGTGCTCGTGATCCATGGCAATGGGGGTGAGGATGGTGAGCCGGGGACAGGCAACCATGTTGGTGGCGTCGAGCCGCCCGCCGAGTCCGGTCTCTAGGAGAACAACGTCGGCGGGAGCCCGGGCAAAGGCGAGAAACGCCGCCGCCGTGGTGATCTCAAAGAAGGTCACGGACGCTCCGGCGTTGAACGTTTCGCATTCTTCCAGAAGCGCCGCCAGGGCGTCGTCCGCCAGCACCCGCCCAGCCACCCGAATGCGTTCGTTGAAGCGCACCAGATGGGGCGAGGTATAGACGTGAACGGTGAAGCCGGCGGCCTCCAGGCAGGCGGCGAGCAAGGCGATAACCGAGCCTTTGCCATTGGTGCCGGCGACGTGAACCACGGGCGCCAGACCGTCTTGCGGATCACCCAGGCGGTGGAGCAGCGCCGCCACCCGGTCGAGCGACAGATCGATTAGCTTGGGATGCAGCTTGGTGAGTCGATCAAGGACCGCGTCGCTACTCAGCGGGCTTTTCCTTCTCTTTGATCGGCACAGCCGCCGTGGCATCGTCGATGTCGATGACGGCGGCCGGCGGCCGTGTGTTGGTGAGCAGCCCGATGACACGGATCAGGGTGTCACGCAGCTCAGTACGGTGGACCACCATATCGATCATGCCGTGGTCGAGAAGGTATTCGGCTCTCTGGAAACCTTCCGGCAGAGTCTCGCGGATGGTCTGTTCGATGACCCGGGCACCGGCGAATCCGATCACCGCACCGGGCTCTGCGATGGCGATATCGCCGAGCATGGCGAAGGATGCCGACACGCCACCAGTGGTAGGATCACCCAACACCACGATATAGGGCAGGCCGGCCTCACGCACCTCATTGATGGCGATTGTGGTGCGCGGCAACTGCATCAACGACAGAGCACCTTCTTGCATGCGCGCCCCGCCCGATGACGAAATGGCAATCAGCGGCGCGCCTTGGGCGACCGCCAGGCGTGCCGCCGCCAGTATACCCTCGCCGACCGCCACCCCCATGGAGCCGCCCATAAATTCGAAATCGAGCGCCGTGATCACGACGCCGATGCCGCCCATGGTGCCATGGGCGACGGTCAGCGCATCGGTAGCACCGGTTTTCACCTGGGCGTCCTTGAGACGTTCGGAATAGCGCTTGCGGTCGCGGAACTTAAGGGGGTCAATGACGGTCTCGGGAAGCTCAATAACGTCATAGGCCCCGTCATCGAACAACATCTTGAGACGGAGTTCCGCCGACAACCGCATGTGGTGACCGCAATGCTCACAGACCCGGAGCGATTTTTCCAAGTCGCGGTGAAAGATCATCTCCCCGCAGCCCGTGCACTTGTGCCACAGGTTGTCGGGCAGTTCCTTTTGGCCGACAAGCTCCCTCAGCTTGGGACGGACAAAATTGGTCAGCCAGTTCATTGTCCGCTCCTTTCGTTCCGCGCGCGGCGCACCCCGTCCGCCAGGTCGCCGACAAAGGCGTGGGCGGCGGCGGCAAGGCCGGGACGCGCCGCGCCGGTGCCGTCCAAGTTCTGAACCACCGTTTCGACCAGCGCCGAACCGACGACGGCAGCATCGGCGACGCGGGCCACCGCCGCCGCCTGGTCCGGCGTCTTTATGCCGAAGCCGACGGCGATCGGAAGGTCGGTGTGGCGGCGCAGGCGATCGACCGCAACCGCAACCTCATCGGCGGCGGCCGACTTGGTGCCGGTAATGCCGGTCACAGAGACATAATAGACGAAGCCCGAGGCTCCTTCGAGCACACGTTTCAGGCGCTCCTCGCCGGTGGTGGGGGCGGCTAGGAAGATGAAGCTGATCCCCGCCTCGCGGGCCGGCAAGCAAAGCTCGACCTCTTCTTCGGGCGGCAGATCAACGATAATCAGGCCGTCGACCCCAACCGCCTTGGCCCGAGCCAGAAAGGCCGCGACGCCGAAGATATAAATGGGATTGTAGTAGCCCATGAGGATGATCGGCGTTTCTGCGTCCATGCGCCGGAATTCCTCGACCAATTCCAAGGTCCGGCCGAGGGTAGCACCATGACGCAGGGCACGCTGCGAGCTTGCCTGAATGGTGGGGCCGTCGGCCATGGGATCGCTGAACGGCATGCCCAACTCAATGAAGTCAGCGCCGGCGGCGGGCAGGCCGAGAAGAATCTCGCGGCAGGTGTCAAAATCGGGATCGCCGGCGGTAATGAAGGTAACGAGGCCGCCCCGTCCCTCGCGCTTGAGGGCCTGGAAACGCCGTTCGATACGCGTGCCGGGACTCACAGCGACATCCCCAGGCGCCCAGCGACGGTATCGAGGTCCTTGTCGCCGCGCCCGCTCATGCACAGAACCAAAAGGTTGTCGGACTTGAGACCCCCCGCCATGCGGATGACATGGGCCACGGCATGGGCCGATTCGAGGGCCGGGATAATGCCCTCCAATCGGGTGCAAAGCTGAAAGGCCTCCAGCGCCTCGTCATCGGTGACCGAGACATATTCGACACGTCCCGCGTCCTTGAGCCACGAGTGCTCAGGCCCGACGCCGGGATAGTCGAGACCGGCCGAGATCGAATGGGCCTCGATGACCTGGCCGTCGGCGTCCTGCAGCAAATAGCTGCGGGCACCGTGCAGGACTCCTGGGCGGCCCTGGGTCAAAGTCGCCGCGTGTTCACCCGTCTCGATACCGTGGCCGGCGGCCTCGACACCGATTATGCGCACATCCGCCTCATCGAGAAACGGATGAAAAAGCCCCATGGCGTTGGAACCGCCGCCGACGCAGGCGACCAGGGTATCGGGCAGGCGGCCCTCGATCTCGTTCATTTGTTGGCGCACTTCGTTGCCAATGACTTCTTGGAAGTCGCGAACCATCGCCGGATAGGGATGGGGGCCGGCGACCGATCCGATCAGGTAATAAGTGGTCTCGACGCTGGCCACCCAGTCGCGCAACGCTTCGTTCATGGCATCCTTGAGGGTCGCCGAGCCCGACGTTACCGGCCGCACCTCGGCGCCCAGCATCTTCATGCGAAAAACGTTGGGGGCCTGGCGCTCGATATCGACGGCGCCCATGTAGACAGTGCACGGAATGTCGAACAACGCACAGACAGTGGCCGTGGCGACACCGTGCTGACCGGCCCCGGTCTCGGCGATGACGCGCCGCTTTCCCATACGCTGGGCCAAGAGCGCCTGGCCGAGGCAGTTATTAATCTTGTGCGCACCCGTGTGGTTGAGGTCCTCGCGCTTGAAATAGACGCGAGCCCCACCCAGGTGCTCGGTCAGACGCCTAGCGAAAGTCAGGGGGCTCGGACGCCCGGCATATTGGGTCAGTTGGCGGTCGAACTCGGCGGTGAATGCGGGGTCCGACATGGCCTCGTCATAGGCGCGCTCCAGCTCGAGAAGCAGCGGCATCAGGGTCTCGGCGACGAAGCGGCCGCCGAAAATGCCGTAGCGCCCGCTCTCGTCCGGTCCCCCGCGGTAGGTATTCAATGTTTCCATGTCTGGATGGCGCGTAGCGCCCGCCTCCATTGCCCGATCACGGCGCCATCGAAAAGGGAGTGGCCACCTTTGTCAAGGCGCCGCACGGCTCGTCCCGCCGATTGTCACAGTTGCGCCGCGGCGTCCAGGAAGGCTTGAATCTTTGCCGGATTCTTGACCCCTGGCATATCCTCGACCCCCGACGAGACATCGACCGCACGGGCACCGCTGACACGCACCGCCTCGGCCAGGGTTGGGGCCTCAAGGCCGCCGGCCAGGAACCACGGCAGGTTCCACGTCTGGCCGCCCAGAAGTTCCCAATCGAAAGTCAAGGCATTGCCGCCGGGTCGCGTGGCGCCGGGCGGAGCCTTGGCGTCGAACAGCAGCCGATCGGCCGACGTCTCATAACGCCGGGCGACGTCGAGGTCCTCGGGCCCGGCTATGCTTACCGTCTTCATCACCGGCAGACCAAAGCGCTGCTTGACGGCACGTACACGCCCGGCGCTTTCCGTGCCATGCATTTGCAACAGATCGACCGGCGCATTGGTGACTATATCGTCCAAGGTATCGTCGTCGGCATTGACCACCAACGCCACCTTGGTGACGCCGGCGGGCACGCCGGCCGCCAGATCGGCCATGCGACGGGGCGTGACACAACGCGGCGACGAGGGAAAGAAGACGAAGCCGACGTAGCGCGCCCCGCCTTCGATCGCAGCTTCCACTGCGTCGGACGACTTGAGGCCACAAATTTTTACGTCGATGCTCATCGCATCCCCACTGATTGTTCTGTCTCGCGCCGCGCCACGGTAGTGTCATGGGCAATGATGACGCACTCGGTTAGGTTGATGGTGGACATTGGGAAGTTCTCGAAGCGGGCTGTCGGCCCAGATATTTGGGCTACAAGCTTAAAAACAACAGACTTATAGACCTATGTCCGCTCGATAGCCAGGGTGGCGGCGGCAAAATCCTCGAGCGCCGTGCCGACAGACTTAAAAAGCGTGATTTCGTCGACCCCGGCACGGCCCTCGGCCGTACCACGGGCAAGATCGAATAGATCGCCCTGGATGTCGCCCTCTCCGATAACGCCGCGCTTGACGGCGCCCACCAATTCGCCCGATTCGACAAGCGCGCCGTCTCGGGTATCGACATAGACCCGGGCACGGGCAACGGCGGCATCGTCGGTTTCAGCCATATGGGGCGTGAAGGCGCCAACCAAATCCAGGTGCTGGCCTGGCTTCAACCATCCCCCCAGGACCAAGGGATCGGTGGCAAGCGTTGCACACGAGATGACATCGGCCGCGCCAACCGCGACCTCAAGATCGGTAACCGGAGAGGCCTTGAGATCAGGGCCGTCAAGGGCGGCGGCAAGGCTTTTTGCTTTTTCCGGGCTGCGGCCCCAAACGGCGACTTCGCGGATTGACCGCGCGCAAGCGTGGGCGCGAACCAGATGCGGCGCCATGGTGCCGGTACCCACCATCAACAGCCGGGTGCTATCAGGACGCGACAGATAGCGCGACGCCAGTGCCGAGGCCGCGGCCGTGCGCCGGGCCGTCAACTCACCACCGTCAAGGAGCGCCTGAAGCACACCCGTGATGCCATCGAACAGCAAGTAGGAAGCCGCGATGGCGGGGAGTGAGCGCGCCGCGTTGCCGGGGAATACAGTGACCACCTTGACGCCGACAAAGTGCCCGTCGCGCCACGCCGGCATCAGAAGCAGCGTGGCATCCGGCTCACCGGTCACGGGGATGGAGTGGTGGTGGCGCACAGGCACGGTGCAGCCTTCGCGGAAGGTCTCTTCGATGCGGTCGATCAGTGCGCCGTAATCGAGAGCCGCCGCCAAGTCCGCCGCCGAAATGATCTTCATCTCCGGAACACTAAGCGGCATTGGCTGAGGGTGGTGCGGGAAGCACTGTTTTGGCGCTTTTTTCACGCCATTCCACATCGTCCTCGATCCGTTTCAGCGTTTCGCGCAGACGTCCCGCTTCACTTCGCGCCGCCACCAGTTCGCGCGCGACGGCGCGCGCCCGACGGCGCGGTCCAGCGGCCGATATCCACGAGACGATGCCGCCCAGGACAAGACCGGCGCTAGCGCTGATCAGCACCAGGGCAAACACCGGGGTCTCTATGGAATAATCCAGCGGCCAAAGACCGACACTTACGGTCTCTCGATTGGCCAAGGCAAAGCCCACGGCCACGATCGCCACCGGCAACAGGATGATCCTTACAAGCACCCTCATAATCGACAATTCGCTGTTAGAAACCTGGCATGGTTCGCGGACGGTTCAAGGCTTGGAATTCAGCTTCTCGCGCAACTGCTTACCGGACTTGAAATAGGGGATAAATTTGGCCGAAACCTGGACCGATTCGCCGGTCCTTGGATTGCGTCCAACACGCGCCCCGCGCTGCTTGGCCGAGAAGGCGCCAAAACCTCTGAGCTCAACCCGATCGCCACGTGCCAGCGCCACCGAAATTTCGTCGAATATGGTGGTGACGATACGCTCCACATCGCGCTGGAACAGATGCGGGTTGGCCTCAGCCAAGCGTGCAATCAACTCCGACTTGGTCATGGCCGCTTATCCTTCCCTCAAGTCTACCCTTGATGTCATTCCCCCGCCACCGGCCGCGATTTTTCCGCAAGGGGACCGTTACCACCCATCAGGGTGCCAAAGAGAGACCAAGCCGTCAAGACTAAGTCTTTCAGAAGACAGCATTTTTCCCAACGCATTTCCCATCGCGTCGCGCCAGAAATCCTCCCCATGATCCACTGTCACCTCGCGCACCGGCAACGAGGCCGCAATGCCGTGGGTCTCGTCCAGCCAGTGGCGTGCTTGCACCTCGCCCCCGATTTGATCGACGAGACCGCTGGCCAATGCCTGTCGTCCTGTGAAGATACGTCCGTCGGCCAGGCGCAGAACCGCTTCGCGCGGCATGTCCCGGCGCTGGCTGACCAGATCGACGAAAAATTCAAAAAAATCGAGCACCACCGCCTTGGCCGCCTGGCGCGCTTCCTCGGTAAGCGGTTCAAGCGGGTTGGGCTGTGCCTTCAAGGGGCGACTCTTGATGGAGTAGGGTTTGACGCCCAGCTTTTCCAAAAGCCCCGTAACGTCGGCGCTTTGCATGATGACCCCGATCGAACCGGTAAGCGTACCGGCGCGGGCAACAATGTGGTTTGCGCCTAGCGCGATCATGTAGCCAGCCGAAGTGGCAAGTTCGCCCATTACCGCGATGACCGGCTTCTTCTCGGCCACGGCGCGTAGGCTGTGGTATAGGGCTTCGCCGCCGACCACTGTGCCGCCCGGACTGTCGATCCGGATGAGCAGAGCCCGGGCGCTGGAATCTTGGGCGACTTCGGCCAGGGCCGCGTCACGCCAGGGGTCGTCCACGATCAGGCTTTCGACGGTGAGGCGGGCGACATGGTCACCTCTCGCCAGCTCACGCACGCCGCCGGCGACGGCCACGACCGCGACAACTGTTGCGACAATGGCGGCAACCCGCCACATGAGGAGACGCCGTTTCAGACGCCGCCTGTCCACCACGTGATCGGAATCCAGGCCCATTTTGCCTCTCTGTCCGCTCCATCACCGCCCGATGGAATGAGCCGTCGGTTGGTGCGACGGTTTCAGCTCTCGGATTTCGGTTCCGGTATTTTCTCGTCGGCGGTTTTCTCGGCGGCCTTGGCGGCGGACTTTGACGGCGCCTTAGCCGCACTCTTGGTCGCCTTACTTGCCTTCGCCGGCTTTTCTTCCGCCTTGGCGGTCTTGGCCGGCGCCTTCTTTTTGGCCGTCTTCTTCTCTGGTTTCTTTGCCGTCTCTTCGTCGCCGGCTTCCGCTTTTTCGACGTCCTTTTCTTTGGCTGCTTCCTTCTTCGCCGGCTTCTTCGGGGCTGCCTTCTTCTTGGGTGCCTTCTTCTCCGCCGTATCGGCACTATCCTTGGCATCTTGTTTCTCGCGGATTGCGGCCCCCAGGATATCGCCGAGGCTGGCGCCGGAATTAGACGAGCCGTATTCGGCCATGGCGCGTTTTTCGTCCGCCACCTCGCGTGCCTTGACGGACAGGGTTAAGCGCCGAGTGGCGCGGTCGATCTGGGTAATTTTGGCGTCGACCTTCTCGCCGGCGGCAAACCGGTCCGGCCGCTGCTCGCTACGGTCACGAGAGAGTTCGTTTTTACGGATGAACCCGTTGATGCCTTCGCCCACCGTCACCTCGATGCCACCATCGACGATTGCGGAGACCGTGCAGGTGACGACGGCGCCCTTTTTCATCTTGTCGATTATGCCGCCCTCGAAGGGGTCGTCCGTGAACTGCTTGATGCCGAGCGAGATACGTTCCTTTTCCACGTCCACGTCGAGCACCTTGGCTTTGACCTGGTCGCCCTTCTTGAATTCGGCCAGAGCCTCTTCGCCGCGCTGGCTCCACGACAGGTCCGAGAGGTGAACCATGCCGTCGATGTCGCCGGGCAGGCCAATGAACAACCCGAACTCGGTGATGTTCTTGACATCGCCCTCGACCTCGGACCCGGATGGGTGATTGTTGTGAAATTCCTCCCACGGATTGCCCATGCATTGCTTGAGGCCGAGTGAGATGCGCCGCTTCTCGGGATCCGTGTCGAGGACCTTGACCTCGACCTCCTGGCTCGTCGAGACGATCATGCCGGGCTGAATGTTCTTGCGCGTCCAACTCATCTCGGAGACATGGACCAGTCCCTCGACGCCGGCTTCCAACTCTACGAAGGCGCCATAGTCGGTGATGTTGGTGACGCGGCCGGTGTAATTGGTCCCGACCGGATACTTGGCCGCCACGCCATCCCAGGGATCAGCCTCCAGTTGCTTCATGCCCAAAGAAATGCGTTGGGTCTCGGGATTGAAACGAATGACCTGCACCTTGACGGTTTGACCGATCTGTAGGGCCTCGGTGGGATGGTTGATACGCTGCCAGGCGATGTCGGTGACGTGCAAGAGTCCATCGACGCCGCCCAGATCGACGAAGGCACCGTAATCGGTGATATTCTTGACCACGCCTTCCAGGATCTGCTCTTCCTTGAGGTTGGCGATCAGTTCGGAACGTGCCTCGGCGCGAGCCTCTTCCAAAACAGCGCGCCGCGATACCACGATGTTGCCCCGCGCGCGGTCCATCTTGAGAATCTGGAAGGGCTGGGGCGTTCCCATGAGGGGCGTGATATCGCGCACCGGGCGGATGTCGACCTGGCTGCCGGGCAAGAATGCCATGGCGCCCGAAACGTCGACGATGAAGCCGCCCTTGACGCGGCCGAAGATGACACCGTTGACGCGTTCGTTGTCGGTGAACGATTTTTGCAGTTGCGTCCAGGCCTCTTCACGGCGCGCTTTTTCGCGGCTCAGCGAGACGACCCCGTCACGATCCTCGTAACGCTCGACAAAGACGTCGACCTGGTCGCCCGCCTTAATCTCCAGCTCCTCTCCCGGCACCGAGAATTCCTTCAACGGAATCCGGCCCTCGGACTTCAGCCCGACGTCGATCACGGCGGCATCGTTCTCGACGACGACCACGGTGCCTTTGATCACCTGGCCTTCGAAACGTTCCCGTTCGCCCAGCGATTCCTCAAGCAGCTCGGCGAAATTCTCCTTGATGGCCAGTGGGGCCTCTTCGGTGGCCGGCTCAGAAGTTTCGGCAGTCATCGTTCAATCGTCCTTTTCATTCAGTACGTATCCGGGCCAACCGGTTGTATCCGGTGGTCTTCGGTTCGGTTAAACATACAACCCGTCGTCAACACGCCACGACGGAGCGGGGTCTCCTTACTCACGGCCGGCTGGATAGTGGTCTAGCCTGACCGGTTCCGCGATGTGATAAAATCCAATGCCGCGGCAAACACCGCATCGGCGTCCATATCGCCGGTATCGATCACGAAAGCATCCTCGGCCGGCTTCAAAGGAGCCACGTCACGCTCAGCGTCGCGTGCGTCGCGCTCCTTCATATCTTGCAGAACGCGGCCATGTATAGCGTCCACGCCCCGTGCCCGCAACTCTTTAAGGCGGCGATGGGCCCGCACCTCAGATCGGGCGGTAACGAAGATTTTCACGTCGGCGTCGGGACAGACCTCGGTACCGATGTCACGCCCGTCAATGACGGCACCCGGCTGGGTCCGGGCGAAGGAGCGCTGAAAATCGAGCATGACGTCGCGCACCGCCGCAATGGAACCCACCTTGGAAGCCGCCGCGGCCGCTTCTTCACTCCGGAGAGCGACGTCCTCGAGATCGGTCGAAGACAACGACCGGGCGGCCCGCACCGCCGCCTGGGCGTCGCCCGGATCAGCACCGTCGCGCACAGTTTTGAGGCCAACGGCGCGGTACAGAAGGCCGGTGTCGAGCATCTCCAATCCAAAATGCTCAGCCAGGCGGCGCGCCAGCGTCCCCTTGCCGGCGGCGGCCGGTCCGTCGATGGCGATAATCACGGCGTCCCATCCCCAATTCGCGCACCAAGGCCGTTCATCAAGGCGACAAAGCTGGGAAAGCTGGTATCGATGGGACCGGCGTCATCGATGGCGACAGGCTCCGTCGACGTCATGCCGAGGACGAGGAAGGCCATGGCGATGCGGTGATCGAGGTTGGTCGCGATGGTACACCCGCCCGGCGGCGGGTGCCCGCGTCCGTGAACGATCAGGGTATCGGCGTCCGTCTCCACCTTAACACCGGCCTGGGCAAGCCCCTCGGCCATGGCTTGCAGGCGATCGCTCTCCTTGACCCTGAGTTCGCCCAGTCCGTGCATGCGGCTGACGCCGTCGGCACAAGCGGCAGCCACAGCAAGGATGGGGTATTCATCGATCATGGTGGGCGCGCGAGACGCCGGCACGTCGATGCCTTTGAGCGGACCTGCCTCGACGGTCAAATCGACAACCGACTCGCCACCCACCTGGCGCGCTTCGCTCATGGTGAGACCCGCCCCCATTTCACGCAGACAATCCAAGAGCCCGGCGCGCAGCGGATTCACCCCAACGCCGCGTACCGTCAATCGCGAGCCCGCCACCAAAAGCGCCGCCACCACGGGAAAGGCGGCCGACGAGGGATCGCCGGGCACGACGATGTCCTGGCCGGTGATCTCGGGATGGCCGGCAAGCGAGATGACCCGGCCGCCTTCCGCCGTGTTCTCGACCGTCACCTCGGCGCCGAAATGACGCAACATCAGTTCTGAGTGATCCCGTGTCGGCTGCGCTTCGACCACCGTCGTGCGGCCCGGCGTATTGAGCGCGGCAAATAAGATCGCTGATTTAACCTGAGCCGAGGCAACGGGAAGGGTATAGGCAATGGGAATCGGGTCCTGGGCCCCAGAGACGGCGAGCGGAAGACGGCTGCCCTCGCGCGCCTGAAAAGCGGCACCGATCTTGGCCAGGGGTTCGATTATGCGTTTCATCGGACGGGCACGGAGGGACGCATCGCCGCTGAAGAAACTGGTAAAGGGCTGGCTCGCCACCAATCCGATAATAAGCCGGGCGGCGGTTCCCGAGTTACCCATGTCAAGCACCGCCGACGGCTCGTCGAAGCCCCCCACGCCGCGCCCTTGGACGTGCCAGACGCCATCGGCGCCACGTTCCACGCCGGCGCCCAGACAGCGCAGGGCGGCCGCCGTCGCCAGGACGTCATCTCCCTCAAGCAAGCCACTGATACGGGTCTCGCCGACGGCGGAGGCGCCAAGGATAAGCGCTCGGTGCGAAATGGACTTATCGCCCGGGATTGAAACATCACCCTTCAAAGCCTCAGAAGACCGGGAACAAAGGGATCTCACGAGTTGCGCCTCCGAATGGGGTTAGCGCGCCGCCGGGTTATATCCGCCAACGCGACGCAGAGGGCTCTCTATCACGACTTCCCGTCGCGTGGTAGGGCGGAGCGCGGAGGAGAAGATTTTTTTGCCCCCGACCACATTTGCTTTTGACACCCGCACTTGATCATGGCAATTGGCTAACCCTTGACCCTCCACGATGCCGCGAAAGGATAATGGAGTGCCAAATTCGGAATGGGGAACGAAGCGCACCTGCGATAAATGTGCTGCCCGCTTTTATGATTTAAACCGCGCCCCCGCTGTATGCCCACAATGCGGGACGCATCACGTGGACAAGACTTCAGCAAAGACGGCGGCTGCCAAGGCACCGCTTCAGGACCCGGAACCAAAGGTAAACGACGAACCGGTAAAAGCTTCGGACGCGGACAATGACAATGGCGTGGACGATGAAGAGCAAGCGGAAGAGGAAGAAGAAGATATCGATACAGAAAGCAAGGACGATGAGCTGTTAGAGGATGCTTCGGACTTAGTCGAGGACGCGGACGACATGGCTGAAGTCATGGACAACAGAGAGGATCCCGCCAAGGAATAACGCCGAACCCCGTTTTCCCTTGCCTTGATGCGTCTAACCCCCGTAGTTTCCAGGCCCTTGCGGCGGGCGCGCGGACCAGAGTTCCCATCACCCCGTCTCTTGCGGGGCCGTAGCTCAGTTGGGAGAGCGCTACAATGGCATTGTAGAGGTCCGGGGTTCGATTCCCCGCGGCTCCACCAATATTTTCAAGGGCTTAGTCGGAAACGGCTAGGCCCTTGATCTTGTCTAGCAATCATATAGCAATCATCAGGGGCCATTTCGCGCCTTTCTGGGGGTAGGTCGGATATGGGGCCTGCGAGGACCAGAGAATGGCTCTCAGGAGCCATTCTGGGCTAAATTAGGCCATGCCCTGCTTCGTCTACATCATCGGCAGCACCGATAGGACATATTGCGGCTGGACCACGGACTTGGATAAACGGCTGAAGGCCCACAACACCGGCACAGGAGCCAAATCGACCAGGGGCCGAGAGTGGACCCTGCTGTACGCTGAGCGATACCAGAACCGGGGTGAGGCCATGAGCCGGGAATGGCACCTCAAGCGGGATCGGCGCTTCCGGGAACTGCTGAGGGCGGGAGGTTAATCAATGCGCGACGACCCACATGACATCGCGGAACATCTCGTTCAGGAACACGGCATCGAGCTTGCCTTGGAGCGGGCGACGGAGGAAATAACCACCGCACATGAGCAGGGCGACAATTACGGCCTCAGCGTCTGGCGGGAGG
>JASLZL010000067.1 GCA_030754885.1 Rhodospirillales bacterium | reverse complement strand
GCGCTGCGGCATGGGCCCGTGCCAGGGTCGGATGTGCGGCGATACGACGGCGCGCCTGGTGGCCGATAAGGTCGGCGGGCGCGAGAAGGCGGGCTCATGGACAGCGCGGGTGCCCATACGGCCGGTCGCCCTCGACGATCTGGCGGGCGAGTTCGAGTACGAAGACATCTGGGAATCGTCCCCCGAACCGACACCTTCATGAGGACCGTGATAGGTAATCAGGAGAGGCACAATGGTTGAACTAAAAGGCGTGATCCCGGCTTTGACGACACCCTTTGGCGAAGATGGATCGTTGGACCTGGACGGCTTTGGTGAACTCATCGACATCGTCATCGCAGACGGCGTCCACGGCGTCCTGGCAGGTGGTTGTACCGGCGAGTCCTGGGCCATGAACGAAGACGAGACCGGTGCCCTTATGACGACCGCCGTCGAAGCGGCAACGGGCCGCGTCCCGGTGGTCGCCGGCTGCGGCGCCATGTCGACGGGCCAAGCCATCGCCCAGGTCCGTCAGGCCGAGGCGGCGGGCTGCGACGCGGCGATGGTGCAGCCGCCGTGGTACGTCATGCCTGGTCTTGATGAGGTCTTTGACTATTACAAGGGAATCATCGCGGCCACCGAACTGCCGATCATGGTTTACAACAATCCCCGGCGCACCGGCATCCTGCTCACCGCTGATTTCATGGACCGGCTGGTCGATGACCCCCGCATCGTCGCCATCAAGGAAAGTTCCAAGGACTGGATGGTATTGTCGGAGATCATCCGGCGCTGTAAGGACCGGGTCACCGTGTTGGCCGGCTATGCCGATCTCTTGGGCTTGGCTGCCATCACCGAAGGCGCCGTCGGCTTTGTCGAGGCGTCGCCGCCGATTATCGGACGGCGCTACATCGAATTTTTCGACGCCGCCATGGCCGGTGATGTGGAGCGCGCACGCCCGATGCAGGCCGAGTTCTCGAAGCTCAACAAGGGCCTGTTCGGCATCGGTACTTTTCCAGCATCGGCCAAGGTGGCGCTGGAAATGATGGGGCGGCCGGGCGGTTGGCCACGCGATCCGATCAAGGCGCTTGATGACACTGGGCGCCAGCAAATCCGGGCGGTCCTGGTTTCCATGGGCTTGCTGGAGGCCGAGGACACACTCCGCGCCACCGCATGACGGAATCTGAAGTCTTTGATGCCGCCGTCGTCGGCGGCGGCATTCTGGGCTGTTCGACGGCGCTCAACCTGGCACTTGGCGGTATG
Organism: Rhodospirillales bacterium; assembly: GCA_030754885.1. Taxonomy (GTDB): domain Bacteria; phylum Pseudomonadota; class Alphaproteobacteria; order Rhodospirillales; family JASLLZ01; genus JASLLZ01. The sequence continues at coordinate 20,021 of JASLZL010000067.1, read as the reverse complement.
CGGGTTGCCATTGTGGAGCGCCGCGGCCTGGGCATGGGGGCATCCAGCGTCAATGGCGGCACCTTGGCCATGCAGACCAAGACCGTGGCCATGATCCCCTATCACTTGCGATCCTTGGAATTGTGGCGAACGGCCGGCGATTGGCTGGGCTCCGACGTTGGCTTTCGGGCGCCGGGCAGCATGGTTGCCGCCTTCACCGACGCCGAGGCCGAAATGCAGGAAAGCCGCATGGTGGCACGCCAGGCGGCCGGGGCGCCGATTGAGTTCGTCGATCTGAAGCGGGCGCGAGAAATCGAGCCCGGGCTGACGGAAGACGCGAAAATGGTTTCGTACTGCCCGATCGACGGCTATGCCAGTCCGCCGGTTATCGCCAAGGCCTATCGCGGCGCCCTGGTCCGCGAAGGGGTCGCCGTCCGTGAGGGAACGGCCGTCGCAGGCATCGACCGCGACGGCGAGGGCTTTTCAATCCGCCTTGGCGACCAGCGGCTGACGGCGCGCCGTGTCGTCCTGGCCGGTGGCGCCTGGCTCAAGGGCATGGCGGGGTGGTTGGGTGTCGAGTTGCCGATCGGTGTCTTGGTCAACCTGCTTGCCATTACCGAGCGCACTCGTCCGGTCATGCGCACAGTCGCCAGCGTCGCCAACGGACTCCTTACCCTCAAGCAATACGACAACGGAACCGTGCTTATCGGCGGCGGCTGGATCGGGCGCGGAAATCTGGAAGAAGGCGGCGTCGAGATCATGACCGACCAATTGGTGGCCAACGTGCGGCTGGCGCGCCATGTCATCCCCGGTCTGGCCGCCTCCCGGGTGGCGCGCGGCTGGCTAGGGCTCAATTGCCATGTCCCCGATTGGAAACCGATTATCGGGCCGCTGCCCGATTTGTCCGGCGCCTTCATTATCGGGTGTTGCCGCAGCGGCTTTACCGGCGGTCCAATCCTTGGCAGGCTGCTTGCCCAGGAGATGCTGGACGGCAACCCCGAAATGTCCCTGGAGCCCTTCAATCCAGCCCGTTTCACAGACTTCCCATCGGTGTCGATGGCTTCCTGAGGACGGCCTTACTCGGGATAGGAATGGGCCTGATTGATGACGGGGGCAGGATCGAAATCGTTGATCGTTCCCACCAGGTCGTTGGTGTAATGCTCCCCCAGCGGTAGCCGTGTCTTGATCTCGCCGGTCTCAAGTAGGAATTCCTGCCAAGCGGCCATGCCCTCGTCATCGATGGCTCCCCAGCGCGGATCGCGAGTGTTGTCCACGCGCTGGTTCTCCAATCTTGCCTTCAGGGCGAACAGATCGCGTTGGAACGCAAGGTCTTCATCCCCCGGCGCCGGCCGCGCTTCGGGCACGTACTCCCACAACAGGCGCACCGCGGCGGTTGGATTGGTTTGACAGAACAGCGTTCCCTTGGCGATCGCCCGGGCCAGCCGGCCGAGCACGCCCGAGCGCTCGCGCATGCACGCATCGTTCGTGAACAGACAGGCCGACGGGGACAGCCTGTCGACCAGGGTCGCCGGCAAGTTGCGCACCGGCAACCCGGCTACCGGGAAGTGCCCGACCATGACGTCAAGGAGCCATATGGACTTGATCTCACCTGTCCGCAGGGCGTCCACCATCTCGTCCGCCTCGAAGGAATCCTTGTGCCGATAGACGTTGAACTTAATCTCCTTGTCGGCGTCGATACCGTCAGCCATGAGGGTTGCCCGGGCGAAGGGCAGGTGATCGATGGCGAACAGCCCCACCGTTGTCCCCTTGAGGTCCTGAAGCGAGGTGACGTCGCTTTCCTCGGGTGCCACAAATGTCCGATTCTGGTGGGGCACGTAGCACGAAAAAGCGAAAAACGGGTGACCCTGATCGCGGTATAGGAAGTTGAAGACGGCGTTGACGAAGGCAACGTCGCCGCGGCCCTCGATCACGCCCTCTATGGCGGCGCTTGGGATGCCGCACGATTTGATGGTGACATCAAGGCCCTCTTCCGCCGCGTAACCCAGCGGATTGATAAGCACCAGCGGCGCAACGGGCGGCATCAAGTGGGGGAACGGCGATAGCAACTTGACCGGCTCAAGCGCGTCGGTTTTGGCAGTCATGACAAATTCTCCCTGGTGATCGCCGGCGAGTTGGTTTTTCAAACCATACAGTCTCATCAGATTACGATGCAACTAATAAGCACTTCGTCAACGAGCGGTGCCCGCATCCCACTCAATGACCGCAGTTGCGTAATCCACGCCGGCCTACCATCATCGGCGGCATCGGTTCGTTGACCGGGGCGATGCTGGGCGCCGGTCGAACGGTGTAAGGGCCAAGGGACGAGCAGTTGAACGCCCGTGCCCGAGAATGGCGCGATGGCATTTTTGGATACCGAAGCTTGACCGGCCGTGCCGTTAGCGGGCACATTTCCACTCCGGTTTCCACCGGTTTACCAATCGACAAACGGAACAGAAATTTATGAGTACCAAATACAATGTACTGATCATGGGCGCCACTTACGGATCGCTGCTGGCGACCAAACTCTTGCTCGCGGGGCATTCGGTAAAACTGATGTGCCTGCCGGCCGAGGCGGAGGTGATCAACAAGGACGGCACGCGGGTTCGTTTGCCGGTCAAGGGCAGGGAAGGCTTGGTCGAGGTCGATTCTCGCCAAACACCGGGCACCTTGTCGGCCGACACGCCCGACGCCATCAACCCAACGGATTACGATCTGGTCACCCTGGCCATGCAGGAACCGCAGTATCGTGCACCGGAAGTACGCAAGCTTCTGGGTGCGATCGCCAAGGCCGGCGTTCCTTGCATGTCGATCATGAACATGCCGCCGCTGCCTTATCTGGCGCGCATTCCCGGCCTCGACGTCGATGCCTTGACGCAATGCTACACCGATCACACCGTTTGGGACGGTTTCGATCCCGCGCTGATGACGCTGTGCAGCCCCGACCCACAGGCTTTCCGCCCGCCGGACGAAGAAATAAACGTGCTGCAAGTTAGCCTGCCGACCAATTTCAAGGTGGCCCGGTTCGATGCGGACGACCACACCGCCATCCTTAAGCAGTTGCAGGCGGATATCGAAGCAATCCGTTTCGATGCGGGTGACGGTACGGTCGAATTGCCGGTCAAGCTCAAGGTGCACGATTCCGTTTTCGTGCCGCTGGCCAAGTGGAGCATGCTTTTGACCGGCAACTACCGCTGCATTCAAAAGAACGAGATGCGATCGATCAAGGACGCCGTCCACAGCGACTTAGACAAATCGCGCTCGATCTACAATTGGGTCGGCGCGTTGTGCCAGGCCATGGGCGCGTCCGAAGGAGATCGGGTCCCCTTCGAAAAATACGCGGCCGCGGCGAACGGGCTTGTCAAACCGTCATCGGCGGCGCGCGCCCTGCTCGCCGGTGCCCCGAACATCGAACGGACCGACTGCTTGGTGAAAACCATCGCGGCGCAAAAGGGCATACCGTCCGAGGCGGTGGACGAGTCGGTCGCCCTGGTCGACGGCTGGCTAGAGGCCAATCGCCAGAAATTCTGATCTTTCGATCGGCGGACGCCGCGTCGCCTCTATTCGGCGGCGGCGCGGTCTGTCTTGAGAAGCCCCAAGCCATCGAGGACGGCGCGCACCTGATTTTCCTCGGTTGGGGTCAGGGGCTGTAAGGGCCGGCGCGGAAAGCCGCCGGGGCGGCCCAGGATGTTCATCGCCGCCTTCATGGTGGCGGGGCCGGTGCCGATCTTGCCCAGCGCCGTATCCAGCGCCAGGGTGCGCTCTTGCACCTTGCGCGCCTCGTCCAGCTTGCCGCCCGTCGAAAGCTCGAACAGCGAGATGCCCTCGGCCCCCATGACGTGCGGATCGAAGCTCGACACAAAACCCTCGGCCCCCATCAGCACGGCGCCCAGTCCGCGCGAGGCGGAGCGCCCGGTGAACACGACCATGCGATCACCGACGGCGGCCACCGTGGTCTCGAACTGGACGAAGTCAGGCGTGCTCTGCTTGATGCCGCAGATGTATTCGATGTTGGCCAGTTCCTCGCACACATCGGCGGTGACGTCGAAGCCGGCCGCCTTGGGCGAGTTGTAGATCAGGACCGGCGTCTTGGCCTCGTCGGAGATCGCCTTGAAGTGCGCCACCACTTCGCGCCGGTTGGGCAGCGCGTAGTAGGGCGGCATGATCATGACGCCCGAGACGCCGAGCGCCCCCGCCGCCTTTGTCAGTTCGATCACGTCTTCGGTGATGATGGAGCCCGTGCCGCCGATCACCGGGATGCGGCCCTGGGTGGTTTCCAGCGCCAGTTTGAACAGACGCAGCCGGTCGTCGCCCTTGAGCGCCCAGGATTCGCCGTTCGATCCCGACACGACGCAGCCGTGGATGCCTTCCGACATCAAAATTTCGATGTTTTCAATGAACTTCTTCTCGTCGATCTCGCCATCCTTGGTGAAGGGTGATACCAGGGCAGGGTAGTTCCCCCGCCAAGCGACTTTACCGTTGTTCATTTGCGATCACTCCCATGTTCAAACGCTTAAATTCCTATTCTCTATTCTCTCCGATCGGAGGCCGGTTGCGCAAGCGGCAGCCTAAAGGTTCGCCACCGGCACGACGCCGTTGAGGGCAAGCCGGCCGCCGTCGCCATAGAGGCATTGTCCGGTGATGTAGGATGATTCGTCGGAGGCCAGGAAAACGGCAATACTCGCCACTTCCTCAACCTCTCCACAGCGGCCGATGGGCGTCCGCGAAAGGATGTTCCGCCGCGCCGCTTCGTCGGTCATGATGGTTTTCAGCATATCCGTCAAAATGCTGCCCGGCCCGATGGCATTGACCCGGACGCCGCGCGCCGCCAGTTCCACCGCCATGCCCCGGGTGATCTGGTTGATGCCTCCCTTGGAGACACAGTAGGGGAGCTGGCCGGGGATGGTCACGACGGCGTTGATCGAGGACATATTGATGATACTGCCGGCGCCTTGTTCGACCATCTGGCGGGCCGCCGCTTGACAAACCAGGAAAGTGCCCTTCAGGTTAACGCGCAAGACAGAATCGAAATTTTCCTCCGTTAGTTCAAGGACATCGGCGCCGTGCAGGATGCCGGCGTTGCTGACGCATATGTCGAGTTGGCCGTGGCGGGTGACGGTCTCGGCGATCAGGCTGCGCACCGCCGCCCCGTCGCCGACGTCGCAGGCAATAAAATCCGCACCGTCGAGCGCCGCCGCCGTGGCCTCGCCTTGTTTGGTATCGACGTCGGCCAGGACGACCTTGGCGCCCTCTGCGGCAAAGGCGGCGGCAACCCCGGCGCCGATCCCCTGTGCTGCCCCGGTGACGATGGCAACCTTGTCTTTCAGACGCATCTCCCCCTCCTTTTTCGCTGCGTTGGGGCACTATAGCGTTTGCGCCCCGGTGGGCCAGGGAAAAGCTTGGCTGCGTACCGCCAAGGCCACCCCGGCGTTGTCTTGGGCGGGCGTTTGCGTCTAATGTCGGGCCCGTACGGGCGCGGCCGCGCCGATCGCGTTAGAGGACCAAGGAGGAACCATTGAGCCAGAACCAACTTTCGGGCGCGGAAGCGTTTGTCCGAATGCTGCAATTGCATGGCGTGAAACACATTTTCGGCCTGTGTGGCGATACCACGCTGCCGCTTTACGACGCCCTCTATCAGCTTGACCACGGCATGAACCATATTCTGACCCGTGACGAGCGCTCGGCCAGCTACATGGCCGACACCTACGCCCGGGTCAGCGGCCGGGTCGGCATTTGCGAAGGGCCGAGCGGCGGAGGTGCCACCTACATCCTGCCCGGCGTTGTCGAGGCCAACGAGTCTTCCATCCCCATCCTCGCCATCACCAGCGACATCTCGGTCGCCAGCCGCGGCCACTTCGCGCTCACCGAGCTCGATCAGAACGGCCTGTTCAGGCCGCTTTGCAAGTGGAACGCGGTAATCGACCAGGCGGCCACCATCCCCGAGCTTATCCGCAATGCCTTTACCGAGATGACCACGGGGCGGCCCGGGGCTGCGCACCTGGGCCTGCCGTACGATGTGCAAAAGGCGCCGGTGGACGAGGAAAGCGTGTGGGCCGACGAAAGCCTCGGCGTTTATCCGTCGCGCCGCTTCGGCCCCGACATGGCGACGGTCAAGGCGGCCGCCGACGCCATCCTCACGGCCAAGGAGCCTCTCATCATCTGCGGCGGCGGGCCGATCAACTCGGGCGGCGAGGCGGCCCTGGTCGAGCTTGCCGAAGTTCTCGAAGCACCCTTGGCAACCTCGGTCAGCGGCCAAGGCACGATCCCCGACGACCATCCGCTGGCGGTCGGCGTCGTCGGTTCCAACGGCGGCGTCATGGCCACCCGCGAGATGGTCATCGCCGCCGACATGATCATCTATGTCGGTTGCCGCGCCGGTTCCGTCACCACCGAGCGCTGGCGCTTCCCGGCCCAGGGTACCCGCATCGTCCACATCGACGCCGACCCCGCCGTCATCGCCGCCACTTATCAGACCGAGGCGGCGGTCATCGGCGACGCCAAGCTGTGTATCGAGGCGCTGCTCGACGAGGTAAAGGGGCGCATCAGCGGGCCGCCCAAGCGTACGCTGGGTAAATCGGCGGTTGCCAAGGCCAAGGCCGAAAAGTGGGCGGCCTTCGATGAACTGGCCCGTTCCGACGACCGGCCCATCAAGCCCGAACGCATTATTGCCACCCTTCAGGACGTGTTGCCGGACGACGCCGTCATCGTCGGCGATCCGGGCACGCCGTGTCCGTATCTGTCTGCTTTCTACAAGATCCGCCGGACCGGCCGCACGGTCTTTTCCAACCGCGCCCACGGGGCGCTGGGCTACGCGCTTCCGGCAGTGGTCGGCGCCTACTATGGACGGCCCGAGGCCAAGTGCCTGAGCGTCAGCGGCGACGGCAGCTTCGGCATGGCTGTGGGTGAGCTGGAGACCATCGCGCGGCTCAACATTCCGGTGACCATGATCGTCGTTTCCAACGGCGTCTACGGCTGGATCAAGGCGGGCCAGAAAAGCGGCTTCGGCGGGCGCTACTATTCGGTCGACTTCAGCCAGACCAACCACGCCAAGGTCGCCCAGGCCTACGGCATCAAGGTCTGGCACGTCGAAGATCCGGCGGAGCTAAAGGGGGCCCTGGCCAAGGCCGTTGAACACGACGGTCCGACCCTGGTCGATATCGTTGCCCAGCCCCTGCACGAGGCGCGGGCGCCGGTTTCAGAGTGGGTGGCGTAGGGTGTCCGGAGCGTCCCAACGCCTGGCCCACGGCGGCAAGACCATCTATGGCGCGCGTGTCGGCATGGTCATGGTGGACACCGTCTTTCCCCGCATGCCGGGGGATTTCGGCAACATGGTTACCTGGCCCTTTCCGGTCCTCGTCAAGATCGTGCGTGGGTTTAGTCCAACCAAGGTGACCACCTTGCCGGCCGAGGAGATGATGGAACCCTTCGCCCTCGCCGCCGAGGAACTGGTTGCCGAAGGCGCCGACGGCATCACCTCGAGCTGCGGCTTTCTCTCGCTGGTCCAAGAGGAACTGCGCCAGCGTTGCGGAGTGCCGGTGGGAGTGTCGGCACTCATGCAGGTGCCCTTCATCGAGCGCCTGTTGCCGCCCGGAAAACGAGTCGGCGTGCTCACCGTCAGTACCCAGCTTCTGGAAGAACGCCACCTGGTGGCGGCGGGGGCGGGGGCGGACACCCCCCTCGGCGGCTGCGAGAACGGGAGCGAGTTCGTCCGCATCTTTGCATCCGACGACCAGGTGGAAGTGGACGCGGCGGCGGCCGAACGAGACGTTTTGCAGGCCGGCGATGCGTTGATGGCGCGCCATCCCGAAATTGGCGCCGTGGTTTTGGAATGCACCAACCTGCAGCCCTTTACCCGGGCGCTCAGGGACCACATCGGCGTACCCGTCTACGACGCCTACAGCTTCGTCTGTTGGTTTCATGCCGGCTTGGCGCCGCGCGATTTTGGCCATCCGGGCAGCGCCCCGCGTCCCTGGCGCGAACGCTGATACCGGCCACGAGGGGGAGGTAAAACGATGGAAACCATAGCCATGAGGAAACGCGATCTGGAAGGGCGCCCGGCGGCGTCCGGCGGTGGCCCCGCCGATCAGGCGGGCTTGTATTCGCGCCGCGCCCACGGCGGCAAGACAATCTATGGCGCGCGTGTCGGTATCTTGATGCTGGATACCTATTTCCCCCGCGTCCCCGGTGACCTCGGCAACGCCACTACTTGGCCCTTTCCGGTGCTTTTCAAGGTGGTGCAGGGCGCCTCGCCCAAGCGCACCAACGCCGAGCGCGAAGCGTGGATCATCGACGCCTTCGTCGAGGCGGGCCAGGAACTGGTGGCCGAGGGTGCCGACGGCCTGACCACCAGCTGCGGTTTCCTCTCTCTCTTCCAGGACGAGTTGGCGGCGAAGTGCGGCGTGCCGGTGGCCGCTTCGTCGCTGATGCAGGTGCCCTTCGTCGAGCGAATATTGCCACCGGGAAAACGTGTCGGCGTCATTACCGCCAACACCGAGATCCTGGGAGCCGAACATCTGGAGGCCGCCGGGGCGTCACGCGATACGCCGGTGGTGGGGGCGCAGGAGATGGGCACCGCCTGGCCACCAAGCTATATTCCTCGCGAAGATCCCAAGTGGGACATGGCGGCGGCGGAGGCCGACCTCAAGGCCGCCGGCGACAAGTTGGTCTCTCAACACCCCGACATTGGCGCCGTCGTTCTGGAATGCACCAACATGCCCCCGTTCGCGAGGAGCCTAAGCGAGCACTTGCGCCTGCCGGTCTATGATGTCTACAGCTTTATCTGCTGGTTCCACGCCGGCCTGGCGCCGCGCGAGTTCGGCCATCCCGGCAGCGCACCCAGGGAATATCGCGAGCGTTGAGGAGTGATGATACAGGCCACTAGACACGAGCGGACCGCCCACGGCGGCATGACGGTCTATGGCGCTCGGGTCGGCATCCTCATGCTGGACACCCTCTTCCCCCGCATTCCCGGCGACATGTGCAATGCGCTCACCTGGCCGTTCCCGGTCCTGTTCAAGGTGGTGCGGAACGCCACCGCCGCCAGTGTCGCAGAGCGATCCCAGAGCATGCGCGAGGACTTCATGGCGGCGGGCGAGGAACTGGTTGCCGAGGGCGCCGACGGCATCACCACCAACGTCGGTTATCTGTCGCTCTTCCAAGACGAACTGGCGGCGCGCTGTGGCGTGCCGGTGGCTGCTTCGTCGTTGATGCAGATTCCCTTTATCGAGCGCCTGTTACCGCCCGGAAAGCGGGCCGGTGTTGTCACCTTTTTTACTGCGACGCTGGGCGCCGACTACCTGGAGGCGGCCGGCGCGTGTCCCGACACACCGGTGGCCGGCACCGAAAACGGTGTCGAGTTCAACCGCTTTATCGGTGACAACGATACGCGCATGGACGTAGCGGCGGCTGAACGCGACCTGTTGGACGCCGGGCGTGATCTGGTCAGCCGGCACCCCGAAGTGGGGGCCGTAATTCTCGAATGCACCAACATGACACCCTACGCGCGGGCGATGAGCGAGGCTCTCGCACTGCCGGTCTATTCCATCTATAGCTTCGTCTGCTGGTTCCATGGCGGTTTGGCGCCGCGCGACTTCGGCCATCCCGGCAGCGCGCGGCGGGAATGGCGTGGCTGATGTTGAAGGTGGCGGAATGGCGCGATATCGAAGGCCGGTCGGCGGGTGCCGGAACGGCATCGCGCCGCGCCTTCGGCGGCAAGACCGTCTATGGCGCCCGGGTCGGCATCTTGGTCCTCGATTCCCCCTATCCTCGTATTCCAGGCGATTCAGGCAACGCATTCACTTGGCCGTTCCCCGTGCTCTACAAGGTGGTGCGGGGCGCCACCGCGTCGCGCGTCGTCGGCGGGCGGGGCGAAGGCCTGCTCGGGGCCTTCCTCGACGGCGCCACGGAGCTGGTCGAGATGGGAGCCGACGGTATTACCACCACTTGTGGCTTTCTATCGCTCTATCAGGCCGAACTGGCCGCCCATTGCGGTGTGCCGGTGGCGGCCTCGTCGCTGATGCAGGTTTCGGCGGTGGCGTGTCTCCTGCCGCCCGGAAAGACGGTGGGGGTGATAACCGTCTCGGCATCCGATCTGTCGGCGGAACATTTGATTGCGGCCGGCGCGTCGGTTGACACGCCGGTGGTCGGAGCCGACGGCTGGCCATTCCTCGAAGAACCAAAAGATGCCCTGGCGGCTGTCGATATCGCGCACTGCGAGGACTTGGTGCTAAACGCGGGGCGGGAACTAGTGGGGCGCCATCCAGAGGTCGGCGCCGTGGTCTTGGAATGTACCCGCATGGTGCCCTTCGCTGCGGCGCTGAGAGCGGAGATCGGCTTGCCGATTTATGATATTTACAGCTTCGTCAGTTGGTTTCACGCTGGCTTGGCGCCGCGCGACTTCGGCCATCCGGGAAGCGCGCCCGGCGACTGGCGCGAACGTTAAATCCAACGAACACGGGAGGGCAATCCATGGACAAGGCCACCACCGAAGAAATTAACCTGGAAGAACAGGCCCGGTCGAGCCGCATCGCTTACGGCGGAAAGACCATCTATGGCGCCCGCATCGGGTTGCTCATGCTCGACACCGACTTCCCGCGCATCCCGGGCGACCTGGGCAATGCGGAGACTTGGCCCTTTCCCTTGCTCTATAAGGTGATCCGGGGCGCGACGCCGAAAAGCGTCAACACCGACCGCGAGGGATGGATCCTCGACGCTTTCATCGAGGCGGGTAAGGAAATGGTGGCCGAGGGTGCCGACGGTCTGACCACCAGCTGCGGATTTTTGAGCCTTTACCAGGCCGATCTCGCCGCCGCCTGCGGTGTGCCGGTGGCCGCCTCGTCGTTGATGCAGGTGCCCTTCGTCGAGCGCCTACTGCCTCCGGGAAAACGGGCCGGGATCCTCACCATGTCGACCACCATCATGCAGCCCGATCACCTGGAATCGGTAGGCATAGCCCCCGACACGCCGGTAGAGGGATGTCAGGACGGACAGGAGTTCCACTTGGTGCCACGCCGCGGCGATCAGTTTATGGATGTCGGGCTCTGCGAACAGGACGTTCTGGAGGCCGGCGAGGCGCTGGTCCGCCGCCACCCGGAAGTCGGCGCCGTGGTCATGGAATGCACCAATATGCCGCCCTTCGCCCGGGCCCTCAGCGAGTACATCGCCATGCCCGTTTTCACCATTTACAGTTTTCTGACCTGGTTTCACGCTGGCCTGGCGCCGCGCGATTTCGGCCATCCCGGCAGCGCACCGCGCCCGTGGCGAGAGCGGTGAGGGCGCCATGAAAGTAGCATCCTTGAAGACAGAAGGCCGCGACGGCCGGTTGGTTGTTACCTCTCGCGACCTGAGCCGCTGCGTGGCGGTAACGGACATTGCACCGAGCCTGCAAGCGGCGCTCGACAACTGGACGGACGCGGCGCCGCGTCTTGAAGCCGTCTACGAGCGCTTGAACGAAGGTGCCGTGGCCGACGCCCAGCCCTTCGATCCCCGTGAGGCCGCCTCGCCCCTGCCCAGGGCCTACCAGTTCGTCGATGGATCGGCCTATGTCCATCATGTGCAACGGGTGCATAAATCACGCGGCAGCGTCATGCCCGAGAGCTTCTGGACCGATCCGTCGATGTACCAGACTGGCTCGGACTCCTTCGTCGGACCGTGCGATCCGATGCGTGCCGCCGATGAGGCCTGGGGTCTCGACTTCGAGGCTGAGGTCGCCGTCATTACCGACGATGTGCCCATGGGCGTCGATGCGGCGGGTGCCGCCGGTCACATCGTTCTTTTCATGCTGCTCAATGACTTCAGCCTGCGTAACCTGATTGTCGCCGAAAAGGCCAAGGGAACCGGATTCCTCCAGTGCAAGCCGACGTCGGCGTTTTCGCCTGTGGCGGCCAGTACCGACGAACTGGGTGCGGCCTGGGACGGAGGTCGGCTCCATTTGCCCCTGGTCAGCCACGTCAACGGCGCCCCCTTCGGCCAACCCGACTGCGCCCAGGACATGACCTTCAATTTTCCCACTCTCATCGCCCACGCCGCTAAGACGCGCGCGCTTGGCGCCGGAACCATCATCGGCTCGGGGCCGGTGTCCAACGATGACCATTCCAAGGGATTTTCGTCGCTTACCGAGAAGCGCATCTTGGAGACAATCGAGGACGGCGCAGCGAAAACGCCCTTTTTGCGCTTTGGCGACCGGGTGTGCATCGAGATGCCGGGCGCCGATGGGGCCTCCATCTTCGGCGCCATCGATCAAGAAGCGGTCCGCTACGAAGGACCATAAGGTCAGGCCGGGTATGACGTCGACAACGGGCTTCGACGTAGCCGTCGTCGGCGGCGGGGTCATGGGATGCACGATCGCACTGCATCTGGCCCGAGGTGGTATGCGCGTTGCCGTCCTGGAACGCCACGGCCTGTGCACCCAAGCCTCGGGCATCAACGCCGGCACACTTTCCATGCAGCACCCGCCGCACCCGGCGCTGGTGCCCTATGCGCTGGGGGGTCGCGATCTGTGGCGGACGTCCGGCGATTGGCTGGGCGCCGAGATTGGTTTCCGCGAGCGTGGTGGCTTGGTCCTGGCCTTCACCGATGAGGAAGCCGAGGCGCTGGAGACCCGCATGGCCGAACGCAAGGCGGCCGGCTCGCCCATCGAAGTGGTGTCGGCTGGTCGGGCGCGGGAGATTGAGCCCGGCCTTTCAAAACATCCGATATTGGCTTCCTATTGCGCCCTCGACGGCTTCGCCAACTCGAGCCTAATTGGCAGCGCCTTTCGCACCGCACTCAATGGCGCCAGTGCCGAGGTGCACGAGCGGTCGCCCGTCACCGCCATAGAGAAGACCGGGGACGGCTTCGCGATCCATGCCGCAGGCTCCGTAGGCTCCGTTATTCAGGCACGCCGTGTCGTACTTGCCACCGGCGTTTGGAGCGCTCAACCGTTGAAGTGGCTTGGCCTTGCCGGCCCCATCGGTTTCGTGAGCAATCAGATGGCGGTCAGCGAACGCATGGACCGCGTCGTGAGCCGGATGCTCGGCGTTGTGGCCGGGAATTTGTCCCTAAAGCAGGTCGACAACGGAACCGTGCTTATCGGCGGCGGCTGGCAGGGCCTGGGCCATCCCGAGAAGGAAGGAACGGCGATCTTGCGTCACAATCTGATCGGCAATCTGCGCATGGCCCGCCACGCCGTGCCCGCCCTTGGCGACGTGCGCATCGTTCGGACCTGGCTCGGGTATCGCGATGATACGCCCGATCGCCTGCCTCTGGTCGGCCCGCTACCCGGTGTTGAGGGTGCATTCCTTATCGTTGGTGTGCGCGACGGCTTCACCGTCGGTCCTTTCATGGGCAAGGTGTTGGCTGATTTTATGTTGGGCCGAGAGCCCGAGCAGCCGCTGTTCGATCCGGCCCGCCTTGTTGTGGCGGTGCCGTCGTGAGTTACGACGCCGCGATCGTTGGCGGAGGGTTGTTGGGGAGCATCACGGCCCTCAAGTTGGCAAAGGGCGGCATGCGCGTCGTGGTGATCGAGCGCGGTGGCCTATGCCGTGGGGCGTCGGGCGTCAACGCCGGTACGATCACCCTGCAATTTGTCGAACCCGAAGTCGTTCCCTATGCGCGCAAAGGACGCGAGCTATGGCAAGGGGCCGGCGATTGGCTGGGCCGGGACTTGGATTTTGTTGACAAGGGTGTCTTGACCCTGGCCTTCACCGAAGCCGAGGCAGAACTTTTGGCGGCACAAACAATGGAACGCCATTCGGCCGGCGCGCCCAACGAGATCGTGACCCTGGAACATGCCCGGCGCATTGAGCCCAGTCTTTCCAAACGTCCGGTCTTGGTTTCGCACTGTTCCTTGGATGGCTGGATCCCGTCCAACCTCGCCGGCCATGCCCTCGGCCGTGCGCTGCACCGCGCTGATGTCGAGGTCAGGGAAGGGGTGTCGGTCGAGGGCATCGAACGCGGCGGCACCGGTTACATCCTCGATACCGGTCGTGAGGCGGTCGCCGCGGCGCGCGTCGTTCTCGCCGGGGGTGCCTGGCTGGTTCCCATGGCGCGTTGGCTGGGGTTCGATCTGCCCCTCGGCTGCTTGGTCAACCAGATCATCGTCACCGAGCGCATGGCGCCTTTTCTGGGCTCGACCATCGGCGTGGCGCGGCGTCGGCTGACCTTGAAACAGGCGGCCAATGGCACGGTGCTCATCGGCGGCGGATGGCAAGGCGACGGCGATCCCCAGCGTGGAGCAGTGGCGCTGATTCCCAAAAATTTGAGGGGCAATATACGGCTCGCCCGCCATTGCGTTCCGGCCTTGGATGGGGCGCGGGCGGTGCGCGTTTGGCTGGGCCTGCAGGACAAGTCGCCCGATGGCCTGCCGGTGATCGGGCCGTTGCCGGGAAGGGACGATGCCTTCATCATTGCCTGTGGGCACAGCGGCTTTACCATGGGCCCCTACGTGGCGCGTCTGCTGTCCGACGTGATCTTGGGCCGTGAGCCTGAAATGCCGCTGTTCGACCCGGCGAGACTGCTGTCGGTGGGGGGTAAATGACGGTGCAGGCATACGACGTCGCAGTCCTTGGCGGTGGCATCCTGGGCTGCACGGTGGCGCTTTTTTTGGGGCGTGGCGGCATGCGCGTGGCGGTGGTCGAGCGCGGGTCGCTGTGTCGCGAAGCGTCGGGACGCAACGCCGGCGGACTGGCGATCCAGGTCAAGCCGGCGGCCCTGATTCCCTATGCCCTCAAGTCGCGGGAGCTGTGGCGGACCACCGCCGACTGGCTGGGCGCTGAGGTCGGATTTGAGGTTCGTGGCGGCCTATCCTTCGCCTTTGACCAGGCCGAGGCGGAGATGTTGGAGAGCCGCACGAAGGCGCGTCAGGCGGCCGGCGCCCCGATCGAGATCATCGGTCCTAACCGGGCGCGAGAGATCGAGCCGGGATTCACCGGCACGGCTGTTCTCGCCACCTACTGCGCGCTCGATTCGTTTGCCGATTCCACCCTCACCGGATTCGCCTATCGTAACGCCCTGGCCCACGAAGGGGTCGCCATTGCGGAGAATACGGCCGCCACCGGCATCGACCGGGACGGCGCCGCCTTCGCCATAAACACCGACGGTGCTCCAATTCGGGCCCGCCGCCTGGTCCTCGCCGGTGGCGTGTGGTTGGTCGAGATGGCGCGCTGGCTAGGGATCGACATTCCGATCCGCTGCGCCGTGCCGAGCATGACCGTCACCGAACGCATGCCGCCGATCTTCCGCGCCATCATCGGGGTAGCGTCGGGTCGGCTGTCGCTGAAGCAAGCGGCTAACGGCACTGTTCTTATCGGCGGCGGCTGGCAGGGAACCGGCAATGCCCAGCGCGGCGGTCTCGATGTGATTTCCGAGAACCTGATCGGCAACCTGCGGCTTGCCCACCATGTCATCCCAGGTCTCGCCGGGGCGCGGGTGGCGCGTACGTGGCTCGGGCTTGAGGCCCACACCCCCGATTCCATGCCCTTGGTCGGCCCCTGCCCGGAATCGAGAATGCCTTTGTCATTGGCTGTGTCTGGGGTGGCTTTTCTCACGGGCCTTTGGTGGGCCGGATGCTGGCCGACCTGATCTTGGGCCGCGAGCCCGAAATGCCGTTGTTCGATCCGGCGCGGCTGCTGGATGCACCATGACGGCGGCCGACGACTACGATGTCGCCGTCATTGGCGGCGGGGTGACGGGCTGTGCCACCGCCCTTCATCTGGCCCGTGGCGGCATGCGCGCGGTGGTCGTCGAACGCCGGGGCCTGTGCATGGAGGCGTCCGGCGTCAATGCCGGCAGCCTTTGCCTGCAGATCAAGCCTCTGGCCCTCATGCCCTATGCGCTTGGCGCCATGGAAATGTGGCGGACGACCGGCAAATGGTTGGGCAACGAGGTGGGTTTCCAGGCCAAGGGAAGCCTTATGCTGGCTTTCTCCGATGACGATGCCGAGCTTCTGGAAACGCGCATCGGAGAACGCCGCCGGGCTGGTGCACCCATTGAAATCCTGGGCCCTGACGCGGCGCGCCGGTTGGAGCCCGCCTTGTCGCGACGGCCGGTGCTGGCCTCTCATTGCCCGATTGACGGGTTTGCCGATCCGACCCAGATTGGCCACGCCTACGGCGCCGCCCTGGCCGAGGCCGGCGTCGATACCCGGCTGGGCTTGGCGGTGGATGCCATCGACCGTGACGGTGGCGCCTTCACCGTGGCCATGGGCGAGGATCGTCTGAGGGCGCGTCGCATCGTCCTTGCCGGCGGTGTTTGGCTAGGCGAGATGGCGCGCTGGTTCGGCCTTGATTTGCCGGTTCTCTGCCGCCCCTATCAACTTTTAATTTCGGAGCGCGTGCCGCGCCTCTTCGACATGTTCATCGGCCTAGCCAGCGCCCGTCTGTCGCTCAAGCAGCTTAGTGGCGGCGGCGTCCTCATCGGTGGCGGCTGGGAGGGGATCGGTGATCACAAGCGCGGCAGCATCGGGGTTTTACCGGCTCCCCTGGTTGGCAATCTGCGTCTCGCCCATCATGCGATATCGGCGATCGCGGGTCTGCGCCTGATCCGCACCTGGGTTGGCCTGGAGGTCGAATTTGCCGACGCGCGGCCCGTCATCGGCGCCCTTCCCGGCGTCGAGGGTGTCTTTATCAACGGTGGCACGCGTAGCGGCTTTACCATGGCACCGTACATGGGACGGTTGCTTGCCGAACGCATGCTAGGTCGCGAGGCCGAATTGCCGCTGTTCAACCCGGCGCGTTTGCTCAGAAACGATCCGCCCGGTAAGGAGCAAGGTCCAGACTCGGCGTCTGGCCGGCCGCCAGTTCACTAATCAGGCGCCCGGTGATGGCGCTCATGGTGAGACCAGTATGGCCGTGCCCGTAGGCGAGAAGGACCGAACCGTTGTTCGGGGCACGACCGATCACGGGCAGTGAATCGGGCGTCGAAGGGCGATGCCCGCTCCACGGTTCGCCGCCGTCGGCGACCAGTCCCGGCATGATGGCGCGGGCGTGTTCGACGACCAGGTCCGCCAGGGCGTAATTGGGGGGTGCGGTGATGCCGGCGTGTTCGGCGATGCCGCTCACCCTGATGCCGAGCTCCATGGGCGTGATCAAGGCGTTGCGATCGACGGAGATCACCGGATAGCGCAACGTAACGCCGCTATCGGGCAGCATCATGTGATAGCCGCGTTGGGAATCGAGGAGCACTTTTACGCCTAAGCGCGTGGCCAGGGCGGGAGACCAGATTCCGGCGGCAAGCACCACAAGGTCGGCCTCGTGGCTGGCGGTCTCGGTGACGACCCGGGGTTGGGCGCCGGTGGCGCCTTCGATGGAGCGGACCGTTTCCCTGAGCACGGTCCCGCCGCCCCGTACGAAATGCTCGACCAGGGTTTGGGTCAGGCGCAGCGGGTTGGCGCAATGGCCGAGATCGGGCAAGTAGACGGCGCGATGGATGAGGGGGCCAAGGGCGGGTTCATGCTCGCGTGCCTCGTCGCCGGAAAGCTCCTCAATGCGGGCGCCACCGTCGCGGCGCACCTGGCGGTCAAAGGCGCCGCCGGCGTAGGAGCGCTCGCTCTCGTAAACGAACATCTTGCCACGGGTCTCGATCAGGTCCTGGGCGCCGGCCTCGGCGAGGATTGGATCGAAGGCCCCCATGGCGTTGTTCAAGAGCGCCTTGCGCGCCGCGATGATCTTGGTGACGCGGTCCATCCGGCCGGCCATGAGGAAACGCATGAACCAGGGAAACGAACGGGGAAACTGGCCGGGGCGCACCTGTAGCGCGCTGTGCTTGTCCAGCATCATACCGGGAATTTTGCGCCACAGGCCGGGCAGCGAGTAAGGCGCGTAGGAGGTTAGGCCGATGCTTCCGGCATTGCCGAACGAGCACGCCTCGCCCGGGGCGTCGCGATCGATCAAGGTCACGGCGAAGCCGGCGCGCTTTAGGTAAATGGCGCAGCAGGTGCCGACGATGCCGGCACCGACTACCGCTACCCGGCGCCCTCCGCCGGTGGCGTCTGGCGCTTCCGACATGGATTGTTTCCCCCTTTGGTGCACGGACGCAACGATAGGACAGCGCCGTACCCAAGGGCAACGGGAATCCCCATAATCGCGTCCCGCCTTTACGGTTTTTTAATGCCGCCTTGGGATACTGATCCCGGGACAATTTGGGCGTCAGTGGCGGAAGGTGCCGAACCGGCATGGATTTCGACAAAATCACCATCCTCTCGGCGATGAAAAAGCGCCTTGCTTGGCTTGGCCAACGCCAGGAGATCTTGGCCCAAAATATTGCCAACGCGGACACGCCGGGGAAGAAAGCGAAGGATCTGGCACCGCTCGATTTCAAGAATCTCGTCGGGCGCGAGAATCGGCAGATCGGCATGAGCCGGACGAACAAGTCGCACCTGACAGGCGGGTTCAAGGCCCCCCGCGACTTCTCCGAAAAGGAGACCAAAAAGCCCTATGAGACGGCGCCCGCCGGCAATGCCATCATCTTGGAAGAACAGATGATGAAATTGGGCAAGTCCAGCGCCGACCACAAGCTGATGACGGAACTATACAAGAAGCATCTGAACATGTTCCGGATCGCCATCGGCAAGGCTTGACGAAGAGGACCGTTTCATCATGGCCGAGATCGATAATATGTTCCGTTCCATGCGCATTTCCGCCGCCGGCATGAATGCCCAGGGAACGCGGCTCAGGGTAATCGCGGAGAACATCGCCAACGCCGATTCCTTGGGCCAGACACCCGGCGATTCACCCTATCGGCGCAAAACTGTGACTTTTCGCAATGAGCTCGACCGGTCCATCGGTATGGACACTGTGCGCGTTGACAGAATCGGCGTCGATCGTTCGGAATTCGAGAAGCGCTATGACCCCAATCATCCGGCGGCCGATACCGACGGATATGTCTTAGTGCCCAACGTCAATACGTTGGTGGAAATGATGGACATGCGCGAGGCGCAACGCTCATACGAGGCCAATCTCAGCGTCATCAAGGCCTCGCGGAAAATGCTCAACAGCACCATTGAAGTCTTGCGCTAAGAGCCGTCGGTTGACGGTAAAAGGCGATCTTGAGGAATAGGAGAGTAAGATGGCGACCCCGCTGCAAAACATCAACCAGGCCGTAACCGCCTACGTCAACGCATCGAAGGGGAACGGGTCGGGCCTGGAGGCGCGCGACACTCGATCGAGTGGTGAGTTCGCCGATCTGGTCAAGGGCGCACTCGAGAAATCCATCGACAACGGCCAAGTCAGTGAGCGTCAATCCATGGACGCCGTGAACAATCGCGCCGACCTCAATCAGGTGGTCACCGCCGTTGCCGAGGCCGAGTTGACCTTGCAGACCGTGATGGCGGTGCGCGACAAGGTCATGGAGGCCTATAAGGAAATCCTCCGTATGCCCATTTAGGGTGAGATACCCCGATGGACGATATCACCGTCATCGAGGTCGGTAGCCAGGCCCTCTTCGTGGTTCTCAAAACGTCGGGGCCGATTATGTTGTCTGGCCTGGTCATCGGCCTCATAATCTCGTTGTTTCAAGCGCTGACGTCGATTCAGGAAATGACCTTGACCTTCGTGCCCAAGATCATGGTCATCTTTTTTTCGATCGTCGTCTTCTTGCCCTTCATGATCACCACGGTCGTAGAGTTCGGTCGCTCGGTTTTCTCGCGCATAATCGGCCTCGGTTAGCCGGGCACGATGCACGAATTTCTCGCCCTCAACATCTTCGGCTTTCTTCTTATCTTCGCCCGCATCGGCGTCGCGATGTCCCTGTTGCCCGGTTTCAGCGCGGCTTACGTCAATATCCGCCTCAGGTTGTTGTTCGCGCTTGCCATCAGTTTCATCTTGGCACCCGTACTGGCAAGCCGCCTGCCTGGCTTGCCGGCAACCCCGGCGGGACTTGGCCTCCTGGTCCTTGGCGAGATCTTCATCGGCGCCTTCTTGGGTACGGTGGCGCGCATTATCGTGGCGGCTCTACAGGTTGCCGGTACGGTTGTCTCCTTGGTTTCGTCCATGGCCAATGCCCTGATCCAAGACCCCATCGTCAATCAGCAAACATCGACGATTTCAGGATTTTTAAGCACCGTCGGTGTA
>JASLZL010000066.1 GCA_030754885.1 Rhodospirillales bacterium | reverse complement strand
AGAATCCCGATTATTGGGGCGACAAGCCGGCCTGGGACAAGATCGTCTATAAGACGATTGTAAAAGACCCGTCTCGTCTGGCCGCGCTGTTGAGTGGCGACGTGGACCTGATCGACTACGTGCCGACTACCGATTACCAGTCGATTAAGAAAAACCCCAAATTGGCGGTCAGCGAGATCGCCGGGAACCGGGTCATATTCTTGAATCTGGACCAGAGGAAGAGACCGACGCCCTACGCCAAGACCAACGACGGCAAGGAGATGCCCAACCCGTTCGTTAAGCTGAAGGTGCGCCAGGCCATTTCGCTCGCCATCAACCGAAAGGCGATCGTTGAACGGGTCATGGACGGAGCTGGCGCTCCGTCGGGCCAGGTTGCCGCCGTAGGGATGTTCGGTTACGAACCGAGCATCGGGGCCGATAATTACGATCCCGAGCAGGCCAAGAAGCTGTTGGCCGAAGCAGGCTATCCCAATGGTTTCACATTGATGGTGCATGGCCCCAATGACCGCTACGTCAACGACGCAAAAATCACCGAGACGGTCGCTGGGATGCTGACCAGGGTGGGGATCAAGAGCCAGGTCCATACCGAGCCCAAGGCAACGTTTTTCTCGAATATCAAGGATTACAGCTTGCACTTACTCGGTTACGGCTCCGACACCGGCGAGGCGTCGGCGGCCCTGTTGTCCCTGCTTCATACCCAGGTCAAAGCAAAGAACTACGGCGGGTTCAACAAGGTTGGTTATTCGAACGTTGAGTTCGACAAGCCTCTCGAAAAAGCCCTGCAAACCCTCGACAACAAGGCGCGCGAGGGCCTGCTGCAGGACGTCGCCCGAGTGGTTACCAAAGATGTGTCGTTGATTCCGCTTCACTATCAAGTGAACGTTTGGGCCCACAGCCCCGATTTGACGTACGTGGCGCGGACCGACGAACGCACCATGGGCATGTACGTTACGAAGAAGTAGCGAAAAGAACATCGGGCGGTCCCATATCGGGACCGCCCGAGCCTTGCTGGATTATGCTCTCGGCGATGCGAACGCGGCGCGCCGGTATCTCAGTCGTGCCATGGTTTAAGCATTTGGCCCGGAGCAATCGCCATGAAACTTGATCCGATTACCCTCGAGATCCTCAACAACAAGGTCGTCGCGATCGCCGAGGAGATGTACTTCGCGCTCAAACGTGCATCGCGCTCGATCTACGTCAAGGAGGCCGACGACTTCGACGTCGCACTCCTGGATACGGCCGGCGATTTGTTCGGCCATGCCGCCTCGGCGTCGATGAACTTTCTTATCGACACCCCCTTTGCGCCGACCATCAAGGCGGTTCCCAACCTCGACCCCGGCGACGTCATCATTACCAACGATCCCTATACGTCCCATGGATTGTCCACCCATCTGCCGGATATTCACCTGATCCGGCCCTATTTCCACGGCAAGAAAATCGTTGCCTATGGCTGGTGCATGGTCCATTCGACCGATATGGGCGGCGCCGTTCCAAGCTCGATCGCGCCGTCGCTCAATGAGATTTTTCAAGAAGGCCTGCGCGTCCCGCCGATGAAGTTCGTCAAGCGCGGCAAGATGAACGACGACCTCCTTGGCATTATCAAGGCCAATATCCGCGAACCCGAGGTCAATATGGGCGATATCCGGGCCATGCTGGGGTCGTTGGAGACCGGCAAGGGCCGGGTTGGCGAGCTTATCGAACGCCACGGCGTTCAGACGTTCCTCGACGCGCAGACCGACCTCCAGGAATACACGGCCAAGAAAGCGCGCGACGTCCTGCGCCTTATCCCCGATGGCACTTATGAGTTCTGGGACTATATGGACGACGACAAGGTGACCCGTATTCCGCTCCGCGTCCGCGTTAAGTTGACCGTCAAGGACGGCTGCCTGGAGCTCGATCTCGGCGGCACCGATCCCCAGGTGCGCGCCGCTTATAACGTGCCGACCAACGGCAAGCGCAGCTACTGGATCACCATCCGGTTGACCAACTTCCTTACCACCTACGACCAAACCATGGCCAAGAACGCCGGGCTTTACCGCGCAATCGATGCCGTCGTGCCGCCGGGGATCCTGATGAACGCCGAATTCCCCGATGCCTGCGGTGTGCGTTCCAGCCCCTCGCTTCGGGTCAGTGGCGCCGTCAACGGGGCCTTGCTCAAGGCCCACCCGGAACTCGTGCCGGCGCCCAGCGTCGGCGATCTCATCCCCTTCGCCCTTGCCGAATACGACGCAGGTGGGATCAAACGCTCGGTCCAGGTGATAGAGCCCATGCGCGGCGGCATGGGCGCCATGAAGGGCCAGGATGGCGTCAACGGCCGCGACACCAGCCTCAACAACATGCGCAACCATCCCGTCGAGTCGGTGGAAAACGACATGGGGCTCATCTTCCGCAATTACGACATATGGCCCGATTCGGGAGGGCCGGGTAAGTGGCGGGGCGGCGTCGGCCAGCTGATCACCGTCGAGGTTCTACGCGACGGCGGTAGTTTTCTGTCTCGCGGCATGGAGCGCTTGCGCTTCCCAACCTATGGCGTCCTTGGCGGCAAGCCGGGTGCGCCCATGCGCGCCATTCTCAACCTGGGACGCGCCGACGAGAAAATTCTGACCAAGTTCGACCAGTTGCCTGTCAACGCCGGCGACACGCTGACCTTCATGATGGCGGGCGGCGGCGGCTATGGCGATCCCTTTGAACGCGACCCGGAACGGGTGCAAAGCGACGTCGAGGTCGGCTTCGTCAGCCGCGAGGCGGCGCGGCGTGACTACGGCGTCGTGATCGGCGACGATGGCGCCGTCGCTGAGGCGGCGACGGCGAAGTGCCGGGTAAATCGGGTCAAGGACAACATCCGCGCCGATTTCGATTTCGGCCCAGAGCGCGAGGCCTGGGAGCGCATCTTCGACGACGAGACAATGTGCGAGCTTAATCGCCGACTGTTCGAGCTGCCGAAGTCGGTGCGCCAGGACAAGCGGCGCTGGATCATCGAACAGGCGGTGCCGGATCTTCCACGTGCCGGTGCGGGCTTGCTGACCGACGTTCTCGCCGATGCGGATGCGGCGCGCCGGCGCCTCAGGCATGCCATGGCCCAGGCTTTTGACAACGAGAAGCGCTCCTAAGCACCCGAGATTATCAGGAACTGGAGACGCGCCGGCGCGTGCGCACGAGCAGCCACAGACTCCACAGGCAATAAACGGCGGCGCCGATGCCGGCGGCAACGAAAAATGGGGTCAGGAAGCCAAGCCAGGTGACCGGCGCAAGAAGGTAGATGCCGTCCTCCAACTCAAAGCCGGCGTATCCGGGATAGCCGATGGCGTCGCCCTCGCCGTCGCTCCCCGTTTCCTCGGACAACACTTTATCGATGCCCAGGTTCAAGCACATGGACAGAAGAGCCGAGGCGCTTCCCGCCAGGCCGAGGAGCAAGGCCCACGGGCCGAGAGGACCGGCGGCCAATCCAATTCCAATGCCGAGAAAGAGGGCGGTATAACTCGCGGCCCCGGCCACGTAATCGTAATAGTAACCGAAGCGCGACGAGATGCCCTTGAGGCGCGCCAGTTCGCCATCGAAATGATCAAGGAACCGGGCGAGGACGAAAAGACCCGCCGCCCATCCCGCCAGGGCCGGATCGCCGGTGGCGAACAGGCCGGCGCCGGCAAGGGCTAGCACCAGTGTCAGCGTCGTCAACTGGTTGGGGGTCACCGGCGTCAGCGCTAACGGTTTAACAAGAACGCGCGCCGCGCGCTGGTCCCAGGGGGGCTGATTCATGGCCTAGGCACGGTGTTGCAGGGATCGGCGGTTGTCAAGCGCCGGTCGCCAACTTCCTTGTTTCAAAAGCTTATTCGGGGCTATAAGCGGCGCCATCAAATGAACGGGTCCTTGTCTTGAAGAAAGCCGCCGACACCTATCGCCGTTACTTGATCGCCTGGGTGGATGGGGTTCGCCGATACGCCGGTGCCACTGTTCTCGCCGCGCTTGCCGCCACGGTGACCGCGGTGTATGGCGTGGCGACCCAGCTTTCTATCAATACCGATACCGAGGACATGCTGTCGGCGGATCTTCCCTTCCGCCAGGATTCCAATGCGCTCAGCGCCGCCTTTCCACAGCTATCGGACAATATCGTGGTGGTCATCGACGCTGCCACGCCGGATCTCGCCGACGATTCGGCGACGATGTTGGCGCGCCGCTTGCGCGAACATCCACAAGTGTTTGGCGGCGTCTTTGACCCCCGGGGCGAGCCTTTCTTCCGCACCAACGGCCTATTGTATCTGGACATCGAAGAGCTTTCCGATCTGGCCGATCGCTTGGCCGAGGCGCAGCCCTTTCTGGGCACGCTGTGGCGTGACGCGAGCCTGCGTGGTTTGGCCGAGATGCTGAGCTTGGCCATCGACGAGGTTACGAAAGAGAAGGGGGCCACGCCGTTTGAGATAGCTCGCGTCCTCAATGCCATCGCCGAGGTTGCGGAAAAGCAAGCGGCGGGGAGGTTCGGTCTGTTGTCTTGGAAGCGCCTGATGGGAAAGGCGGAGGACGATGCAAACGAAAGCCGCCGCCTGATCGTCATCCAACCGGCCCTTGATTACGCCTCGCTCGCACCAGCCGAGCGGACCATGGAAGTGCTGAGAGAAATCGCCCGCGATCTGGCTCTCGATTCCGAACACGGGGTCAGTGTCCGCCTGACCGGCTCGGCCGCCTTGGCTCAAGAGGAACTGGCCAGCGTTAGCCAGGGGATGGGGCTGGCCGCCGCCCTTTCTTTGATCTTGGTCGCCGTGTTGTTGGTGGTTGGGCTTGGCTCCCCGCGGCTTGCCGGTGCCACCGTTGCGACCCTTCTCATGGGACTGACGTGGACCGCCGCCTTCGCCCTGATAGCGATCGGATCGCTCAACTTGATATCAGTTGCCTTCGCTGTTCTTTTCATCGGTCTCAGCGTTGATTTCGGTATCCACTTTGGCCTGCGTTACCGCGAGGCAATCGATGGCGAAGCCGGGCATAAGACGGCGCTGGAGCAGGCAGCATCAGGTGTCGGCGGCGCGCTAACCCTTTCGGCGGTTGCTGCCGCCATTGGATTTTTCTCGTTCCTGCCCACCGATTACCGGGGTCTCGCCGAATTGGGTCTGATCGCCGGCGTCGGCATGTTCATCGCACTTTTTGCCAATGTTACCGTGCTGCCCGCCCTGTTAACCCTGATGCCCCTCTCGCCCAAGCCTGTCCGCCGGGCGCCAATGCGGTCGGCGGGGGGCCGGGCTGGGTCGAGCTGGGCCATCGCTTGGGGGGCGCTGGCCCTTGGGTTGGTGGCCCTGGCCTTGGTTCCGGCGGCCCGCTTCGACTTCGATCCTCTGAACTTGAAGGACCCGAGCACGGAATCGGTCGGGACTCTCTTCGATCTGATGGAACAGAGCCGGACGTCACCCTATTCGATTACGGTTCTCGCACCCAATCTGGATGCCGCCGCCGCCCTCGCCGGGCGCCTGTCCGAGCTCGACGAAGTGGACGACACGGCGACGCTTATCGACTATGTGCCGAAAAACCAGGACGAGAAGCTGGCCGTTATTGAGGACATGGTGCTGTTCCTGGCCCCCGCGTTCGCTGCCGCGCCCGGTAAAACTTCCATTGATTCGCCATCGCGCACCGCCGCCGTCATGACATTGCAAGGTGATCTCGATCGTTTGGCCCGGGCCGCCAAGGGCGCGCCCCTCGGGGACACCGCCGGGCGTTTGTCAAGGGCCTTGGCGGCGCTGATCGGCGGTGGCGCGCTGGCGGAGTTGGAGGCCCGACTGATGACGCTCCTTCCTGGTCGATTGCGGGCCCTCAGCGATTCCCTTGATGCCGGCCCCGTGACCTTTGATGATCTGCCCGACAGCTTGCGCCGCCGCCAAGTGGCGGCGGACGGGCGGGTGAGTGTCGAGGTTTATCCCAAGGAGAACCTTCACCAGCACCAAGCGTTGCGCCGTTTTGTTGGGGCGGTGCGTGCCGTGGCGCCGCATGCTACCGGGTCACCGGTTGTTATTTTAGAGGCTGGCAACACGGTTGTCGGCGCCTTCCGTGACGCCGCCGTTCTGGCCTTTGTTGCCATCGCTGTGTTGCTTGCGGTGTTGTTGCGCCGGCCGCGCGACGTGGCGCTGGTCTTCTCGCCACTGGTCCTGGCGGCGTTGCTGACGGTTGCCGCCTCGGTACTTTTCGGATTGCCGTTCAACTTCGCCAACGTCATCGTCCTGCCGCTTCTATTCGGGTTGGGTGTGGCCAACGGCATCCATTTGGTGTTGCGTCGGCGCGACGAAGGCGGCGTCGCCGAGGTCATGGCAAGTAGTACGCCGCGTGCCGTTGTGTTCAGCGCTTTGACCACCATCGGTTCGTTCGCTAGCATCGCGTTGTCGTCCCACCCTGGAACCGCCAGCATGGGCATGCTTCTGACCATCGCCATTGCCTTGACCTTGGCTTGCACGCTAATCGTCCTGCCGGCGCTGATGGCGTTGGATGAGAAAAAGAGAGAGGGGATTCCTGCCCCATGACCGCCGACCAGCATACCCCCCTTTTTCCGTTGGTCCGCCATTTCTCCCAACGCGTGACTCCGCTGTTGGCTAAGTTGCCGATTTCGGCCAATCAGGTCACCGCAGCGTCCATCGTCACAGGCCTAGCCAGCGGTTGGGCGATGATGCAGGGGACCCGTACAGGGGCTTTGTGGGGCGCGCTCTTTTTACTTGTTGCCTACATATTCGACAATTGCGATGGCGAGATTGCCCGGCTCAAGAACCAAAGCTCCGAATTTGGCCGGCGCTTTGACTGCATGGCGGATTGGGTCGTGCATTTGGTCTTTTTTCCAGCCCTCGGGGTTGGTGTCTACCGGGCAAGTGGCGAGACACTGTGGTTGTGGCTAGGCGCGGCGGCGGCTCTGGGGACCTCGATCAATACGCTTGTTGGGTACCTTATCGAACGGCGCCGGAAGAAGGCCGGGGTGGACGAGGCAACAGGTGGCGGAACAGAAAATGGACGGCAACCCGTGGGCGCCAAGGAATGGGCGCTTTTCATCTTTCGCGAACTGTTCCGCGCCGATTTTTGTTTTATCGTCCTGATCCTGGCGCTCTTCGATTTGACATGGCTTTTACTTCCCGTCGGCGCTGTCGGGGCCCAGGTGTACTGGGCCGCCCAGTTGATCAAGGGCGCCGACGAGTTTCACGTTTAGACGACATCGGCTTGAAATCGGGAAGGAGGCTGGGTGCGGATCTTAAAGACCCTTTACGTTCTGATTGGCGTGGTCCTATTGGTTCTGGTCCTGTCGGATATTGATCTTGCCGAGGTGTGGCAGAGGGCGAGCGGGATCGGCTGGGGCATGGCCGTCGTGCTCGCCCTCTACCTTGGTGCGTTTGTCATCGATACCTTTACCTGGCAGATGGCTCTCGTTTCCATTCCCCTGACCGCATCGTGGCTTTACCGCTTTTGGAAGGTGCGCATGGTCGGAGAGGTCTTTAACAGCGTCATGCCGGCGGCAAGCATGGGCGGCGAGCCGGTCAAGGCGGTGTTGTTGAAGCGCTACTATGGCATTGGTTATGGGAAATCGACCGTGTCCCTGATCCTCGCCAAGACCATTAATATGATCTCGCTGGTGGTTTTCCTCGCTATCGGTTTTGCCTTCATGCTGGATTCGGAAGCGTTATCGGTGAACCAAAAGGCGATTGCAGGGTTGGGGTTAGCGGCATTCTTCGTTGGGACGGCTCTGTTTTTTGCGGTTCAGCGTTGGCGGGCCACAAGCCTCGCCGGCACCTGGATTAGCCGCTTTCGCTTCGCCCGGCGCGTCGAGGCGGGATTGCACCATATCCGTGATATGGACGAACGCCTGGTGGGTTTCTACACCCGTCACCGGGGGCGATTCGCCGTCGCGATGTCGCTTGCCTTCGTCAACTGGCTGATCGGAATTGGAGAGATCTATTACACGATGATCTTCCTTGGGCATCCCCTCAGCCTCACGGAGGCCTGGATTATCGAGGCTGTTGCCCAATTGGTGCGCGCCGGGACCTTCTTCATTCCGGCCAGCATCGGCGCCCAGGAAGGTGCATTCTTGCTTGTCTACACGGCGATTACGGGCTCACCGGCCCTCGGTATCGCGGTTGCCCTGGTGCGTCGCTTGCGTGAGATCCTGTGGATTGGGTGGGGGGTAGCCGTGGGATCGCTCTTTACCCTTAAGGCGGCTCACTCTAAGGACTGAGCAGTTCGTCCGCCTTTGCGTTAAGGACGGTGATCAGCCCGTCGACGCCGCCCTTCTTTAGAACGCTACGGTATTCCGACCGGCGCACGGCAAGCTCGCTGATCCCCGTGTCCAGCAGCACGTCGACGATGCCCCAGCGGCCGTCGATTTGCTTGAGCACATAGGTTAGGGGGACCGGTTGTTCGCCGGGGCTGAGAATACGCGTATCCACCAGATGGGTGGCGCGCGGGCCGGGGCGCTCGCCCGTGGTCTCGAATCTTTGCCCCGAATAGCCGTCGAAGCGCGAAGCGTAAGTGGCGACGCTAAGGCGCGTAAAGGCCCGGGTGAGGCTGTCCTTCTGGGCCGTGGCGGCCTTTTTCCACGTGGTGCCCGAGGTGACGCGGGCCATCAGGCGTAGGTGAAAGGAACGTTCGATCTCGGGCGACAGGCGCTGGTAACGGCCCTTCACCGCCAGGGCATCGGCTTCCTTCATCACCGAGAGGAGGTTGTCGTGCAAGCGCGTCACGATCGCCGCCGCGTCGGCAACGCCGGCGTGAACCGACGAGGCTAGGAAGAGAACGATGAGGACCGTGGTGGCGATGATGAGACGAGTCATGACAATACAATGAGACCGAACGATTGCGCCGCTATTAGGACATGAGTTGATCAGCCTTGACGTTCAAGGCCCTGATCAGTCCGTCGATGCCATTCTTCTTTAAAATTAGACGGTACTCGGACTGTCGCACGGCCAGTTCGCTGATGCCCGCGTCCACCACCACGTCGACTAGATTCCACCCATCGGAATAGCGCTTCGCGATGTAGGTGATATTCACGTGTGATCCATCGGGGTCGATGATCCGGGTCTTGACCAAATGGACGTTTTGCTGGCCGGGCCCTTCGCTGATAGTCTCGAAGCGCTCGCCGGAATAGCCGGTGACGAAGGTGGCAAGGGTTGAAATACTCATACGCTTGAAAGCAGCGGCTAGCTTCGTGCGCTGCTCTGCGGTCGTCCGGTTCCAATACGAACCGATGGCGATTCGCACCATCAACGGCAGGTCGAACGCCTGCTCGATGGCCGGTGCCAAACGCGCGTAGCGTCCCTTTAAACCCAGAGATTCGGCCTCCTTCATGACGGCAAGCAGGCTCGCCTGGAACCCTTCGACGATCTGGCGTGGCGTTTCCTCGGCCCCCCGCGCAGTCGGGACGGAATAGATAAACAGCAAAAATATCAATGACTTGAATAGCATTGATCGATGCTTCATCGGTTCCCCCATGTGCCACGGCATGCTCGCCCGGACCATATAGGGTGGTAATCGGTCTGACAACGGCTGGTGCCGTGCCTCTAAGTGCACGCGTCACCGGCGAAACGATCCCGCCAAAACATGGTTGCGAATCAAGCAAAGTTCACTTACAAGCATTACAAGGGCTTGCGTCGGAGCAAGCCGGTTAGAAGGCG
>JASLZL010000065.1 GCA_030754885.1 Rhodospirillales bacterium | reverse complement strand
GCTTTCCGCGATGCCCTCACGCCGGCACAGCGTGGCGATGCTCTCTTCGCCACGAAGACCTTCAAGGACAACGCGTATCTTCTCTTCTGCCGAATACTGACGGCGTGTCTTGCGCCGGATGTCCCGAACGACCCTCTCGGCTGGAGCCTTCTTGCTCATCAATTTCTGCCTCATCTTCGTTCCCTTCGGTCACTACGATGAGCCAGAAATCCTCCCTTACGCAAACCCCTCAATGTGTCCCAAGGGCGCTGACGTCAGACAGGGACGAGCTAACGAGCTATGCATTCACTCAAGGAAGGAAATGACATGACGGACCGCATTGCCCATGGTGGCAAGACACTCTATGGCGCGCGGCTTGGCATCCTGACGCTGGATACCGTGATACCCAGCATGCCCGGGTGTGGAAGAAATGCCCTAACATGGCCGTTCCCGGTTCTCTTCGGCGTCGTCCCCGGCGCGACGGTCAAGCGGGCCGTCCAAGGGCGGGGGAAGGGGCTCCTCGATGCATTCCTGGTGACTGCCGATATGCTGATCGCGCAAGGCGCCGACGGGATAGCAACGAGCGGTGGATTTTGCTCTCTATTCCAGGCCGACCTTAGCGCTCACTGCAAGGTGCCGGTGGCAACTTCACCGCTGATGCAGATACCCTGGGTTCAGAGCCTGCTCCCTCCGGGCAAGCGGGTCGGCGTCATCACGGTACATGGCGCGACACTGGATGGTGAACACCTTGAGGCCGCTAGCGCTCCTGCCGACACGCCTGTGATTGGGACGGAAGGTCGACGCGAGATCTCTCGCGTTCTGCTCAACGGCGAGCCGAAAATGGATGTCGCGGCGGCTGAGCTGGACATGTTGGACGCCGGTCAGGAATTGGTCTCACGGTATCCGGAAGTCGGCGCCGTGGTGCTTGAGTGCTTCAACTTTGCGCCCTATGCGGCGGCGCTGAGGGATAGCCTCGGGATGCCCGTTTATAGCGTTTACAGCTTCCTCACTTGGTTCCACGCCGGATTGGCACCCAGGGATTTCGGCCACCCGGGGAGCGCCCCGCGCGACTACCGCGAGCGTTTCTAACCGCTGCGTGGTCAGCAACGCGCTCAGGCTGCGCCGCCACCGGTGACGGCTTCGACGGCGATCCGCACCTTGTCGTCGGGCGTATCGATCGACATGACGCATTGCGGCCCCACCATCAGGCGGCCCGCACCTTGGCCTATGGCGTCTTGGATCTCGGCACGAATGGCGTCTGCCGATCCGTTCAACAAGGTCTGGCGATCATCGATGCCGCCGACCAGCAGCCCGGGAAAGCGCTCTCGGGCCTCGGCCAGGCTGGGCCAGGTCCGGCGATCGTGCCAGTTCATCATCTGCACCGGATAGGCGGCCAGGATATCGAACATGGCGTCGTCGCCGTGGGCATGGGCCATGTTGAAGCGCGCCTTGGACTGGACGGCGTTGAGGACGGCGCGGTCGAAGGGTTCTCCGAACGCGCGGTATTCGGCCTCGTTGAGCAGTTGATAGGAACTGCACTGGCTGGCGAAAAAGAGGCCGTGGGCGCCGGCGTCGAGCGCCGCCAGCGCAAAACGGACAGTCGTCTCGGCAATGATCCCAAGCCCTTCCTTGAGGGCGTCGGGATGGCACCGCATGTGGGTGAAGACCCGATCGCCGGCCAGCTTGCGTGCCGTCGTCAGGGGACTGAAGACGGTTTGCAAGATGGGGACGCTGTCGGCCAGCGCCTCCGCCGTCAGGCGCAGCGCTTCGTTCTGTTGTCCCATGAACCCCTTGGTAACGTCGAGGGCTTCCAGGCGCGACCATTCCTCGACCGTCGTGAGGCCGGGCGCCGTGATGGTCCGGGTACCGCTTGGATTGTGGGCATAGGTGACTTCCGCCCCCCAGTCCTCCACGCCATATGTGCCGGTCGGCATGAACTTGACGAGATCGAAGTCATGCGCCTTCTGCCAGCGGACGGTGGCGACGGCCAGGCCCTCGGCCGTATCGTCCTCGCCCGGCCAATGGCGCCACAGGCTTATGGGTGGCCGATCGACCGCCTCGCCCTTGAGCGCCGCCTCGATCCGTTCCCAATGCGTCATCGATCCACTCATCTCCGAGTCCCCCCCGCAACCGTTTTTGAGCCATCTTAGGAACCATAAATAACCGACATTCCCCAGAGGCCCTCCTAATCCATGGAAAGCGTACATTCACTCTGCCACTAAGGAAACACCATTTCTTCGCCTCTTTCGCCGACCCATAACACATTTTCGACGACTTCCTTTGCCAAGGTCAGACAAGATAACCGAGGTGGCAGGAACATTGTCGCGTCAATGGTATCCAAGCGAGATTGGGCCGCGCCGCCGGCGTCGCCATGCCGCTTCACGAGGTGGGCATCAACCTCTTCTCCGCCCTCTATGGGCGGGATTTCCCAGCCGAGAACGACATCCTGCCGGAGCTTGGGCTGGAGCGCATGAACGGCGAGGAGCTCCATCGCCTTGTGGGTGAAGGCTGGAAAGCGGAGTAATGGCCCGATCAGGCTGACCAACCCCCACGAACAATACCTTGCTTAGGGAAGGGTCGGCATAGATGTAGCGGCTCGGTCGCGGCCGCCGGAACGGGCGAATACCGCCGCGTTTCTAGCTGTTGATTTGACATCGGAGATCGCTTCTCACACATTTAGCGGCGAGAGAATTGCCGATCGCTTCTGTCCGCCAGCTCGCGCGCCAACCTTACCTGTGGAGACGCGGGGCGGTCGGTCGATGGGATGACGACAAAGGCGGGGCGTTTGGACAAGGGGCGACGGGGGTAGTATGGGGGTTAACGATCTGCTTCGATCGCCACTCAGTGTGGTCAATGTTGGTTTGAGGGGCTTTGCCGAAGACCTTGCGCGCCAGGGTATTCCTGTCGTCCATGTGGACTGGGCGCCGCCGGCCGATGGTGATCCGAGGCTCGCCGACCTTCTCTCCAAACTGGCCTCGGTAAAGCGTGTTGAAGAGGCCAATTCCGAGGCACTGCGGCGGATCTTCGAGGCCGAACCGGTCCTCGTCGACGTGTGTCCCGCTGACAAGGTCATCGAAGGACTGGAAGAGCGTGTCGTCCTGCACGCCGGGCCCCCTATCGAGTGGGAACGGATGTGCGGTCCGATGCAGGGTGCCGTGGCCGGCGCGGCGGTCCTCGAGGGCTGGGCAGAGGACCTTGGCGCGGCGGAAACCCTTGCCGCTTCGGGGAACCTTACCTTCCACCCCAACCATCACTTCGACGCGGTCGGACCGATGACTGGGCTGATCACCCCGGGCATGCCGGTCATGGTGGTCGAGAACCGGTCCTTCGGCAACCGCGCCTACTGCACCCTCAACGAGGGTCTGGGCAAAGTCATGCGCTTCGGCGGCAACGACGACGAGGTCCTGGAGCGTCTCAGGTGGTTGGCCAGCACCCTCGCTCCCGCCCTTTCGGCGGCGCTTCGCGAATGCGGCGGCGTGCCGCTCAAGGGCATTGTCGCCCGCGGCCTCTCCATGGGCGACGAGATGCATCAGCGCAACGTCGGCTGCACCGGCCTCTTTTTGCGCCAGATGGCGCCCGCCCTCGCCCGTGCCGTGGACGACCGGGAGACGCTGGCCACCATCCTCGACTTCATTGGCGGTAATGATCAGTTCTTCCTCAACATCGCCATGGTCATGGGGAAGGCAATCATGGACCCGGTACGCGCCATTGAGGGCTCTTCCATTGTGACCGCCATGACGCGCAATGGAACCGACTTCGGGATCCGTGTCAGCGGCACCGGCGATACATGGTTCACGGCGCCCGTCGAGATGCCCAAGGGCCTCTATTTCCCCGGGTTCACCGAAGACGACGCCAACCCGGACATGGGGGATTCCACCATCGTCGAGACCGTCGGATTGGGTGGCTTTGCCATGGCGGCTTCGCCGGCGGTGGCCGGCTTCGTCGGCGCCGGAACTGCGGCTGAGGCTCTCGATTACACGCGAGCGATGTTCGAAATCACCGCCGGCCGCAACCCGGAATGGACGCTGCCTTCCCTCGATTTTTCCGGTGTCCCGACCGGCATCGATATCCGCAAGGTCGTAGAAGCCGGCATTGTGCCGACCATCAACACCGGCATTGCCCATCGTAAACCAGGAGTCGGACAGGTCGGTGCCGGCGTCGTGCGGGCACCGCTGGCATGCTTCCACCAGGCGCTGGCGGCCCTGGCCGCCGAGTTGGGGGTCGCATGAACGGCGCCAAGCCGGTCAACCGGGTGCGCCGGGCCTTCTATCTCGATTCCGTCGCCCTCATGCGGCTGTCGCAAAGGCTCTCCGACTTGCCGGAAGTGGAAACGGCGGCCCTTATGATCGGCACCCCGTCCAACAAGCAAATCCTGGCCAAGGCGGGTCTTCTGGCCGCTGACGGGGAAGACGCGACGCCGGGTGATCTCATCATTGCCCTTAGGGCGGCGAGCGGCGGGGCCGGTGAGGCGGCGCTGAGCGAAGCGGAGGCACTCCTCGACGATCCCTCGACTAAGGGCGGTGGAGCAGTCGACTGGCAGCCGAGAACATTGATTGCCGCCGCCGACTGTCTCACCGGAACGGGCCTCGCCTTGATTTCAGTCCCCGGCGAGTTCGCCACGGCAGAGGCGCGCCAGGCACTGGCCAAGAACCTCCACGTGATGGTTTTTAGCGACAACGTCTCCATCGAGGACGAGCAGGCCCTTAAGAGAGAAGCGTGCGAGCGAGGCCTCCTGCTCATGGGGCCTGATTGCGGCACGGCGTTGATTGCCGGGACACCCCTGGCCTTCGCCAACCAGATTCCCGAAGGCGACATTGGCATCGTCTCCGCCTCGGGGACCGGACTACAGGAAGTTTCCTCGCTCATTGCCCGCGGCGGCAGGGGGGTTTCGCACGGGATCGGCGTCGGCAGCCGCGATCTTGGCGACGCAATCGAAGGCGTCATGACGCTCGCCGCCATCGACGCCCTGGACCAGGACCCAAGGACCCGGCACATCGTCCTCCTCTCTAAACCGCCCGGTGCCGCCGTGGCGCAACGCGTCCTTGATCGCGTTGCCAAGAGTGCCAAGCCCTTCACGGTCTGCTTTTTAGGCGTTGCCGGTGTCGACGGTCCGGCCAATGCGCGCTTGGTCGAGACTCTGACGGCGGCGGCCGAGGATGCCCTTGGCGGTGCGGCGATCGGCATCGCCGAAGCGGTGCGCCGGGACACCGAGAGGTGTGCCGGAACATTGGGCAAGGAGCGGTGCTGGGTGCATGGGCTTTATTCGGGCGGCACCCTCTGTGCCGAGGCCCAGATCGTGCTTCAAGCGGCCGGCGAGGAGGTCTGCTCCAACGTACCTGTGCCGGGCGCGGCCATCCTTGACGACGGCGTTGCGGTGCATAGGTTGGTCGACCTGGGGGCCGACGAATACACTGTCGGCCGGCCCCATCCCATGATCGAACCCAAGGTCCGCCAAGAGCCGTTAACCAAAAGCCTGGCAGATCCCGAAGTGGCGGTCGTCCTTCTCGACGTGGTGATCGGTCACGGGGCTCACCCGGACCCCACCGGAGCGGTGGTCGAGGTCCTGGCCGGTACCGGGGGTGACAAGCCGGCGGTGGTTGCCTCGGTGTGCGGCACCGAAGGGGATCCGCAGGTCCTTTCGGCGCAGGCGCGAATTTTGGAAGAGGCGGGAGTGATCGTTGCTCCCTCGAATGCGCGGGCGGCGGAGATCGCCCTCAACCTAAGCCGGCGGCGCGGCTAGGGTGGCACAGGCCGCCGTCACTCCCGCCATGGCGTCCCAGCCCGAGCAATGGCCCAGGGCCGCAACGGCGCCGAGGCATTCCTCGAGTCCCACCAGATCGGGTTCCGCGACCGCGGCCAGGGCGTTGTGCAGGGCGCCGGCGCCGGCGCCTTGGGCGGCGCAGGCCAAGTGGGCCTGACTGATAATGCCCGTTCCCGTTGTTGAAAGAGAAAGAGTCCAATCAGCCAACCGCTCCGCCGCCGGATGCCGCGTCAGAGCGCGCAGCGCTATCAAGGCGCCGGCCAGGAAGTCGTCTCCCGAGGGGGTCAGGCCGGGCCCTAGGCCGATCAGGATTTCGGTTTCCCGAGGCGGTGGTGGAACAACGCCGTCCACCAAAGGGGCCCAACGGTAAAGCCATTCCACCAGGGCCGCAACACCGCCCATAGCCGGCCGCAATAGAGGATCAAACATTTCGGCGGAAAGCGCCGCCACGCCCCCACTGGCCGCCAAGGCTGGGATCAACGGGCCCAAGCCGTAGTCCGGGAGGCCGGCTCTCGTTGCCGCCGCCAGTGCATCCAATCCCAGGCGCAGGTCCGCCGCCCGCCATGCGGGTAGCACCGGTGGCCGCCAATCCTCCGCCTCGGCGAAGGAAAATACCGCACCGCCATCGAGGCGAAGGGCGTTGGCGGTGAAGATAACCGGAGTGCCCGGTGTCACTCCCAATACCGCCATGCCGCCGTTGGCGGGCAACGGGCAGAGTACGTTGAGCGGTCCTGGGCCGATTTCGACAGAGCCAAGACAAGCCAGCTGCTCTCCTAAGCCTTTGATGTAGAAGCTGCGTTCGAAAACGGCAAGAACGACGCCCTTGCCGGGTGTGCCGAGGGCCTTCCTCGCCGCCAAACCGATGACGGCAACGGGAATGGGTGACGGGGCGTTCGCATCCCACACGGGATTCGCAGTAACGGAAGGGATCCCGTCAGGAGGCATCGGGGACGACGTGGGTTCCGGTTTCGCCGCGCAATGCCGGCAATGCCTCGTCTAGATGGCCGATGACGACCCGCTTGCCGCCAGCCTCAAGAAAGTTGATGGCGGCCTCGATCTTTGGCCCCATGCTGCCCTGTGGAAAATGGCCTTGTTCGTGATAGGCGCGCACCTCGGATAGCGTTACCCGGTCCAGCTCTCTCTGCTCGGGCGTTTGGAAGTGAATTGCGACGCGCGACACTGCGGTCAGGATCATCATCTCCTCGATGCCCAGGATGTGCGCCATATGGGCCGACGTCAGGTCCTTGTCGATCACTGCCTCGACGCCGTGGCGGACGCCATTGGGTTGGCGGCGCACGGGGATTCCACCGCCGCCGCCGGCGATGACCACCGCGCCGTGTTCGGCCAACGCCCGGATCAGCGAGATGTCGACAATATGCTTTGGTTTTGGCGAGGGAACCACGTGCCGCCAGCCGCGCCCCGCATCCTCTTTCATCTCCCAGCTTAGCTCGCGCGTCAGGGCTTCGGCTTCTGGTTCGTCGTAGAAATAGCCGATGGGCTTGGTTGAATCACCAAACGCCGGGTCGTCGGGGTCCACCTCGACTTGGGTTAAAAGACAGACCACATGACGCGGGTTGCCCTTCTCGCGCAGCGCATTCTCCAGCGCCTGCATGAGAAGATAAGCGATGCCACCCTGGCTGTGGGCGACGCAGATGTCGAGCGGCATTGGGGTGACCCGACTCCGTGCGATGGCCTGGCGCAGCAAAATTTTACCGACCACAGGTCCGTTGCCGTGAGTGACGATAAGCTGGCCGTCGAGCTCCATCAGCGGTACCAACGCCCCCGCCGTTGCCGCGGCCATCGCCGCCTGCTCCTCGCCCGTGCCCACCGTTCCTTCTGGATGGATGGCGTTGCCGCCGATGGCCACCAAAAGACGCCTGGGAAGGTCTTCGTTTCCACGCATGGGCCTAATTTCTCCTAGCGGTCGCGATCACCGAATAGCATCCCGGCCAGCGGCCTCCGTACGGTCGCAACGTCTATCGCCTTCCTCTGTATCCCATTCTAATCCCGTTAGGGGTGAACGTCGCCGGTCAGGTTCAGGGGTCCGGCGAATTTCGCCTGGCCATCATCCGAAGCGGGCCAGCGTGAAGGGTGCCATTTCGGGGCCCGTGCGGCCGGTACGCATGATCTCAGCGGTCAGGCGGCCGATGATCGGTCCCAGGGTCACACCGTTGACCGTCACGGCGTTGAAGAACCCCGGTACGCCCGGCGCCTCGCCCATGATCGGCGCGCCATCGATGGCGACGTTCAGGGCCGCCCAAGAGCGGATGACGTGAACCGAGCGCAAGGCCGGAACCACACGGTTGGCAACCCAAAGGTTGCCCTCGAAGCTGTCGCGCAGGACGCGTGGGCGGTGAGTGTCGGGATCCAGGCCGGCGCGCCACCCGCCACCGATGATGAAATTGCCGTTGGCGGCCTGTTTGAGAGTCAGGTGTCGGTCGGCATAGGCCAACATCTGATCGATCAGGCGCGGCGCCGGTTCGGTGACGATGAGTTGGATGGGATTGGCCCGGATTGGCAGGCGAAGCCCGACCATGGCCGCCACTTGAGACGACCAGCCGCCGCAGGCATTGAGCACCTTTGGGGACCGGAAGTTGCCGCGCGTCGTCTTGACCACGAAGCCGTCCGACCGGCGTTCGATATCGCGAACCTCTGTTTCCTTATAGAGCCGGGCGCCGGCCTTCCGTGCCCCGTCGAGGACGGCCGGAGTCGCCAGCATCGGGTTTATCTTGCCCTCCTCGGGACACCACGCCGCGCCGACCATGCGCTCCGAGACAGCAGGCGCCAGATCGCGCAGTTCGGCGGCCGAAAGGGTCTCGGCGGGAATGCCGTAGCTGCGTTCCAGCTCGGTCTTGCGTTTCAGCAGCTCGAATCGCTCGCTGTCCTCGGCGACCATCAGGCCACCGGTAATCTTGATCTCCAGATCGCGGCCCAGGTCGCTGGCCAAACCGGGCCAGAGCTTCGCCGAATCCCGATGCAGGGGAAGGGCTTCGGCGGCGGGCCTGCCGCCGGCCTGTGCCCGTTCGCCGAAGTCGTAAGAGAGAAGCTGAACGTGCAGGCTACCGGCATTCGAGCCCGAAGCCTCGCCGTTGGGCTGACGCCGTTCAAGCACGACGACGTCGAGGCCTTCCCGCGCCAAGTAGTAGGCGGTGCAGGTGCCAAGGATCCCCGCGCCGATGACGATCACGTCGGCCTGCCTTTCTCTCTCCGCATGGTGCTCGCGAGGGGCCGGCGCAGGCGGCGCCATACCTTGGTCCTGCTCGCTCCATTCGGGCTTTTCGCTGGCCACCGCGATGACCGGGATGGGCTTGACGGGAAAGCGCGGCGCGAAGAGGGCGAACTCGTCCGGCGCGCGGCCCGTCGCCTGGGCACACAAGCGTGCGATCTGGGGGCCGCAATAGCGACCCTGGCAGCGTCCCATGCCGGCCCGGGTCAGCCTCTTGAGGGCGCCGACCTCATCCACGCCCTCGGCGATGAAACGCCCGAGCGTTCCTGCCGTCACCTCCTCGCAGCGGCAAACGAACACTTCGTCGTCAACGGGTCCATCGGCCCGCGGCGGGGCCTGGAAGAGGTGCCACAGGGCATCCTGGAAGGCGAGATCACGGGCGAGAGCCTTACGGACCTTGGCAATTCGTGATCGTCCCTCTTCGCTCACGTTCCGACCCAGGTTGCGTACCGTCGCCCATCCCGCCAGGGACCCCTGCGAAAGGGCAACCCGGGCGCCGCCGATGCCACCGCAGTCGCCGACGACGAATACTCCGGGACACGACGTCGCACCGTCCTCGTCGCGTTCAACCACCAGGGCCCCGGCACCGCAATCGTCGAAGCGGTGCCGACAGCCCAACAGGCGCGTGATCTCGGCCGACGGCAGGAAGCCGTAGCCGGTGCAGACGGCGTCGACCTGGTAGGGGCGTTCGTTGATTGTGCGTCCCGCCTTATCGAGATGCACCAGGGTCGCCTGTTCCACCCGTTCGGTTCCCTCGGCGCGGGCCAGAACGTGCCGGTAGAGCACCGGGATGCCGAGTCGCCTCAGGGTCACCATGTAGCGAAGACCCTGGGCTATGAGATCGGGCGAGCGCCGAAAGGCCTCGATGAGGGCGCCTACCCGCGCCGGCCCCGGCGCCGGCGCCGCCTCGGCGACGGCAACCACCTCGACGCCGCCGCGTGCCAGCTCGCAGGCCACTTGCAGGTTGAGCGGCCCGTTGCCGGCAATCAGCACCTTTGACCCCGGAGCCACCCGATAGGCGCGCCCCAGGGTCTGCGCGGCGCCGGTGGTCATGAAACCGGGTAGGGTCCATCCCGGCACCGGAAAGGCCTGCTCGAAGGCTCCGATGGCGACGATCAGCTGCGCCGCGCGATAACGCACCGCCTGGTCCTCGCGGATCACGTCCACCTCGACGCCGCCTTCGTCGATGCACGAGGCACCCCAAACCGTCGCCCCGCCAACTATCTCGACCCCAAGATCGCGCACACATTTGATTAAGGTGCGGCCATGGGCGAACTGGCGATCGATCGCCGAGGGCCGGGAGAAGCGCTGGCTGGGCGCCAACTGCTTGAAGTATTGACCGCCCGCTTCGGGACGTTCGTCTAGCACCGTCACCCGGGCGCCGCCCCGGGCCGCCGCCTCGGCCGCCGCCAGCCCGCCGGGCCCGGCACCGACGACTAGAACCTCGCATCGGCAAACCGGGATCGGCCCCTCGGGTGCCGCGGCCAGGGGCGGTGCGGTGCCCGTGGTCTCCGCCGGAAGTTGGGACTGGACTCGCAGCCCGGCTTTCACCTTGGTCAGACAGGCCCTTTGCCCACCGCGGTCATTGACCGTCACCAGGCAGTCGAAGCAGACCCCCATGCCGCAGAAAACACCCCGCGGGGCGCCCTTGTTCGTCCGCCTGAGTCCCAGGATGCCGGCGGCGGTCAGGGCGGCGGCCAGGCTCTCGCCCTCGAACCCCTCGACCGGCTTGGCGTCGAAGGTAAAGCGCACGGGCTCTCCCGCCGGCTCGATGTCGGGGCTGGTGAGTCGGTTCGAAACGGGGGCTTCGTCTTCCATGGTACAGAACGTGATGCGCGTGCGGACAGTCGATTGGCGCATACTCTATGGCATTATTTGACGCGAAGGAACCGGCCCGCTTGACCGCGTCCGCGCCGCGGGCCACCATGCCCGGTGACTTCGCAAGATGTTACGCCCATGTCCCGTATCGCCTATGTCAACGGCCGCTATGTCCCGATCAGCCAACCTTCGGTCGAGGTTGAGGATCGCGGCCTTCAGTTCGCCGATTCGGTCTACGAAGTCATCCTGGTCTCAGGCGGCAAACCCGTCGACGAGGAACCACACCTGGACCGCCTGGAGCGCTCAATGGGCGAGATCCACCTTGCTCCCGCCATGTCACGCCGCGCCTTGAAGCTGATCTTGCGCCGGGTCCTGCGGCGCAACCGCATCAACGACGGTATGCTTTATCTGCAAGTCACCCGCGGCGCCGCACCGCGCAACCCGGCTTTCCCCTCCGATACGCGCCCGTCCCTCATCGTCACGGCGCGCCGATTGGCGCCGATGAACCCGAAGGACCTGGCCGAGGGGGTCGCCGTCACCGCCCTCCCCGACCTCCGCTGGAAGCGCTGCGACATCAAGTCGGTCGCCCTGCTACCCAATATCCTGGCGAAACAACAGGCCCTGGATGCCGGCTTCTTCGACGCCTGGCTGGTCGGCGAGGACGGTCTCGTCACCGAGGGCAGCGCGTCCAATGCCTGGATCGTGACGGCGGATGGCGATCTGGTGACGCGTCCCGCCAGCCCCGCCATCCTGCGCGGCGTCACCCGCATGACGGCGATTCGATTGGCCGGAGAATTGAAGATACCTTTCGTCGAACGTCCCTTCAGTCTCGCCGAGGCCAAGGCGGCCCGCGAGGCTTTTCTCACCAGTGCCTCGGCCACTGTGCTGCCGGTCGTCTGCATCGACGAGGCGGTTATTGGCGACGGCCGGGCGGGGCCGCTGACCATGGCACTTATCAAGCGTTACCGGGCCTACTTGTCGAAAGACGCGGCGGCGGGCAAGGCAGGAGCGGCCTGAGAGGCCGGCATTTATCGCGGTAAGAAACAGCAGGAGAACGTTTCCATGCACCCCAGAGAGCGATTCGAATACTCGGCCATCGTCGACCGCCCGCCGCTCAAGCTGCCGGATGGTGCCCGTGTGGTCGTCTCGACAGTTGTCAACGTCGAGAACTGGGACTTCAACGAGGCTATCCCGCGCCAGGTGATGACGACGCCGGCCGGCGTCAAAGCCCTGCCCGACGTGCCCAACTGGGCCTGGCACGAATACGGAATGCGAGTCGGCTTCTGGCGCCTCAAGGCGGCGCTTGATGGCTTCGGCGTCAAGGCGACGACGTCGATCAACGCCTCGGTCTGCCTGGACTACCCGCGCATCGCCCAAGCCGTGCTCGACGCCGGGTGGGAATTCATGGGCCACGGCTTCACGCAGAAGGCCATGCACGCCGTCGAAGACGAGCGCCAAGCCATCCGCAAGGCCATCGCCACCATCCGCGATTTTACCGGTAAGGCGCCGCGCGGCTGGCTTGGGCCGGGCCTGGCGGAGACCGCCGAAACCCTGGACATCCTGGCCGAGGAAGGGATCGAATATATCTGCGACTGGGTGATGGACGAGCAACCCTGCAAGATGAAGACGACGACGAAGCCCGTGGTCATGGTGCCCTACAGTGTCGAGCTCAACGACATCTCTATCATGGTGCTCCAGCAACACGAAGCCCGCGTCCTGTTCGAGCGCACCATGGCGCAGTTCGAACGGCTCTATCGCGAAGGCGAGGAGTCGGCCCGGGTACTGGCGCTTTGCGTCCACCCCTACGTCAGCGGCGTTCCGCACCGCATCGCCCAGTTCGAGCGCATATTCGAGGAACTGACCAGCCGGCCGGGCGTCCTCTTCTGGACCAACGAGCAGATCCTCGATTGGTACAAGTGCTCCCGACCCAACGGTTAAGCCCGAGGATCCTTTCCACTACGTCGAGATGGATGGGCGCGGCGTCGACCCGTTGCTGGACGGGAACCGATTCGTTCGTCGCGTGGCCCTCGGGTCCGCCCCCGGGTCCAACATTGACGATCTTGATACCGTCATCGGCGAAATAGCGCCCGTTCGTCGAGTGAAGATGGGGGCATGGTCATTACCGTCACGGGGCCGGAGTTGCCGAGGAAAGGATTTACGCGGCCATCGGGTCCGAGGCAAGATATAGGAATCAACGGTAAGGACGGAAGGAGCGGGACCGATGGCAAAGGACAACGAAAAGAAGTCGTGGATCGACCTCTATTACGAGGACGTGGTGGTCGGCGAGGAGGTGGAGACGTCGGCGCATACCATGACCTATGCCGATATCCTGACCTTCGCCGACGTGACCCGCGATCACCATCCCCTGCACACCGATCCGGAATTCTGCAAGTCGACCCCCTTCGGCCGCCCCATCGCCCACGGCCTTTATGGGCTCGCCTTGATGGAGGGCCTGAAGTCCGAGATGCGGCTCTACGAGCACACGTCGGTCGCGTCGCTCGGCTGGGACAAGGTGCGATTCTTGAAACCCATCTTTGCCGACGACAGCATCCACGTGTTGGTCCGCTTCACCGACAAGCGAGAAAGCCGCAAGCCCGACCGCGGCGTGGTCACCGAAATGGTCGAACTGATCAACCAACGCGGCGAGGTGGTCACCGAAGCGCAGCACGTGACACTCCTGCTGCGCCGCAGAGAGGACGCGCCGCCGGCCTGAATTGGCCCCCGCAAGGTTCCACCCGTGCCTATCCGGCCCATTATTAGACATGCTAATATGGCATGGTATGCCGGTTGATTGAGATTGCGAAGAGTCGTCAGTTTTTTTGAACGGAGACTGGTCGGATGTCTTTGCCGTTATGCTTATCCACAATCCAAAGAAATCTATCTTTAGTGATCGCGGTTTCTTTCCTGATGGCGGGTCAAACGACGGCGGCACGAATGAGCGACCCCGCCGTCGAGGCCCAGTTTATTGAAGCCGGTATTTTTGGAACCGGGTTGACCCCGCGAATGCCGGAAGATTCAGTCTGTCCCGGCATCACGGTCGGTTTCGGGAGTCTATACACGTACCGTGGGAAAATAAGGGAAAAACGCAACGGATATATTCACACCGGGACCGATTGGGCAATGCCGAAAGGCACACCAGTGGTTGCCATCGCCGATGGCCGGGTCTCCAGGCGTATCGAAGACCTTGAACATGCGCTCGGCAATCATATCGTCATCAAACATACGAACGTATCTTCCGAATACGGCAACTTATCGGGCCTCGCGGTCGATCAAGGTCAGAAGGTCAAGCGGGGACAGGTCATCGGGTACGTCGGAGAATTGGGAAAACGGGCAGTTTTCGTCCATCTGCATTTGAATGTTACCGGAGATAGGAGAATACGAGTAGAAGCGGTCAAAAAGAATTTCAAGTATCGCTATGATTTTCTGCAATTCCTTTCAGGGGATATGACGCCGATTGATCCGGTCAAGAAACACCATCGGAAGGTGAAGGTCTCTTACATGGACCCGTCTGGAAAATTACATCCGCCGGGGGCCAAAGTCATCTGGCCGTTTATTTGCCAAAAAAAATACAAATGACAAAAAGCCAACTGGTATCTTGTGGTCCCGGCTGACCGGATATCGGCCTCTTGGCACCCTTTATTTCCGATGCCTTCACATTCAATGGTCGCCTTCGGGTCAAGAGCGGCCGATTGGGCGGTGCGCCATCGGCCTGAACCTTTGACATTCGGTCTCTATCGCGTTGTTAGGGGCGTATGTTGGGGGAACGGGTTGCTCCCTACTGCCCCTTGCCCAGCGGGCGCAGTTGTTCCATCAGTCCCTCGGCACTGCGGGTCCCGGTCGCTTCGATTCCCAGGCCCGCCGCCACCAGGGCCCGCGCGCTCCACGTGTTGCAGGTGTTGAACAAGTGGAATTCGCCGAGCGCCGGATAAAACAGGCTGTCGGGGTAAAGCCCCGGTCCGCGGGATGCCGCCCGCGCCTGTCCGCCGCGGTCAAACGTGGCGTCGATGAAGGTGGCGAGACGACCGAGGCTGGCCTCATCGAGCACCAGGGCCAGAACCTCGGACTTGGGATAGCGGCGCGCCGGGGCACGCGCATAGCCGGCCATATGGACCACCGACGGGGTCGGCGCCAGG
This sequence comes from Rhodospirillales bacterium, assembly GCA_030754885.1. Lineage (GTDB taxonomy): Bacteria > Pseudomonadota > Alphaproteobacteria > Rhodospirillales > JASLLZ01 > JASLLZ01. The sequence continues at coordinate 14,106 of JASLZL010000065.1, read as the reverse complement.
GCGGCGGCGAGCGCCATGCCGATCCCCGGGTCCTTGGCCGGATAGTACTCGGCGTCGCCCCACCCGAACTCCAGGAAGCTGGCGTCCGGAAAGTCGGCGGCCTCGAGAATCAGGCCGCCCGGCAGGTCGCTACGGGCGATGACGATGGAACTGTGCCAGCCGTTGGAGGTGACGAAAATGGTGTGGACGCCGGTTAAAGGTGATGGATCCGCAGGCGGCGCTGTAGGTTCGGCGCCGCAGGCGACCGGAAGGAGGAGAACCCACGCAGCGATGAGGCAGCGGGCCGCCAAAGTGGACATGAAGGGGAGTATAGCAGGGCCCACGAGCGGGTCCATTTTAACGAAACACCGTCCACGGGATTGAGCTGAAAAATCAATGCCGTTGAAATGTCTCCTCGGTTCAAGAGCGGCCGATAGGACGGTGCCGGCATGGCGCGTCGTTTGCTCTCTATGTCGGGGGTGCCTGTCTTAATCGGATAGGCACGGTTTCACCCTCACCGGATAAGGGAATCGAGATCCGGAATGTGGGACATTCGCACCCCGGCGCCGCCACAGAACGGGGCGATGTCGCAATCGCGTCCGTCGTCGGCGCGGCCCATCATGACGAAATTGGTCTCGGCCCCGAGCGCCAGCACCGGGTGATGCCAGACGCCGGGGCGGTAGTTGACGCCTTGGCGGCCGTCGGTGACGAAGGCCCGCGTCGTGGCGGCGTCGGGTCTGTCGCCGCCGGCCGGCGCCACCACGACCAGAAACGGAGCCGCGCCCACAGGCACGAAAGCCTGACTGGAGAGCGGATGGCGCTCCAGGATGCGGCATTCGAGGGGCAGGCGCGCCGGTTTTACACGGAAGAGATCGAGGGTGGGGCGGCCGTCTTCGGCGGTCAGCGCCAACGCCGCGATGTCGTCGTAGCGGATGGCGGTGCCGTCGTTGGCCGTCCGCCCTCCGCCGCCGGGCACCTCGATGACGTCGCCGAAGGCCGCGAAGGCGTCCCGCGTCAGGGGTTCGGCCACGAGGTCGCGGATCTGTTCCGCCGAGGGGGTCACGTGGACCTCGGACATCTCCTCACTCCCATCCCGTTCACGACCCTAAGGATATTCCAGCGGCGGCGCCTACCGCCACCTATCGGTCCAGGATCTCTTGGCGCAGGCCCATGGGCCCGTCGCGGAAGATGCGCGAATCCATAGGCTTTAGGTCGGGCGACACCTTGACCTCGAAGGAGAGCTGGTCGAGCACGTCTTCTTGCAACCGCACGCCGGGCGCGATCTCCGTCACCACCAGCCCCTCGTCCGCCATGCGCAGCACGGCCCGCTCGCTGATGAACATGGTCTCCTGCCCGCGTTCCTGGCCCAGGTGCCCGTTGTAGCTGACCTGGTTGACGCGGGGGACGAACTTTTTGATCGAACCTTCCTGGTCGATGCGCACCTCGCCATCGGCGACGGCAACCTTGAGGCCGCCGCCGGTCAGCGTGCCACTGAAAATGATCTTCTTGGAGTTCTGCGTTATTTCGATGAAGCCGCCGGCGCCGTCGTTACGATTGCCGAACCGAGTCACGTTGACGTTGCCCTCGCTGTCGACCTCGGCGAAGGAAACGAAAGCGACGTCCAATCCGCCACCGCAGTAGAAATCGAACATGTAGGCCTGGTCCATGATGGCCCGGGGATTGTACGACGAGCCGAAGTAGAGAGCCTCGCCCGGAATGCCGCCGATAACGCCGGCCTCGACGGTGAGCGTGATCAAGTCCTCTATACCCTCCTCGGCGACCACGTTGGGAATGGCCGCCGACACGCCAACGCCCAGATTGAACGCCGCGCCGGTCGACAGCTCGAAGGCGGCGCGCCGTGCAATCACCCGGCGGGGACCCAACGGGTCCGGCTTGAGGGTCGCCAAGGGCCGCGTGACCTCGCCGCACAGGCTGGGATCGAACGGCTCGGCATAGTTCTGCCACTGGTCCGGGTCGACCACGAAAGCATCGATCAGGAAACCAGGAATGCGCACCATCTGCGGATGCAAGGTGCCGCGCTGGGCCAGCCTCTTGACCTGGCAGATGACCGTGCCGCCGGCGTTGTGCACGGCCTGGGCGATGGACAGGGCCTCCAAGGTCGTTGCCTCATGCTCCATGCTGACGTTGCCGTCCTCATCCGCCGTGGTGCCGCGCACGAGGGCTACGTTGGCGACCGGCGCCTTGTAGAAAAGCCACTCCTTGCCGGCCAGTTCCACCACCTCGATCATGTCCTTGGTGGTTTTTTCGTTCATGCGGCCGCCTTCCTGGCGCGGGTCCATGTAGGTGTGTAGCCCGACATGGGTGACGACGCCGGGCTGCTTGGCGGCCATGGCGCGGTAGAGCTGGCACAGAACGCCTTGGGGAATGTTGTAGGCTTCGATCTCGTTGGTGACGATGAGCTCTTTCATGAACGGCAGTTGCAGGCCGAAGTTGCCGCCGATGACGCGCTTGACCAGGCCCTTGTGGACCAACCGGTTGAGCCCGCGATCGGTGACCGCGCCGACCCCGGTGGTGTGGATGATGGTCAGATCGCGTGGCTGCTGGACGTCGAGGAATTGCTTCTCCATCGCCACCAGCACCGCTTCGGCGACCCCCATGCCGGCCGACCCGCCGACGATAACCGTATTGCCGTCCTTGATAAGATTGACGGCGTCTTCGGCCGTTACTACGCGATTCAACATGGTTTCATGGCCCTCGAAGATGCTTTTACCGAAACGGTGGGATCAGTATTCCTTGCCGATCTGGCGGGCGATGATAAGCCTTTGGATCTGGTTTGTGCCCTCATAAATCTGCGTCAGCTTGATGTCGCGGAACAGGCGTTCGACGCGGTATTCCCGGGAGTAGCCGTTGGCGCCGTGAATCTGCACGGCGTCGGTCACGTGCTTCATGGCCATGTCGGTGGTGAACAGCTTGGCATGGGCCGCTTCCTTGACGATGGAATGGCCGCTGTCCATGAGACGCGCCGCGTGATGGATCAGGAGGCGCGCCGCGGCCAGGTCGGCCGACATGTCGGCGAGCATGAACTGCACCGCCTGAAACTCGAAGATGGGTTTTGCGAACTGGACGCGGCCCTTGGCGTATTCCAGGGCGTCCTCGTAGGCCGCCCGGGCAATGCCCAGCGCCATGGCGGACATCAGGACGCGGCCGAAGTCGAAGTTGACCATGGCCATCTTGAAGGCGTCGTTTTCGGGCCCGATTCGCATCGCCGCCGGCACCCGACAATCAGTGAAGATGAGCTGCCCGGTGGCCAGCCCGTGCATGCCCAGCAGGTCCTCTTTGCGGCCCCGTGTCAGGCCCGGGTTGTCGCCGTGGACGAGGAAGCAACTGATGCCCCGGTGGCCCTTCTCGGGATCGGTCTTGGCAAAGACGAAAAAAAGGTTGGCGACCAGGCCCAGGCTGACCCAGGCCTTGGTGCCGTTGATCACGTAATCGCCGCCGTCCAGCACCGCCGTCGTCCGCATGGAGGCCACGTCGGAGCCGAAATCGGACTCGGAGACGCAGGTCGCAGGGATCAACTCGCCGCCGAGGACTTCGGGGATCAATTCCTTGTGCCGGTCGTCGCCGTGGTCGAGGAGGAAACGCGCCGCCTCCAACGGAATGGCGAAGATATTGCCGACGCTGCCCGAGCAGCGAGCCAGTTCCTCCATGGCAATGGCCAGGGTGACCGTGTCGAAGCCGCTGCCGCCCGCCTCTTCGGGCAGGCCGGCGCCGAACAGTCCCATCTCAGCCAAACGGGCGTAAATCTCCGTCGGAAAGGCGTCGTCGCGGTCGATAGCGGCGGCGGCGGGAAGCACGGCGTTTTCGGCGAACTTGCGTACGCTCTCGCCGACCATCAATTGGGTCTCGCTGTAGAAACGGTGCGCCACGCCCCCCTCCCCCTTGACGCCGACGGTGGTAGCATATCGGGCTTATGGGGGCAACGAAGGCCCCGGGCACCGGATTGCGTTGGCCCGGCGGTTCCGGCCACGTTATGATCCCGAGCACTCTTGCGGAGGTTATCCATGAAGAAACTACGCGGCACCTACACGGTCATCGTGACCCCTTTCACCGAGGACAACGCGCGCATCAACGAGACGATGTTGCGCTGGCTGGTCGATTTCCAGATCTCGGAAGGGATTCACGGCATCATCGCACTGGCCAGCAACGGCGAGTTCCTGTCGCTGTCGGACGAGGAACGCCATGACGTGGCGCGCATCGTCGTCGACCAGGCGGCGGGCCGCGTGCCGGTGGTCATTGGCACGGCGGCGGAGAACACCAACGACGTGATCCGCTATACCAAGGACGCCGAAGCGCTGGGCGCCGACGCCGCCATGGTGCTGACGCCCTATTACTGCTGGATCGACGAAGAAGAGCTTTTTACCCACTACAAACGCATCGCCGAGGCGGTGTCGTTGCCCATCATGCTGTACAACCATCCGGCCTCCACCGTTCTCGACATGAAGCCGCCGCTGGTGGCGCGCCTGGCCGAGATCGACAATATCTCCTACATCAAGGAATCGACCACCGACACCCGCCGGGTCTATCAGATCAACGATCTGTGCCAGGGCAAGATCACCGTGTTCGCCGGCTACCTGGGCTACGAATCGTTCATGGTCGGCGCCGAGGGATGGGTCTCGGTCTGCGCCAACCTGGTGCCGCGCCTGTCGGCGGAGTTGTTCGAACTGGCCGTCGACAAGAACGACAAGGACGCCGCCTGGAAGGTCTTCAAGCGGCTGGTACCGATGATCGACTATCTCGGCGATCACCTCTACGTGCATGGCATGAAGGCGGCCTTCAAGCTGCTTGACCGCGACATGGGCGACCCGCGTCCGCCACGCCTGCCCCTGCCCGAGGCGCTTATTCCGCCCCTGCGCCAGGTCATGACCGATCTCGGCCTTTTCGACAGGGACCTGCCGCCGGTCTCCGGCGCCTCATAATGGCCCCGGCCCCGTTCACCGTGATCCGTGGCGGGCGATTGCTCGACGGCGATGCGGCGGACATCCTGATCGAAGGCGATGCGATCAAGGAGATCGGGTTGCCCGGCCTGGCGGCCCCCGAAGGCGCAGATGTAATCGACGCCGCCGACATGATGCTGATCCCGGGACTGGTCAACGCCCATACCCACGGCGACGCGAGCCTGGCCAAGGGCCTGGGCGACCGCCTGACGCTTGAGCTGCTGCTCAACGCCACACCGCTGACCAGCGAGCGCTTCCGCCTCGAGGACAAGTACCTGGCGGCCAAGCTGGCGGCGGTGGAGATGGTACTGTCGGGCTGCACTGCCTGTTACGATCTGTTTTCCGAGTTTCCGGCGCCTTCGCCCGAAGGCCTGGCGGCCGTGGGGCGGGGCTACGCCGACGTCGGCATGCGCGCCGTCGTGGCGCCCCTGATGGCCGACCGCAGCTTCTGGCAAGCCATCCCCGGGCTTATCGGCAGCCTGCCGGACGCCCTTAAGAAGGAGGTCGAGCGGGTGACGGCGGAACCGGCCGAGGCCAGCATCGCCGCCTGCCGACAGGCGCTGAAGGATTGGTCCTTCGACCGCGACCGGGTGCGCCTGGCCCTGGCGCCGACCATTCCCCATCATTGCGAGGACACGTTCTTCCGCGCCTGCCGGGAACTCGCCGACGAGTTCGGGGTCGGCATTCATAGCCACGTCGCCGAGTCCAAGGTGCAGGCGGTGGTTGGCATGCGAAAGTTCGGCAAGACGTTGACCGCCCATCTCGACGACCTGGGCATCGTCGGTCCAGACTTCACCGCCGCCCATGCCGTGTGGGTGGATGACGACGATATCCGCCGCCTCGCCGACCGCGGCGCCACGGTAGCCCACAATCCGACCAGCAACCTGCGCCTCGGTGTCGGCATCGCCAAGGTGCGGAGCATGATCGACGGGGGGCTGAACGTGGGTATCGGCACCGACGCCAGCACGTGTTCGGACGGGCTTAATATGTTCGAGGCCATGCGGCTCGCCAACACCGTGAGCCGCATCCACTCGCCCGACCCAAGCGACTGGCTGACTGCCGAGAACGTCATCGATATGGCCACCCGGGGCAGCGCCCGCGGCCTCGGCTTCGACGGCTCGATCGGTGCCTTGGAACCCGGATTCAAGGCCGACATCGTGTTCCTGGACCTGGGCCGCATTCAGTACCTTCCCCTGAACCACGCGGCGCGCCAGATGGTGTTTCAAGAGAACGGCTCGGGCGTCAAGCACGTCATGATCGACGGCCGCCTCATCGTCCGAAATAGGCGCGTCCTCACGGTCGACTATGCAAAATTGAGAGACGAGGTCATGCGCGCCAACGACCGGCTACGCCTGGAGAACGAGGACGCGGCGCGCCTGGTGCGCCAACTCGAGCCCCTGGTCGGCCAGTTCTGCGTCGGCCTGGCGAAGGAGCCCTATCACGTCAATCGCTACGTTGGTGCGTGAGGGTCGCCCGTCGCCATTACGCGGTGGCGCACCACTCAGCGATGATGACGGCGGTTGTTTTGACCAGATTGACGTAATCTTCGACATCGACCCATTCGTCGAGCAATCCGTTCTGGGCCAGATTGCCGCCCAATGAGCCAATGCCGACGGTCGGTATTCCTTTCTGCACCATGGGTACGCGAATGTCGCTGGTGGTGTGCATCGCATTAACGGCCGGCTCCGTCCCCGTGACCTCGGTGATCGCACGGCTGACAGTCTGGTAGAGAGGGTGATCGGTCGTGACCTCGGTGCCCGTAACGCCGGAAAGCCAAGTCACTTCGGGCGGGTTATCCTTCATCCAGGGGTCGGCCTGGATGGCCGCCTGGATCGTGGCATCGACCTCGGCCTGAACGTCCAACAGCTTTTCGGGCGGTGGATAGGATAGGGCGCCGGCAAGCTCGCATACCGGCGACATCTGGCTCAGGGATCGATCGAAACCGCACTGGATCGCCGAAAGCATGACGTTGGTTGACCGGCTGACGGCGGCCTCGAGAAGCGGGTGGTGGACCCGTTTGGCGCGCGCCTCGCCAAGCGCCGTCAGCGCCTGATGGAGGACGATGGCCTTGTCGATCGGGTTGACGGCGAGATGCGCGAAGGCGGTGTGGCCAGGCTCGGTGGTGTCGGGACGCCGGCCCGTTACCTTGATGCTGAAGATGACCTGGCCCGACGCCAACGCCTTGATTTCCCGCAACCCGACGCCCGACTCGGCGGGATGCAGATAGAGTGCGCCATCCGCGCCATAGCCGTTGTTGAGGACGGCGGTGACGCCGCGTGCATGGCGCTTGCTGGGCGTGCTCGCCATGATGACCTCGCCCTTTAGGCGCGTCTTGCTGGCGCCAATGACGTCGAGCGCCGAGACCCCGGCGGCGATGCCCATCAGATCGTCGGCGACACCCCAGCCATACATCCGCCCGGCGTCGATCTCGGCGGCAAACGGGTCATGGGTCCATTCCTCGGTCCTCGCGACCGGCTCTCCGTCGGGGTGGGCGAACATGATCAGGCTGCGCCCGCCGTCGGCCCCCGGAAGGCGGCCGATAACGCTCACCCGCTCGCCGGCATTGATAGCGAGGTCCGAGGCGAACTCGTCCTTCAGCATCATGCCGACGGGATCATAGGTGAGGTCCTCGATCGTGCAGCCGATCTCGGCCAACCGCGCCGAAACCAGCGCCTGGACCGTGGCTTCCCCTTCGCCCTGCGCGCGTACCAGATCACCCAGAAAGTCAATCGCCCGGTCGCGGCTGTCCTCGGCCTGTTTGAGTAGCCTGGATCTGATATCGCTCATTGTGTGCTCCTTTTCCGATCAATGCCGGGGCCCGCCCGGCGGCGGCGCCGATCCTTGGTATTATTGCTCGTTTTCCTCGGCTGTTCCTGGCATTGCTAGAATATTCAGAGGATTAATACGGACAATCTGGTCGATCTCGGCTGCGTCGAATTCCAGGGCTTTCATCAGCGGCACGACGTTTCGGAAGATATGGCCATAGCCATGCCCACCCCATGTCCGTAACCGGGTGCGGGTGCAGATATCGTGGCTGACGAGCACGCGCCCGCCGAGGCCGCCTTCGAAGAGTTCGCGGATCAGCCGCAGTCTGGTGCGGTCGGTCGGCAATTCGACGTCGCCCATCCAGTAGTGCGATTGCTCGATGCCGAAAAAATCCCATTCGACGGCAACGCCCGTTCGGGCCAGTTCCGCGACCCGCTCGCCCTTGGGGTAGGTCCGATCCATGTGACACAGGGCCACGCGCGACAGATCGGCCCCTTCATCGCCCAGAATATCCACCGCCTCGAAGGGCGCGTCGGTATGGCGGCCGGGATGGACGCTAATTCCGGCGCCGGTCCGCCGGCTGGCCCGGGCCGCCGCCTTGAGGGCGCGCCGCTCAACTTCGGCAAGCGGTGCCGAGCAGCCGATCTCACCGATAAGACCGGCTTTCACCGTGGTTCCGTCGAGGCCGGTTTCGACCTCGTCCACAAACCGTTCCGTCAAGCCGTCGACGTCCATGGCGTGGATGCCTTGATCCAGACAGGCCGCCGTATAGGTTCCGGCGCAGGCGACGACGCCGATACCGGCGTCCTCGGAGGCGCGCCGCAGGCCGGCCGGATCGCGGGCCAGGCCGTAGGTAGACTGATCGACGATGAGATCGCCGCCGTCGTCCGCAAGATGGCCGATTTCCTTGGTCGCCACCGCGACATCGCGCTGCAACGCGTTTTCCGGATTGTCGTTCGAACGATAGTCGGTCTGCCAGCGGTTCTCCATCGCGACCGGTTCCTTGCCGAGAAGATGGCGCCGATCCGCCGGCACGATGTCCCACAGCACATGTTCGTGCATCAGGACACGGCGAAAACGCTCAGCCGGCAGGTCGCCGCCGACGGTTCGGACAATGGCGCTCACCGGACGATTTCCCGCCCTAAGCACGGCGATCCGGCGGCGTCGCCCGCGTGGTTCCGTTTTGCTGTTTGTTGCGATGCCCGCATGACGGATTACCTTGTTGCGGCTCAGTGCAGGATCTTGGCCAGGAACCGCTTTGTCGCCTCGCTCTTCGGTGCGTCGAAGAATTCGGTCGGCGGTGCGTCTTCCTCGATCCCGCCGTCATGCATCAAGATGACCCGGTCGGCCGCCGCGCGCGCGAAACCCATCTCGTGGCTGACCACGATCATGGTCATGCCCTGTTTCGAAAGGTCGATCATCACGTTCAGCACCTCGGAGATCATCTCCGGATCAAGCGCCGAAGTCGGTTCGTCGAACAGCATCACCTTCGGCTTCATGGCAAGTGCCCGGGCAATGGCGACGCGCTGCTGCTGGCCGCCGGAAAGCTGCCTTGGATAGGCGTTCTCCTTCTCCGGCAGGCCAACGCGCTCAATCAGTTCGCGCGCCTCCACCTGGGCCTTTTCGACATCGACACCGAGAACCTTGACCGGGGCCGCCGTGATGTTGTCGATGACGGTGAGATGGGGAAACAGATTGAACTGCTGGAATACCACGCCGATATCGCGGCGCTGGAAAGCGATCTGTTTGTCGGTCAATTCGACCAGGATACCGTTTTCCTCGCGATAGCCGACAAGATGTCTGTTCACGAAAATCCGGCCGGAATCGATTGTTTCCAGATGGTCGATGCAGCGCAGCAAGGTGCTCTTTCCGCTGCCCGACCGGCCGGCGATGAGAATGACCTCGCCGGCGCGGACTTCCAGCGAGACCCCTTTCAGCACCTGGTTGTCGCCGAACGCCTTGTGGATATCACGGGCCTCGACCATCAACTCGCCCGCCGGGGAGTCCCCGGCGTTGCCGCTGTTTGGCTGTCTGGCCGGCGCCTGGGCGGCTGTGTTCATATCCATGCTATATCCGGTCCTGTCTTTTTCGGTTCATCGCGCGTCGCTATACGGGCCGGCGAAAGAAGGCCGCTACGCCGGTATCGAGGTTGCCGCCATGTCGCCGGCACTTCCGCCGAACGGCTTGTCGTAGTGGGCCTCGATGCGTTGCTGGATGAGGCCCCAGGTCGTGGTCATGATCAGATAGCCGATCGCCGCGACGATATAAACCTCCAGCACCCGGAACTCGATCTGCGCGAGTTCTTGGGCATGACGCAGAAGCTCCTCCATCGAGATCACCGAGGCCAGCGACGAGGTCTTGAGCATGCCGTTGAACTGGTTGCCAAGCGGCGGGATGATAACCCGCGTCGCCTGCGGCATGACGACGATACGCATCATCCAGCGATAGTCCATCCCGAGTGCCCTGGCGGCGTCGCTTTGGCCTTTGTCGACCGCCATGATTCCGGCCCGGACAATTTCGGCGAAGTATGCGCCCTCATGGAGGGAAAGGCCAATGATGGCGGACTCTATGACTCCGAGGCGGATGCCGATCTGTGGCAGCCCGGCATAGATGATCACCAATTGGACCAGCAGCGGCGTTCCCCGCCACAGCCATATATAGAAGTCGGCGATACCCCGAAGCACCGGGCTTCTCGACATTTTCATGAGGGCGGCCACGATACCCAGCGAACAGCCGATTATCATCGATACCACCGATAGCCAGATAGTCGTCCACGCCCCCATCAGCATGTAGGGACTGGTCAGATATTCGAAAAACGATGCCCAGCTCCAGGTCATGGCAGGCCTCTCTATTCTTGATCCTTAAACAAAACCGCCGGTCACGGGTGACCGTGACCGGCGTGCAAGGTTTCCCCCGATACGTCACCCTTACAGGGGCGGTGGGGTTGTCTTAGGGATTGAAGTGATATTGGAACTTGCCTTTCCACTGCTTCCACGCGTCGAGCTTCGTGGTGCCGTAGGCATCCATCATTTTGGCGTAGGTGCCGTCCTCGTACATGGCCTGCATCGCCGCCGTGACGGCTTTTGCCAGCGTGATGTTGACGGTCGCCATGGTCCCCGGAGTGCCCGGCAGCAAGCCGGTTGCCGCCTTGGTGAACTTGCCCTGCTGTTGGTAGTAGGTGCCGATGGCGTCGCCGGCGAAGACGGCGTCGACCTGGCCGGCGCCGAGTGCGAGGAACGTCTCGCCATAGGTGTTGAAGACCCGGATATCCATGGTCTTCAGGCCTGCCTTGACCTGTTCGTCGTTCATCTTGCGGAGCTTCTTCTCCTCAAAACCGGCGATTTCCACGCCGACCTTGTGACCCGCCAGATCTTTCGGTCCCTTGATGCCGAGGGGATTTCCCTGCGCCGCGATCAGCGCCAGGGCGTTTACGCTAAAGGGCATGAGCTGCATGATCTTCGAGCGTTTCTCGGTGAAATACAGGCCGGTATTGATCATGTCCCAGCGTTTGTTCTGGAGGCCGGGAATCTGCACCTCGAACTGAACGCGTGCATATTTGTGCTTGAGGCAGAGGCGGCGCGCGATCTCGTTTCCAAGATCGACATGCAGTCCCTGGAGGTTGCCTTTCTTGTCGATAAACTGTTTCGGCGGAATCGTCGGGTTGATCGACATGGTGAGGTAGCCCGCCTCGATGACCGGAAGCGGACTTGCCGGGCACTTGATAGCGGCCTGGGCCTGTGTCGCGAACGCCACGAACGCGAGCATACCGAGGGCAACGGTAAACCTTGTATATGCCCTATTCTCAAAACATCTCTTCATCAGAAGACTCCTGTGTTTCCGTGTTCCGTGTCAAGACGCCCCACCCGGGTTTAACGCCACCTATCATGACGCCGGGCACATGGGACTAGCGCGGAAAATATTTTCCCAATTTCGGGTTCTTATTGGGGACAGCAGACTGCCCGTTTCCACGACCCTGTTAATCTCGACAGATGATTGGCATACTTTGTATAATAACAGTATACCTGCCGTGCACCCTACGTATGGCGTTCAATTGTGTCAACCGGATCGACGGGGATCGGAGGGCTTGCCGGGATAGATGCCGAAAAAACGGGAGAGCCAGGGGTCTGTCAGTTCGGGAAGTATGGAGAAAACGTTGGCAACCACATCGGCAAAAGACGACGATCCGGTCAATTCGGACGGCAACGGCAATCACGGTAGCCTTGCGGATGTCGCTTACAATTCCGTGTTTCGCATGATCCTGCAGCGTGAGCTGGCCAGTGGCACGGTGATCCAGGAACGCAAGCTCGCTGATTCTCTTGGTATTTCGCGAACACCGATGCGCGAGGCCCTGAAACGACTGGAGGGCGAGGGGTGGCTGGTGCGCCTGACCGATCGCCTGTCATCGGTGAAAGTCGTCACACTGGACGAATACCTGCAGGCCCTGCAGGTGCGGCGTCTCTTGGAAGCGGCGGCCATCGTCGCGGCCACGCCACGCATGAACAAGAACCGGCTGGAAAAGCTGCGGGCCGACGTGCGGGCGTTGATCGACCACCCCAATCCGACCTCGGACATGCACTGGAAAGTGGATGGCGAACTGCATGGCGCCATCGCCGAGGCCTCCGGCAACGCTGTCATGGCGTCGGTCATCGCCAACCTGAGGTTGATCACGCAACTCTTTGAGGTTCAGACCGTGCCGCGTCGTATCACACCGGGAGGGGCCGAGCATCTGGCCATTCTGGACGCCCTCATCGCCGGCGATCCGAAGATGGCCCGCAAGGCGATGCGCTTCCATCTCGACCGGGTCAGGGCCGGCGTCATGGACGACCTGTAAAGGCCTCGTGCTTCCACCCTTGGCGCGCCGGCGTCTCAGACGAAGCTCGGCAGTCTTCGGGAATTGCCCACCACGACCTGGCCGGCGAGGCCGCGCTTTGGCGGGACCATCCGGGGCGCGAGAGCGGTTTTGGTATACTTGCCGCGCTTGGGTCGTTGTGTGAAAATCGGGAAGCAAGTTGTGGATTATCTTGATCCATGCCGGCGTACTGAATGCCGTTACCGAGGAGGAATTTCATGAGTGCCGACCTGCGTCTTTACTGCATGTCCGGGGGAAGCCTCACCTACGATCAGAGCATCTTCACTTTCATGCTCGGCTTCGGAATACCGCGCGACGTGCCGACCCCTGTCTATCTCATCGATCATCCCAAGGGTAAGGTCCTCTACGAAACGGGGCTCAATCCCAAGCTCGCCACCGACCCGATCGGCCATTGGAGCAAGGAGGAAGTGGAAGAGAGGAAGCCGCGTGTAGACCCGGAGAAGACGATCGACAAAGAGCTTGCCGCCCTCGGCGTGAGCCCCAAGGACATCGACTACGTCGTCCTGTCATGCCTCATGTACGACCACTCCGGCGGGATGCAGCTTTTCCCGGATGCGACCTTCATCGTCCAGCATCAGGAGATGCAGGACGCCTGGTGGCCGGACCGCCGCTTTATGCGCAGCTACAAGGACGTGGAGTTCGTGGCGACGCGACACTACAACTTCCTGGAGTTGCACGGCGACGACTACGATATCTTTGGCGACGGCAGCGTCGAGGTGCTGTTCTGCCCGTCCCATACGCGGGGCGAGCAAGCGGTCGTCGTCCGCCTGCCCAATACGGGAACCGTGATGATGCCGGCCGGTTGTATTCCCCAGCGCATAAACCTGGAGGAAGACATCATGACGGGAACGCCCCGCGCCGGGCCGAAGACAACCTACGAGTCGATGACACGGCTGAAGCGGATCATCAGACGCGAGGACGCCATGGTGCTCTATCACCACGACCCGGAAGAGTGGAAAAAGGTCAAGCTGGCGCCCGAATACTACGACTGAGCGGCATGGCGGTATCTAGCCCAAAATGGTGAAGGTGTCCGCGAACGGGAGGGAGAGGGCGTCATGGCGGCCTATGATGTGGTTATCCAGGGCGGGACCGTCGCTACGGCGGCCGACACCATGTCGTGCGATATCGGGATCCGGGGAGGCCGGGTGGTGGCCCTGGCCGAGGGCCTTGATGGCGGCGATCGGGTAATCGACGCGGCGGGCAAGCTGGTCCTGCCGGGCGGCATCGACAGCCATTGCCATGTCGAACAGATTTCGTCGTCGGGCCTCAAGAACGCCGACGATTTCTACTCAGCCACCGTCTCGGCGGCCTTCGGCGGAACGACGACCATCATCTCCTTTGCCGCCCAGGACAAGGGCCAATCGCTGCGTCAGGTGGTCAAGGACTACCACGACCGCGCCGGCCCCAAGGCGGTGATCGACTACGCCTTCCACCTGATCGTCTCCGACCCCACCGACGACGTCCTGGGCCAGGAACTGCCGGCACTGATCCGCGACGGCTATACCTCGTTCAAGGTCTACACCACCTATGAGGCGC
>JASLZL010000064.1 GCA_030754885.1 Rhodospirillales bacterium | reverse complement strand
GACACAAGGCGGCGATGCTCTCCTCGCCGCGCAGGCCCGATACCACGATCCGGATTTTCTCCTCAGCCGAATACTGCTTGCGCGTCTTGCGGCGAATATCCCGAACAGCTCTCTCCGCAGGGTCGCTCTTGCTCAATGATTGCTGTCTCATCTTCGTTCCCTTCGGTCTCTACGATGAGACAGAAATCCTCCGTTATGCAAATACCTCAATTTGTCCCAAGGGCGCTGACGTCAGACAAGGCATCGGGTGGATTCTCGCGCCTGAAAAAAAAGGGCGTCCACCACGACGCCAAGGCGAAGCCGAAGTACTACACCTACAAGAAGGAGATCGGGACCAAAGCCCTGTTGGCGGACGGTGTCATCCTCGATGTGGCGACTGACGTCTACTGGAACTGGAAGAAGGCCAAGGTCGAGAGCCTGGAAGCAGCGCAAGCCAAGGGCTACGCGGGCACCAAAGGGGCGTACAAGGCCTACGTCGGCCAAAAGATTGGCGACAAGGTCTATGCCGGGTTCAAGCCTGACGCAGTCAACAAGTCGGGGTATTTTGAGATTTATTCCGATATCATGAAGCAGAAGAATTTTGCCCCGCTACCGACCTTTGCCGCGGTCCCCGAACACGCCGATCTGAAGGCGGACGAACTCATCCTCACGACCTACAAGGTCAACGTCCAAATTCATTCGCGTTCGGCTAACTGCAAGTGGTTGAGCGAGATTTACCATGACAATCCGGCATGGATAAACCCCGCAACGGCCGAGAAGCTGGGGATCAAGAATGGAACCAAGGTTGTCGCCACATCCGCCGTCGGCGAGATTGAGGTCGAGGCCCGTGTTACTCCCGCCGTTGTTCCTGGCGTGCTTGCCATATCCCATCACTGCGGTCATTGGGAATACGGCCGTTATGCCTCGGGCAAAAAATCGGCGGCCGGCTCCGTCGAAGATAAACACGATGACCTTAAATGGTGGACCTCCAACGGCGTCCACCCCAACTGGATCATCCCCAACAGCCCCGACCCGGTGGCAGGGCAGCAACGGTGGATGGATACGGTCGTTAAGGTAAAGGCGAGCCCCACCGCCTGAGGTCCGCGCGGTCCCGGTTGCTGATTCCTGTTGACCGCCGGCTATAACGGTCCCTTTACTCCCCGCCATGAACGTGAGTGGAGGTCTATCCGCGTCGCCCGCCGTTTGGCTCTTGATCGACGACCGGGCCGGCAATCGCAGCCAATGTCTCGGCGTCGCCGAGGCCTTGGGTCTGGAATTTCGCGTCCGCGATATCGAATACTCAACCCTCGGCGGCTTGCCCAACGGATTGCTTGGCGCCTCATTTGCCGCCTTGACCGCGCCCAGTCGCGCCGGGTTGGCGCCGCCTTGGCCCGATCTGGTTATCGCCGCCGGACGACGCACCGCACCGGTGGCACGGGCCATCAAACGCCGTAGTCAGGGCGCTACCTTTCTCGCTCAGATTATGGACCCGGGAAATCCGGGGGCGGGGGACTTCGATCTCATCGCCCAACCTGCCCACGACGGCGGACGCTTGCGGCCGAACGGGGTCCTCGTTACCGGTGCCCCCCATCTCATCACGGCGGGGCGCCTGGCCGAGGCGGCGGATGAATGGCGGGGCCGTTTCGAGCCCTTGGCGCGGCCGTGGATTGCCCTCATTGTCGGCGGCTCCACCCGGCGCCAGACCTTTAGTGAAGAGGCGGCGCGCCGTCTCGGCCAAATGGCATCGACCATGGCGCGCGAGACGGGAGGATCGTTGCTCGTCTCGACGAGCCGGCGGACGGGGGCGGCGGAAGAACCCCTACTCGCCGCGATCGACGCCCCGCACCAGGTTCACCGCTGGGGCGGAGAGGGCGATAATCCTTATTTCGGTTATCTGGCACTGGCCGATGCCGTCGTTGTTACAGGTGATTCCGTTTCCATGTGTTGTGAGGCTTGCGCCGTCCCCGCGCCGGTCTACATATATGCGCCCGAGGGCGCCACCCAAGCCAAACATGCGCGCCTCCACACAGAGCTGTTCGATAAGGGATATGCGCGACCCATGACCGGGCACCTGGAGACGTGGGGCCATCCACCCCTTAACGCCGCCCAAGACGTTGCGCGCGAAATAGCGGCCCGCCTGGCGGTCCGTGCCAATCCTAGAGGACTGCGTCCATGAACAAACAATCTATCGGTCTTGACGACAATCTTTACGCCTATCTCTTGGACGTATCTCTGCGCGAGACCGACGTGGCTCGCCGGCTGCGTGAAGAGACGGCGAGAATGCCCAAAGCACGCATGCAAATCGCACCCGAACAAGGGCAGTTCATGGCTCTCCTGGTTGAGTTGACCGGGGCCCGGAAGGCCCTTGAGGTTGGAACATTCACTGGTTACAGCGCCCTTTGCGTAGCAATGGCCTTGCCGTCCGAGGGGCGCCTCGTCGCTTGCGACGTGAATGAGGAATGGACGGCGGTCGGTGAGCGCTACTGGCGCGAAGCCGGCGTTGAAGACAAAATTGAGTTGCGCCTGGCACCGGCGATTAAGACCCTGGACGCCTTGATCGCGGCGGGTGAGGAGGGAACTTTCGATTTTGCCTTTATCGACGCCCACAAGCCCGAATACGAGGACTACTTCGAGCGCGTCCTCACCCTACTCAGGCCGGGCGGCCTAGCCTGTGTTGACAACGTGCTGTGGCGTGGGCGTGTCGTCGATCCCCGCAAGATTGAAGGTGAGGACACTCAAGCCATCATGGCTTTCAATCGAAAAGTTGTGGATGACGAGCGAGTGAGCATCTCCATGGTGCCCATCGGCGATGGCCTGACCCTGGCCCGCAAGCGGTCTTGATCTAAACGGCCTTGGAGTGGCGCTTTTCACCCTTATTTAGGTAGGCGTCGAAAGCGGCGGCAACCAGGCGGACAAAGGGGCGACCCTGGGCGGTCAACGTCACCCGTCCATCGTTAACCTCAACGATGCCGTCCTCTGTCAGGGGTTCCATGCGCTTCATTCCGTCGTTGAGTGTTTCCCGGGCCATGTCGTGGGTCTTGCAGAGCGCATTCAGGTCTACCGTCATATCACACATCAGGCGTTCGATAATGTCGCGGCGCAAGCGGTCATCGTCACTAAGCGCGACACCGCGTTCGGTGGCGAAATCGGCGAAGGTCACGGCTTCGCGGTAAGTCCTCAGGGGCTGGGTATTCTGGACGTAACCCTGAGGCAAGGAGCCGATGGCCGAGGCGCCGAAGCCCAGGAGGGCAGGTGCCGTATCGGTCGTGTAACCCTGAAAATTACGGTGCATCCGTCCTTCCGCATGGGCCACCGCCAAGTCGTCGTCGGGACGAGCAAAGTGATCGAAGCCGATGCGCACGTAACCCAATTCGACCAGACGATTTGCTGCCGCCTCGGACTGCTGCCAGCGTTCCGAGAAATCAGGCAGGGTCTCGTCCTTGATAAGCTTTTGATGTGTCTTCATCCACGGCACGTGGGCATAGCCGAACAACGCCACCCTGTCGGGTTCCAGACGGACCGCCTTCTCGACTGTCTCGACGACCCGTTCGGTGGTCTGGTAGGGAAGACCGTACATCAGGTCCATGTTGATGCCGGAGATGCCTTGATGGCGCAACCAGTCAACAACGCGTTTGGTGGTATCGAAGGGCTGAATGCGGTTGATCGCCTTTTGGACCTCGGGGTGGAAGTCCTGGACGCCTATGCTGGCCCGGTTGACGCCGGCGGAGGCAAGAGCATTGACGTATTTTTTTGTGGTATCGCGGGGGTCCATTTCGACGGCGACCTCGGCATCCGGGCCAACGTCAAAGCGGGCGTGGATTCGTTCGATCAGGCGTTGCCAATCGGTTTCCTCAATGAGCGTCGGACTGCCGCCGCCCCAATGCAGGTGACGGGCGCGAAAGCGTTCGCCCAGGGTGTCGGCAACGAGATCGATTTCGTCTAGCAGCATGTCGAGATAGCGTGCCACCGGCTCGTACCGGCGCACGATCTTGGTATAACACCCACAGAACCAACACAGCGTGTCGCAATAGGGGATATGGAAATAGAGCGAAAGATCCAGGTCCGGCGAAAGCTCCGTCAACCAACGGCGATAAACCGCCCCGTCCACCGCCTCGGTAAAATGAGGCGCCGTCGGATAGGAGGTATAGCGTGGCACCCGAAGGTCGTATTTCGTGGCTAAGTCGGCTTTCATGGGCTCCACACTAAGTCGCCACGGGCGCCCTCTCCATGCGTCATGTCAATCGGGGGATGGACCCGTACGGTCAAGAAACGACGACTATAGACCCATCCCGGCTCACCGTCATCTCAATGCCGCCCAAGCGTCGATAGCTGAGGTCCGCAGCCGCCGATCCGACGACTTACTTGACCTCTTCCAGGAAGTTGTTGACCTCGATACCGATGATCTCGGATTGCTGGGAAAGTTCGCCCGAAGCTTTCAGCAGGTCTCCGGCGGCACTGCCTGTTACGCCCGCCGCCAATTTGACACCTATCGGCAGCCTTACTACTGTTTTGCAAGGCGCCGAACGCGGTTCCCTTGATGCGCTGTTCGGATGTACCGGCAAACCGCCGGCGGAGTAGGCGTCGGAACGAAACGCGTGTGGGGGACGGTCGATGAATAACGTCAAGGACGAAACGCTCTTCATCGACCCGGCGGTGAATATGAAACCATCGCCGTTTACGCACGATCCATTGAAAGCGTTGGTGGTGCCGAGACCGATCGGCTGGATCAGTTCGATCAACGCCGCCGGCGTCGTGAATCTGGCGCCATTCAGCTATTTCAATCTGGTCTCGGGCGACCCGCCTTGCGTCATCTATTGTCCCAATGGTGAGCACCTTGACGGCGGCGCCAAGGACAGCCTGTTGAACGTCCAGGAGACCGGCGAGTTCGTCTGCATTCTGGCGACCTATGCGCTTAGGGAACAGATGGTTCTGACGTCGAAGCATGTGCCGCGAAATGTCGATGAGATGACCTTGGTTGGATTAACGCCGGTGCCCTCGGTCAAGGTCAAGCCGCCCAGGGTCGGCGAATCGCCAGCAGCCTTGGAATGCGTCTTCAGGCAAACCATCGAACTGCCGACGGGTCGGCGCCCAGAACGCAGCTATATTGTCATGGGTGAGATTGTCGGCATCCACGTCAATAAAGAGATCGTCGTTGAAGGCAAGGTCGATGTGCACCGGATGCGGCCCGTCGCCCGTCTCGGCTATGACGAATACGCGGTGATCGACGACGTCTTTACCATGTCGCGGCCGGACTGACGGGCCGGTAGAGAGAAGGAGTAAATTATCGCACGCATCGCCTTTGGTGGCTTTCGCCACGAAACAAACACCTTTGCCGCCGGAAAGACGGATCTGGACGCTTTTTATGTCCACGGCACCTATCCACCGCTGACCCGGGGGGCGGAACTATTCGATGCGGTAGCGGGCCTCAACATTTCGCTCAATGGCTTCCTCGACGAAGTGCGCCGCCAGGGCCATGAGCCTCTACCATTGCTCCTTTGTTACGCAAAATCGGCGGCTCATGTAACCCGCCACGCCTTTGAGACCATCGTCACCATGATGCTCGACGACCTTGCCGCCGCCCAGCCACTGGACGCGGTCTATCTGGACCTCCACGGTGCCATGGTGACGGAAGACTTCGATGACGGCGAAGGAGAACTGATGCGCCGTGTCCGCGAGGCCGTGGGACCGGCGGTACCGGTGGTGGCGGCGCTTGATTATCACGCCAACGTGACACCGACGATGATGGATAACGCCTCGGCCTTTGCCGTCTATCGAACCAATCCGCACATGGACAAGTACGAGACCGGCGCCCGTGCGGCGCGCCTTCTGAACGACCTGCTGAATGGCAAGGATTTGCCGTTCAAGGCATATCGCCGACTTCCCTTCCTTATCCCGTCGTCCTGGCAATGCACCCTGGCCGAACCGTTGCTTTCCATCATGCAAAAAGTGGATGTCCTGGAAGGGGATGGCGTGGCCAGCCTGTCGCTGACCGTGGGTTTCCCCGGCGCCGACGTTCCCGACTTGGGGCCGGCGGTATTCGCCTTCGGTCAGGACCAGGCGGCCGTGGAAGGGGCCGTCGATGCCCTGTCGGAGGAAGTGTTGGGGCGGGAAGGGGAGTTTGCCGGCGAACTCTTTTCGCCCGAGGATGCGGTGCGCCGCGCCATCGAACTGGCGCCCGGTTCTGCGGGGCCGGTCATCTTAGTCGATACCCAAGACAACCCTGGCGGCGGCGGCACATCCGACACCATCGCCGTTTTCGCCGCCTTGGTGCGCCAGGGGGCTGTCGGCGCGGTTGTCGTCATGATCTGCGATCCCGAGACTGCTGCCCAGGCCCATGAAGCAGGTGTTGGTGCCGAGATCGAAGTCGCTCTCGGCGGCCGCTCGGGACTGCCCGATGAGTCACCTTTTACCGGCTCGATGACGGTCGAAGCCCTGGGCGACGGCGAGATCACCTGCACCGGCCCCATGGACCGGGGACTAAAACTGCACCTCGGCCCTATGGCGCTGTTGCTGAGCGGCGGCGTCCGCGTCATCGTGGCTAGCGACAAGCACCGGCCAACGGACCGGGCGCTCCTTACCCACTTGGGAGTCGAGGCCCAGGATCAAAAGATCATCGCACTCAAGGAATCGACTCACTTCTTGTCAGATTACGGTGACATCGCAGGCCCGATACTGGTGGTCGAGGGACCGGGTCCCAACGTCGTCGACACGCTCAAGATTCCATACCGGAGGCTTGGCCCAAACATCCGTATTGCACCCCTTGGTCCAACCCGGGGCGAGCGGTCCTGACCGGATTGTGGCTTTTATAGGCCGTCGAAGATTTCAGTCGAGATGTAACGCTCGGTGAAATCGGCAAAGAGAGTGACGATGGTCTTGTCCTTCATCTCGGGGCGCTTGCCGACCTGCAAGGCGGCAACAGCCATGGCGCCCGACGAGATGCCGACGGCAAGGGCCTCGACACGGGCCAATTCGCGGGCCATTCGGATGGCGTCGTCGTCTTCGACGGTTAAGACCTCGTCGATCAGGTCCGTACGCATGATCTTGGGTACATGACCGGAACTCAGACCTTGAAGCTTGTGGACGCCGGACCGGCCTTGCGACAGAACCGGACATGACGCCGGCTCGACGGCGATCATCTGAAGATCGGAATTGCGCGGCTTCAGGGCTTCGGCGATGCCCGTGAAGGTGCCGCCCGTACCAATGCCGGCGATGATGACGTCGACCATGCCGCCGGTGTCGGTCCAGATCTCCTCGGCAGTGGTGGCACGGTGCATGTCGGGGTTGGCTTGGTTTTCGAACTGCCCGATCATGACCATGTTGGGATTTTGCTTATAAAGAGCCTGCGCCATATCGATGGCGCCCTTCGTGCCAAGTTCCTTGGGCGTTAGGACCAGGTTAGCACCGAACAGCGCCTGCATCTTGCGGCGTTCGATTGACATGTGCTCGGGCATGACAATAGTCAGCGGGATCCCCTTTAAGGCGCAAACCCAGGCGCAGGCGACACCGTTGTTGCCCGAGGTCGCCTCAATGAGCTCGGTGTCGGGGCCGATTTTGCCTGCCGCTTCCAGGGCCTCGATCATGGCAAAGGCGCTGCGGTCCTTAACCGAACCGGCGGGGTTGAAACTTTCAATCTTGGCCAGAATGGTGGCCTCGACGTTATGGGCCTTCATCAGGCGGCCAAGCTTTACCAACGGCGTATTACCGATGGTCTCTGTAATATTGTCATAGATTAGGCCTCGCCCCACCTTACGGGCGTAGGACTGCTCTTGGGCAATAAACGCGCTCATAATGGAGTTTCCCGTAGCCGGTTCATTTATATTCTCATGAGGATTATTCTCGCAAAAAATATAGGGTATTAGGTTTTAAATATGTGGACAAAGTCCAAATTTGCGGGTTTATATTTCCTAAATGCACAAAATAGGGGTAATTAATTTTAATCGTATTTGTTCCAATTACACTTGCTGAACGGAACCTGGGAGACCGATATGGATGCTATTGATCGCAAGATACTTGGTTGCCTTCAGGAAGATGCCAAACTTTCGGTGGCCGACATCGCCCAGAAGGTGGGTCTTTCGGCCACGCCTTGCTGGCGACGCATTAAGGCGCTTGCGGACAATGGCATTATCCGCCGTCACGTTGCCTTGCTCGACGCTGAAAAACTGAATGTTGGATTGACGGTCTTCGTGGCTGTGAAGACGAACCGCCACGACGTGGACTGGCTGGAAGAGTTCACCCGTGCCATTGCCGACATTCCAGAGGCGGTCGAGCTCTATCGCATGAGCGGTGAGATCGACTATCTGCTCCGTATCGTCGTGCCCGATGTTGCCGCCTACGACGGTGTCTACAAACGTTTAATCCAAAGCGTGCCTTTTTCCGACGTAAGCTCCAGTTTCGCCATGGAGCAAATCAAGTACACAACTGCCTTGCCGCTAATTTATACCGATTGAACGGCCTGGTTTGACGGGTTGACGAAGGGTGGCTAGGCTCAACCAATGCTTTTGATCGCCACCGGAAATCGTCATGCGGCTTGATCCCGTTCTCCTTGAAATACTCAATCGAAAGATCGCCGCGGCGGCGGACGAGATGTACTTCTCTTTGCAACGTGCCTCGCGCTCGATCTATGTCAAGGAGGCGGCCGACTTCGGAACCGCCGTTCTGGACCCCGATGGCCAGGTGTTCGGCTATCCGCCCTCGGCGACCTTCAACTTCTTGATCGACACCAATTACATCTCGACTATCCGTGCCGTTCCCGACGTCGAGCCCGGCGACGTCATCATGACCAATGATCCCTATCTTTCGGACGGCCTGGCGACACATCTTCCCGACCTACAGATTCTGAGGCCTTATTTCCACAAGGGCCGCATCGTCGCCTGGGGCTTTTGTTTCATTCATTGCACGGACATCGGCGGCAGCGTGCCGTCCAGCATTTCACCGGCCCTGACCGAGATATTTCAAGAAGGTCTGCGTATTCCGCCCATGAAAATCGTCAAGAAGGGTGTCGTCAACCAGGACTTCTTCGCGCTGTTTACCGCCAACTGCCGGGCACCGGAAGTAAATATCGGCGACATAAAAGCGATGCTGGGATCGATGGAGGTTGGCCGCCAGCGTATCGACGACCTGATCGAAGCGCATGGACTGACCTCCTTCCTCGACTGCCAGAAGGACTTGCCGGACTATACGGCGGCCAAGGCACGCGATGTCCTGCGTCGCATTCCCGACGGCGCCTACGAGTTCTGGGATTACCTCGACGACGATATGCTGAGCCCCGTTCCGCTGCGCATCCGCGCTTGCATGACGGTGAACGACGGTCGGGTAAACCTGGATTTCACCGGCACCGACCCCCAGGTCCCGGCGGCCTATAACGTGCCCACCATGGGCCGAATGAACTATTGGCTGACCATGCGCCTGACCAGCTTCATGACCACTCACGATCCCAGCATGGCGATGAATGCCGGGCTCTATCGTTCTATCAGCGTCACGGTGCCGCCCGGCATCATTCTCAATGCTGAGTTCCCCGACGCCGTTGGCGTGCGCTCGGCACCGGGTCGGCGGACCAACGACGTGCTTACGGGTGCCATTTTCAAGGCGGCGCCGAATTTAATGTCGGCGCCGACCTGCGGTGCTTCGACGCCTTTCGTTCTGGCCGAGCATATCCCCGAGGAAGGCGGACGTCGCCACGTGATGGTGGTCCAACCGATGAAGGGCGGCATGGGGGCGCTCAGGGGCCAAGACGGCGTAGACGCCCGCGACAACACGCTTAACAACATGAAAAACCACCCCAACGAGACTGTCGAGGAAGAGGCCGGCGTCATCGTCCGCGCCTATGACGTGCGCTGCGATTCGGGCGGTCCCGGCCGTTGGCGCGGTGGCGCCGGCCAGATGATCACGGTCGAGATTGTGCGCGACGGCGGCACCATCCTGGCGCGCTCCATGGAGCGCATGCGCTTCGCCCCCTGGGGGGTGGCTGGCGGTCGGCCGGGCCGGCCACAACGTGCTGTTTACAACCTGGGCCGGGCTGACGAGCGCGAGCTGGGCAAGATCGACCAGCTGCTGGTCAAGGCGGAGGACACGGTGAGCTTTCTGATGGCCGGCGCGGCGGGTTACGGCAATCCCCATAGACGCCCGCCGAAAAAAGTTCTAGCCGACGTAGAGCAAGGCTTCGTCAGCCGCGCCGGCGCCGCCCGGGACTATGGCGTCGTTATCACCGATGACGGCGTTGATCATGGGGCGACCAAGCAACTCCGCGCCACTGGGGGGCGGCGCGCCGGCTTCGATTTTGGGCGCGAACGGGTGGCATGGGAATCGGTCTTCGACGACGCCACCATGTTGGACCTCAACCGCCGGCTCTATCAATTACCCAAGTCGGCGCGCTATGAAACGCGCCGCCGCATTTTTGCCCACGCCGTTCCCGACCTGCCGGCTGCCGGCGCCGGCCGCTCTCTGGCCGACGTGCTCGCCGATCCAAAGGCAGTGCGTGCCCGCCTCGCCGAAGCCCTGCGGGCCGAGTTCGGCGCCGCCCTACTCTCCGGTTAGGCCGTCTAAAGCCTGCTTGATAATTTGGCGTGAGCGGAAGAGCATCATCTGGCGCCAGTCGTCGGTGTCGGGGTAGTAGCGCTTGCGAATATCGGCCTTGATGCGCCGCGTCTCTTGCCCATGCCAGTCCGGTTTGCCGTATAGGTGCAGCCAGTAGTCCTGGCGCAGAACGCGGCGTCCGTTTTCGGGATCATAGGTGCCGAATTCTAGGGCGACGTAAACCAGGCGCTCACCGATCATACGTGTCCAGCCGTATTCCGAAAGACCCGTCTTGGGCACGGACGTAGAGGTGCCCAGCGTCGGCTCGGTGACGCTTTCGCCGTACCACGCCTTGGCGCGGGTATTGCCGATTGTGCCGGGAAGGTTGCCGCAAATAGGCTCGCCATAACCGAATGGTCCTTGACCGGTGTGGTAGTCGACGACGGCAACGATGTCGCGTTCGGCCAAGCGCTTCTCGGCGACTATGGCCTCCAAGGTGCGGCGTGCCCAAGTGGGCTCGAAGCCGCCGAAGTTGAAGTGGCCCCGATGGGTGTACTGGCCGGCGCCACGGGCGATCTGAAAGGTTTCTTCGTCGCGGGTCTGGCGCCAAGCTTTAATGCTGGCTTCGGCTGCCTCGAAGACCGGACCTTCGATTTCGCGCGGTAATAATACGTCGGCCAACTCATTGAAACCCGGGTTTTCAGGCAGCGGTTTATCGAAGTCGACCCAGTTGCGGTTGAGATCGACGCCTTCCTCGGTTACGCGCCTGAGCCAGGCGAAACCATGCGGGTTGATGACGTGAATGATAAGGACGGCGACGTCCGGGGGAAGGTGTTTGGGCCCGCCGGTCAGAAGCCAATCCATTTGTGCGCCACAGCCGCAGAAACCTTCTACGCCGTGGGTTGATGACACGAGGACCAGGACGCGCCCGGCATCGGCGGGCCCAAACCACGCGGTATCGGTGAACAGGGCCTCGTCCAATGGTCCGCGGTTGGGATTGGAGTAGGGGTTCGCCTTGACCCCAAGTTCGTCGCAAGTGCCAAGAAAGCGTTGCCTGGCATCGGTGTAATCATTTGGAAAACAAGCTTCGGGCTCCATCGCGAAGCCACGCGCCCCACCGGTCCAGACGTTTGGCGATTGGCTGGTGGCGCTCTCGCGGTGAGTGGTTTGTTTTGGTGTCACGGTGTCCATGGCGGTCCTACTTTCCGATGCTTTTCTTCAAGGCCTGCATGGCACGGCCGAAGGCATCCCAATCGCCATCGCGCAACGCCTTTTCGGCACGCTCCAGTTCACGGCGAGCACCGAGAAATGGGTCGGACGATGTATTCGCCCGTGCCGTGGGGGCAGGGGTGGAGTTGCCGCCGAAGACCACCTTGAGAGCACCTTCCAGGGTTGGTTTCATGGCGAGGCGCTTACCGTCGCTGACGATGATGCGCTTGAGCTGGGGAATAGAGGCTTGCTCGGCCAGCAGATAGATGGGTTTGACATAGAGGAATGACTGCTCGACGGGGATGACGAGAAGGCTGCCCCGGATAACCCGCGAGCCGCGTTGGTCCCATAGGGATATCTGCTGCGAGACGTGCGTGTCCTGATCAATCATTGCCTCGACTTGGGCCGGTCCCAAGATCAGGCGTTCCTTGGGCAGCTTGTAGACCAGCAACTGGCCGTAGGCCGGAAAGTCGCAGCGCGCCGCCATCCACGCAATCATGTTGTCGCGGTTGCTCGGCGTCAGCGGCGACATGATGAGAAACTGGGCCTGCTCCTCGCCAAGCAGCTTCATCAAAATGTAGTAAGGCTTCATGTCGTCGTCGTCTTCGGTGGAGCCGCCCGCCAAGGATCGGAAAGGTCCGACCCGCACGCTCTGGCTCATCTTTTTGCGTTGGGGCACAGACCAGATGTCCTCGCCGTTGTAGAAAACCTGCGGCACGGTCATGTGGTAGGTGTCGTACGTACGCACCTGGGCCTGGAAGAGTTCCTGGGGATAGCGCAGGTGACGGCGCAGGCTCTCGGGCATTTCGGCCAGGGGACGGAAAAGGTCTGGAAAGGCGCGGCGGTACACGCCGAGGACCGGATCGCCGGGGTCCATGACGTAGAAGATGACGTCGCCCTCATAGGCGTCGACGATCACCTTGACCGAGTTTCGGATGTAGTTGTAGCGCCCGTCGCCGGGCTCCGAATAGGGGAACGTGCGGGCGGTCACATAGGCGTCTTGAATCCAGTAGAGACGCCCGTCGCCAAGCACGATGTAGGGATCGCCGTCGAGGCGCAGGAACGGTGCGATCCGGCTTACACGGTCGCTGACGGTACGCCACAACTGGATACGGCTTTCGGGTTGGGTGTAAGCGGTGAGCGCAATGCGTACGTCGAATTGTTGCCAGGCGAAGAGGATCTTCTTCCACCACGCATCAAGTGCTACGCCGCCCCGTCCCCGGTAATGGGAGTAGACGTTGTCATCCCCCTTGGGATAGTCGAATTCCTTCACCGCGGTAGAGACGATGCGATAGCCGAAATTCTCCTCACCGTAATAGATCGCCGGCTGGGTGACGGCTAAGCCACCTACCGCGCTCGGCGGCAGGTCCTTGACCAAGAACTCGGGCACGCCTTGTTTGCTTTTTTTGGCCGCTAAATTCATGGCGAGGCCATAGCCGTGAGTGTATTGAAGATGCCGGTTGACCCAGGTCTCAGCCTGATCGGGAAGGTCGTTCGACAGTTCGCGCGCCGCTACCATGACCTGGCGATAGGCGCCGTCGACCCGGTAGCGGTCCACGTCGACATCATTGATTTCGTAATAGGTGCGGATGCGCTGAAGCTGGCGGACGGTCTGGGTCAGCGGGCGCCAATCCCAAAGACGAATGTTGTCGATGGTCTGCTGATTGCGCCGCAGGTCCTCAGGTGTCAGTTCGTCGAGGGCACCGTAGGAGCGCACGTCAATGTCGTCGATACCGAAGGCGTGGCGCGTGAAGGCGATGTTGTGGCGCAGGTATGGGGTCTCCAATTCCAGTTCATTGGGTTCCACCTTGAAGGCCTGCACCGCCCACGGGGTTATGAACAATGAAACCGCTATGATGATCAAATAGCCACCGCCTGCCGCCACGACCACGCGCAGGTTCTTGAGGACCGCCGGA
Organism: Rhodospirillales bacterium; assembly: GCA_030754885.1. Classification (GTDB taxonomy): domain Bacteria; phylum Pseudomonadota; class Alphaproteobacteria; order Rhodospirillales; family JASLLZ01; genus JASLLZ01. The sequence continues at coordinate 15,320 of JASLZL010000064.1, read as the reverse complement.
AACAGCACTGCTACCGCCAGGGCCACGGTGGCGCCGAGGACGATCCAAAGTGCCGGCTGGACTACGAATACGTCGGTATAGCCGGCACCATAAACGGCACCCCGGGTCGATTGGAGGAGGGCATAGCGGTCCAGATAATATCCCCATGCCCAGACACCGAGAAAGAGCGCCAAGTTGATGCCGATGTGTTGAAGAACGGCCGCCGGCGCCTCGATGCCGCGCTTCCAATCGACGCGAACGACGTCGGCACGTAGATAGCTCATCGTGACTCCGGCGAGGGTAAGCAAGGTGACAGCGACGAGGCTGGTCTGCACCACTTCGAGAAAGGGAAGGGTGAACAAATAGAACCCTACGTCGTGATCGTAGATAGGGTCAATGCGACCATAGTCTCCAGCCCACGAGAGCCGCAAAAGCGTATCCCAACCGGCGCCGATGACGAGGCCGAACAACAGGGCGCCGACGGCTGCTAAAAGGGCACGGACGCCGGCCCCCACCGCGCCGCCCGACCCTGCTTTCTTCGTGCCGTCGGCGGCTCCACCCAGATAAGCGCCAACGGTCCCGGTGCGCTGTCCCAAATGGCGGCCCACGGCGGCGATCATCGCTCTCAGGTCGAAGCGCCGGGACAGGACGCTTAGGTTGAACCAGAACCACAGGAAGAGCGGAACGAAGGCAATGAGGAAAAAGCCGACCTTGAGGAGCCGCAGGGTCCAGAACACGCTCTCGTAGCCCAGCGTGCCAAGCCACAACAGTTCCACCGCCCAATCGGCCAGCAAGACGAGGCCGACAAAGGCGGCGGCGATGACGAGTACGAGCTTTATGGACATGGTCCACATGGCTTCACCTCGGGTGGAAACGTATCACCAACCTGGTTTGGCTTCCACTGGCGCCGGCCACCGTTGGCCTCCGTCGTATGGCATGCCCTAGGCGCACAAAAAATGCAAAGGGTGGCTAGGTATAAACGAACGGTGGCATCTTCACCGGTTCGGCCAGCACCATGTCGCAAATATCGGCCATGGTGGCGCCGACGGGCTCTATTCCTCGGCTCTTGCAGGCGTCAGTGATCTCCTTGAGCATGGTGCGGAAATTCTTGGACACTCGGTCTTCGGGATCGGCGTGGTCGTTATCGTTATGGGTGTTCTCGGTCAGCACCGGGATAGAGGGGTTACGCTCGATAAGTTGTTCGACGATGTTGTTGGCGACGGCGTGGTAATCATTATCCCGCCAGTCGGGCCGCAAATCCCGGTGACACGCGACCGTATTGTTGTCATGGGAATGGGTCTCGCCCTCGACCATCTGAAAGTTGCTTCCCTTGGCTACCGCCCAGCTTGAGAAATCGGCCGAGTTGGGCATGTTGCCGAATTCCAAATCCCCCACCGCCAGGCGGAAACTAGCGTGAGGCCGGTGAGGATCAGGTTCGGCGCCGGTCCAGATGGCCTTCATCCTGGGCCACACGCGGCCCGGCATTGAACACGAACCACCCCTAAATCCCATATCGACCAGGACCTTGTACATCATGTCGTTGGCGGAGAATGTGCCGGGCCGAAAGTAGAGCGGCCGGCGTCCAAAGCCCGACTGCCACATGGCGATGGATTCACCCAGCGCGGCGCGCATGTCGTTCTCGGACAGTTCGCCGAAATGGGCCTTGTACTTGCCGTCGCGGAACTTCCATGGATGAAGGTGCAGGCAATCGACGCAGTGACCTTCCTGGTTCAGTTCCTCGAATAACGCGGCCTGGGCAACCGCGACCTCGGGATGGATGAAATAGGAAACGGGGTAGCCGTATTTGCCCGCTTGCTCCGCATAGCCACGGATGAATTTCTCGCTTTGCTCCCAGGTTTCGGGGCCGGTCGCGGTGGGGTGTGTGTCACCCGTCAAGGGTTCCACATCCATGGTCACGACGACGTATATTTTTTTCACCTGCGTTTCCTCCCTTAATGTCGGGTATCTCAGCGACAGAAATCCGATGCCCGGTTAATAGTGGATTTTGCTGTCCGCATCCTGCACTGTGCGTCCCTTCTCGTCCACCGCTCCGGCGCGGACATCCCCCTGCTAGAGAGAGAACGGTGACGGAGATATCCAACAACGTTTCCGGGGCTTCTCACGACCCGTCGCGTAAGAACGTCATCATGTTGGCGCTCAGCTTGGCGCTTGCCATGTCCGGCGCCACTATGATCATGTCGGTCTCGTCCCTGGCCGGCCATATGCTGGCGACCGATAAAAGCCTGGCAACGGTGCCCTTGGCCTTGCAAATGGCCTTCGTCATGGCGACCACCATTCCGGCCTCCATGCTCATGCGGCGCATTGGGCGGCGTGCCGGGTTCATCGTTGGTCAGGGCATTGGGCTGACGGCGGGGCTGATCTGTGTCACCGCCATATATCAAGGCTCCTTCGTCCTGTTTACCGTCGGCAGCGCCTTATTCGGTTCCCATAACGCGTTTTGGCAGTACTACCGTTTTGCCGCCGCCGAGACCGCCGACGATGCCTTCCGCAGCCGCGCCATTTCGCTGGTGATGAGCGGCGGCGTGGTTGCGGCGATTTGTGGTCCGGAACTTGCCAAGTTCGGCCGCGACCTTCTGGTGCCGTTCACCTTCGCCGGTTCCTACGCCATCATCGGGATGCTCTGTGTGGCCACCGTGGCCTTGCTTGCCTTCATCGACATCCCCAAGCCCGAAGCGCGGGATTTGAAGGAGACGGGGCGGCCGCTGAAAGAAATCGGGCGCCAACCTCTGTTTGTCGTCGCCGTGTTGTCGGCCATGGTCGGCTACGGGGTTATGGCTTTGGTAATGACGGCGACCCCGATCGCCATGATGGTCTCGGGCCACGAATTCGGCGACGCTGCCTTCGTCATTCAGTGGCACGCGCTCGGTATGTTCGCGCCGAGCTTCTTTACCGGCCACCTGATCCAGCGCTTCGGCGCGCTCAACATCATCTTGGTCGGCGTGGTGATGAACCTGGCCTGCGTCGGGGTCAATCTATCGGGCGTTGAGGTTCTGCAATTTTGGGGCGGACTCGTCCTGCTTGGCGTTGGCTGGAACTTCATGTTCATCGGCGGCACTTCGCTTTTGACCGAAACTTACCACCTGGCTGAACGGGCCAAGGTGCAGGCGTTCAACGACTTTTTGGTATTTGGCCTGGTGACGGTGGGCAGCTTCTCGTCGGGCGTCATGCTCAACACCTTTGGTTGGGAGGCCGTCAACTACGCCGTCATCGCGCCGGTTCTCGTAGCCTTCGCCGCCACCGTCTGGCTGCGCCTCGTTCATCGCTCTGGCGCAAACATGGCCTAGGTTGAGAGAGAACAGTGACGGAGACAACAAACAAGGCTTCCGAGATTTCTCCTGATCCGTCGCGCAAGAACGTCATCCTGCTGGCGCTTAGTCTGGCGTTGGCCATGTCCGGCGTTGCCATCATCGGGACGGTGTCGCCCCTGGCCGGGTACATGCTGGCGGCCGACAAGAGCCTGGCGACGGTGCCGTTGGCCCTGCAGATGGTCTTCGTCATGATCTCCACCATCCCGGCGTCCATGCTCATGCGGCGTATCGGGCGGCGCGCCGGCTTCATCGTCGGCCAGGGCATCGGGCTGACGGCGGGAGTGATCTGTGTCACCGCCATACATCAAGGCTCCTTCGTCCTGTTTGCCGTCGGCAGCGCCCTGATCGGTTCTCACAACGCGTTTTGGCAGTACTACCGTTTCGCCGCCGCCGAGACCGCCACCGCCGCTTTCCGCAGCCGCGCCATCTCGCTGGTGATGGGCGGCGGCGTGGTGGCGGCGATCTTCGGACCGGAACTGGCCAAGTTCAGCCGCGACCTGCTGGCGCCCCTCACCTTCGCCGGGTCTTATGCCGCCATCGGAGCGTTGTGCATTGCCACCGTCGCCTTGCTTGCCTTCATCGACATCCCCAAGCCCGAGGCGCAAGAGTTGAAAGACACGGGTCGGCCGCTGACCGAAATCGGGCGCCAACCCACGTTCGTCGTCGCCGTGTTGTCGGCTATGGTCGGCATGGCGGTGATGGCCTTGGTGATGACGGCGACTCCCATCGCCATGATGGTCTCGGGCCACGAAGTTGAAGACGCCGCCTTCGTCATCCAGTGGCACTTGCTCGGCATGTTCGTGCCCAGCTTCTTTACCGGCCACCTGATCCAGCGCTTCGGCGTGCTCAACATCATCCTGGTCGGCGTGCTATTGAACCTGGCCTGCGTCGGAGTCAATCTTTCGGGCGTCGAGGTTCTACAGTTCTGGGGCAGCCTGGTCCTGCTTGGCGTCGGCTGGAACTTCATGTTCATCGGCGGCACTTCGCTTCTGACCGAGACCTACCACCCGGCCGAACGGGCCAAGGTGCAGGCGTTCAACGACTTTCTGGTTTTCGGCCTGGTGACCGTGGGCAGCTTCTCATCCGGGGTTGTGCTCCACGCCTTCGGCTGGGAAGCCGTCAACTACGCCGTTATCGCGCCGGTTCTCATTGCCTTCGCCGCCGCCGTCTGGTTGCGGCTCGTACAGCACCCGGCGGCGGCAAACGATTAGAGGAAGCCGCCGAGATCGGGTCGCTGCGGGGCACCGAACAGATCTTCAAGGGTCAGCGCGATGGAAAGTGCGCGGTCTTCGCAGTTGGCCGGGCACATGATTTGAAGGCCGACCGGGAGGTCGGACCCAAATGTCTGGATCGGCGTCGATGTGGCCGAGAGCCCAAAGAAGTTCGCTGCCATACGCCGATGGGTCTTGCGCTTCCCCATCTCGGACCTAAGGTCTTCGGCGTCGCGGCCTTCGGTCTCGGCCATCGGCGGCGCCACCATGCCGGCGGTGGGCAGTATCCAGCCATCGAAGCCCCCCATCCGGTCCTCAATGAGACGGACGAGTTCGTGGCGGCGCCACATAAGGCGGATGTATTGATCCGCCTTCACTTCAAGCCCATCGGCGATGCGTGGCACGATCAGAGGGTCCATTCGATGGCGTTCGGCAAGGAATCGCTCGCGTCCCAGTACAGCAAGCAGGTTTGCCGGGACATAGGCACCGAAATCCCGCTTCGGCTCGGCGATCTCGGGGACTTCAATGGGAACAATGCTTGCGCCCGCGCTGGCGAGGGCCTCTAAGGCTGCCGCCACGCAGGTTTCAACCGGGCTGTCTAATTCCTCATAGAAATGGTTAACCGGTTTGGCCAGACGCAGGCCGCGCAGTGGATGAGCCCGGGGCAGGGGGGTCCCTTGCAAGGCGGCGAAGACCAAGGCGGCGTCGGCCGCCGTGGCGGTCATGGGGCCGATGGTGTCGAGTTCCGGGGCCTGGGGAAACATACCGTCGGCGGGCCACAGGCCGGGCGTCGTCTTGAGCCCGAAGATACCGCACAGCGCTGCCGGGCCGCGTACCGAGCCGCCGGTATCAGTGCCGATGGCGAAGGCACACATGCCGGCCGCCACGGCAACCGCCGAGCCGCTTGACGAGACGCCAGGCACACGTTGAATTTCGGCATCCCAGGGATTCCAAGGCGTGCCGCGCAGGTGGCTAACCCCGCCGCGCCCGCCGACCGAGCCCATGGCGAACTCGGGTGTCTTGGTCTTGCCCAAGATAATGCAGCCGGCTCGCCGGAGGGATTTGATGAAGGTACCCTCGCCACCGATGATATCGTCCAGGTCAAGGTTCGATCCCGCCGTCGTCGGTGTGCCATCGATGGCGAAGAGGTCCTTGACCGCGACCGGGACTCCCATCAAGGGGCCAAGGTCGGTTCCTGCCGCCAGCAGGTCGTCAAGCGCCCGCGCCGTATCAAGGGCCTGGTCGGCTATGACGCATTCGAAAGCGCCGAGGCGGGGCTCCAGGGTATTAATGCGCTGAAGATACACCCCGGTGGCGGCCTCCGCCGTCGTTGTGCCGGCGCGCAGGCGCTCAGCGAAGCCGGCGATACCACCAGGGTCGCAGGGATCGGGGAGAAGTGTGCTTTGGCTCATAAGAAGGACTCCAGTTCGGCCTGTGGCGGCGGTCCGACGATGTCCTCGATCATGAGGGCGATGGAAAGCGCCGTTCCGTCGGCGCCACCCGGGCACATTACCTGTAGGCCTACTGGCAAACCGGCGCCCAAGGCGTGGACAGGCGAGGATGTCCCGCAGAGGCCAAAAATACTGCATGCCGGGGTATTGGGCCAAAGATTGGGGGGCAGAGGCAGTTTGGCCTCGGCCTCGGCGCGGCTGACGACCGGCGGCGGCACTGTGGGCCTGGTTGGCGTCACCCAGCCGTCGAAACCTTCCATCCGCTCATCCATGATCCGGCACAGTTCCCGCTGACGCCATAAAAGTTGGATATATTCATCCGCCGTCACGTCTAGGCCCTCCGCCGCCCGCGATGCCACCACCGGGTCCATTCGTGCGCGCTCGGCTATAAATCGTTCCCGTCCTAGGACGGCGATCAGCTCGGTCGGCAGGAAGGGTGCGAATTCGCCGACTACCTCGGCTGCCTCGGGGATTTCCATAGGCACGATTTCGACACCTGCCGCGGAAAGGAGGGTGAGCGCGGCCGCCGTGCAGTGTTCCACATCGGCATCCAGGTTGTCGTAGAACAGCGTCGTGGGCTTGCCGAGACGCAGCCCCCTTGGCACCGCCGGGACTGGTACTGGCTGTCCGGTCAATGCCGCAAAGACATGGGCGCAATCGGCCGCCGTCCTGGTCAGGGGACCGATGGTGTCCAAGGTCGGGGTGAGGGGAAATACGCCGTCGGTGGGCCACAGGCCCTTGGTTGTCTTGAGGCCGAAGACGCCGCAATGGGCGGCCGGCCCACGCACCGAACCGGTGGTGTCCGAGCCAATGGCAAAGGCGCACAGTCCTGCCGCGACGGCTACCGCGGAACCACTGGACGATCCCGAGGGTTCACGCTGGGTCTCGGCGTCCCACGGGTTCCAAGGCGTTCCCCGGACAAAATTAATGCCGGTCCCACCGGCCGCGAACTCGACGGTCTTGACCTTGCCCAGAATAACACAACCCGCTCGTTTGAGCGATTTGACGAAGGATCCCTCGGTGCCGATCAGATCGGCGACGTCAACGTCGGAGCCGGCTGTCGTGGGCATGCCGTCGACGGCAATGATGTCCTTGATGGCGACCGGCACACCCATCAGGGGGCCTAGGTCGGTACCCGCCGCCAGCAATCCGTCGAGGGCCTGGGCGGCCTCAAGTGCGCTCTCGGCGGCAACGTGTTCGAACACCCCGAGGCGGGGTTCCAAGGCCTTGATCCGTGCGAGATAGGCCCGCGTCGCGGACTCCGCCGTAATCTTGCCGCCGCGCAACCATTTGCCGAAACCGGCGATGCCGCCGTTTGCGATGGGATTGGGAGGAAGGTTTGCCATTATCGGCCGGGCTCTCAGAGAAACGCCGAAACGTCGGGCATCGGCGGCGCCCCGACGATTTCTTCGAAGGTCCGGGCGATTGAGAGCGCGCGCTCCTCGGCCCCGGCCGGACACATCACCTGGAAGCCGACTGGCAGGTCGGAACCCAGGGCGTGGATGGGTGTCGAAGTGCCGCAAAAGCCGAAGAGGTTGCCGGGACGCGTGTTCAACCCCGTCTTGGAGGCTCGTTTGATGCCGGCCTCGCTGGTGTCGTAGTCGGTAACCGGCAGGGCGATGGTGCTTCGCGTCGGAGTGATCCAGCCGTCCAAACCGTCCATCCGCTCGTCCATGATTCGGCACAGGTCGCGGTGGCGCCACAGCAGCCGTATGTATGTGTCCGCCGTCGTCTCAAGGCCGAGAGCGGCACGCCCGGCGACTACCGGGTCCATCTTGTCCCGTTCGGCAAGAAAGCGCTCGCGTCCCAGGACGGCAATCAGTTCGCAGGCGCTTAGGGGTGCGAAGAGGGTCGAAAGTTCAGCTACCTCGGGCACGTCGACATCGATGATCTCGGCGCCTGCTTCGGTAAGTGCCGCGATCATAGCCGTTGAGCACCGCTCCACATCCTCATCAAGATTTTCGAAGAAGTTCGGTGCAGGTTTACCAAGACGCAGGCCTTGGCAAGGCGTCGGCGCGATCGTGGCTTGGCCGCTCAGCGCCGCGAAAACGATGGCCCCATCAGCGGCCGAGCGGGTCAGCGGCCCAATGGTATCGAGCGTCCGCGAAAGGGGAAAGACGCCGTCGGTGGGCCACAACCCGACCGTTGTCTTGAGTCCGAATACGCCGCAAAAGGCCGCCGGGCCGCGCACCGAGCCACCGGTGTCGGAGCCAATGGCGAAGGCCGATAGGCCGGCTGCAACGGCCACCGCCGAGCCGCTTGACGAACCGCCGGGTGCACGGTGCTGTGCTGCATCCCAAGGATTCCAAGGCGTTCCACGAACAAAATTGGTGCCGGCACCACCCAGCGCAAACTCGACCGTCTTGGTCTTGCCAAAGATCACGCAACCGGCCTGCTTGAGGGACTTCACGAACGTACCCTCGGGGCCGATGGTATCGGAGACATCGACGTTGGAGCCGGCGGTCGTCGGCATGCCTTCGACGGCGAAAAGGTCCTTAACCGCCACCGGCACCCCCATCAAGGGACCAAGGTCGGTTCCCGCCGCCAACAGCTTGTCAATTGAACGCGCGGCGCACCGCGCCTGGTCCGCGGCCACGTATTCGAAGGCACCAAGCTTGAGATCCAAGGCCGCGATACGTTCAAGATAGGCTTCGGCGGTCGCCTCCGCAGTCGTCTCGCCACGCCGCAGCCGATCGCCGTAACCAGCGATGTCGTCCGCCGCCAACGGATCGGGTGTGAGCCCCGCCATTTTATGATCCTCCCGCTGAACCGCTTCCGAGACAACCTACACCGTGGATTGCAGCTCCGTCGAGTTTTCGGCTTCCAACTGGTCGAGGCGACTTTCCATGACCTGAGTGATGGTCTCTTCCAGATCGGGATGATCGCGCAGCAAGCGGCGGAAATCGTAGCGGTCGAGATAGAGGAGACGGCATTCGGTAACGGTGGTGACGGTCGCCGTGCGCTCGCTCTCTTTGAGGAGAGCGATCTCGCCGAAAAAATCGCCGGCGTCGAGCGTCCGGACCTCGGAATGGACGTCTACCTCCACTTCTCCGGTTGCGATGAAGTACATGGAATCCGCCGGTTCGCCGCGGCGCACGATGGCGTGGCGCGGCGGTACCATCGTCGGTCGCAGAAGATGAGCGATCTCGGCGATACGAAGGGCGTCCAGGCTGGCAAAGATTGGAACCCCGGCGACCAGCTTCCAGGAGACGACAAATTCGCGCTTGCGAATCTCGTCGGCGAAACCCGTCGCCAGGATGCCGGCCGGAAGGGCAAACATACCGACACCAAGTACCATGATGAAGGCGCCGAAAATCCTTCCCCCCGATGTGATTGGGGTGACGTCGCCATAGCCCACCGTGGTCAGCGTCGCCAACCCCCACCACATGGCGTGGGGGATGCTGGCGAAAGTTTCGGGCTGTGCTTCGTGTTCAAAGAGATAAACGATCGACGAGGCGAATATGAGCACGATCAGCATGATCATCAGTGCCGCGCCGAGGGGGCGGCGCTGGCCGTAGACGACGATGCCCAGAGTTTCCAGGGCTGAGGAATAACGGGTCAGCTTGAACAACCTGAGCAGCCGGAAGACGCGCATGAAGCGAAGATCGACGGAGATCAGAAAGGCAAGGTAGAACGGCAGGATGGCGATCAGATCGATTAACGCCATGGGGGTCGCCATTTGGCGCAATCGACCGTAAATAGGATGGCCGTATCCGGGCTCGGGGTTTTCCGTGCACACCCAGACGCGGGCCAGATACTCGATGGTAAATACCGTCACCGAGAAGAGCTCGAAGGTCCAGAAAAAATCGGATGCCGTCGCCGCCAAACCCTCAACGGATTCCATGATGACGGCCAATACGTTGGTGACGATCAGCACGACCATGAAGCGGTCAAACCAGCGGCCCAGCCAGTTTCCCGCGGCCGACGATTCAAGGGTGTTGTAAAGCCGTTTCTTCAGGCTCGGCGGCGCGTGTGCCACATTGTTCGTTTCAGGCTGCGGCATGGTTCAGCGCCAGGTCCAGGTCGTCGATGAGATCGTCGGCACTCTCCAATCCAATGGAAAGGCGGATGACGTCGGGACCGGCGCCAGAGGCAACCTGTTGGTCCTTGTCGAGCTGGCGGTGGGTGGTGGAGGCAGGGTGGATGATGAGCGAGCGCGTATCCCCAACATTGGCTAGGTGCGAAAACAGATTAACAGATTCCACGACCTTTACCCCCGCTTCGAAGCCGCCCTTGAGGCCAAATGTGAACACCGAGCCCGCCCCCTTGGCAAGATATTTCCGGGCCAGCTGGCGATAGGGACTGGATTCAAGGCCGGCGTAGGACACCCAGGCAACGGCCGGATGTCCTTCAAGAAAACGGGTGATTTTCTCCGCGTTGGCAACGTGGCGCTCCATGCGCAACGGCAGCGTCTCTATGCCGGTGATAGTGAGAAAGGCGTTCATCGGCGACAGTGCCGGTCCGAAGTCGCGAAGTGCCACTGAGCGCGCCTTCATGGTGAAGCCGAAATCGCCGAAGGTCTCATGGAATGTGAGGCCGTGATAGGCTGGATCGGGCTGGGTCAGCGATGGGAACTTATCGTTCTGGGCCCAATCGAAGCGCCCCGATTCGACGACAGCACCCCCCATGGAGGTGCCGTGGCCGCTGAGGAACTTGGTTGTCGAATGGATGACCAAATCGGCACCCCATTCGATGGGCCGGCACAGGTACGGCGACGCCATGGTGTTGTCGACAATCAGTGGGATGCCGGCCTCGTGAGCGATCTCGGCCACCGGTTCCATGTCGACAACAATGCCGCCCGGATTGGCCAGGCCCTCAAGGAAGATGGCCTTGCACTTGGGCGTCAGCGCGCGGCGAAAATTCTCGGGCTCAAGCGGATCGACGAAATGGCAGTTCCAGCCCAGGCGCTTGAAGCTGTGGCCGAACTGGGTCACCGAACCGCCGTAGAGGTTTCTGGACGCAACGAACTCGTCACCAGGTTCCAATAGCGTGAAGAAGGCCAGGAATTGTGCCGCGTGGCCCGAGGCGGCGCAGACCGCGGCGCGCCCGCCCTCCAAATTGGCAATACGCTCTTCAAGGACGGCCACGGTTGGATTGGTGATGCGCGAATAGAGAAAACCGAAAGTCTGTAGGTTGAACAGATCGGCGGCGTGGTCCACGTCTTCGAAAACATAGGACGTGGTTTGGAAAATGGGCGTATTGCGGGCGCCGGTTACCGGTTCGGGATGGCTGCCGGCATGGATGGCGCGGGTCTCGAAGCCAAGGGCGCGGTTCTTGTCCTTGTCAGTCATGGATGCATCACCGGTCGTTTCGCCGAGATGATGCCGGTGTTGACGCCGCACCAGCTCAGTTCGCCGAACAGGCGTCCGTATTCGATCTTCGGACAGCGATCCATCACCGCAATCAGGCTGGCGGCTTCGGCGCGCCGGGCGGCCGCGTCATCACGGACGCCAAGCTGCATCCACACCACGGATATGGATTTCTCCGGCGCCAAGGAAATGACCTCGTCAACGATGGCGCCGGCCGCATCCGAGGCACGGAAAATGTCCACCATGTCAAGGGGGCCCGGAACCTCGTTGAGGTGGCCATAGGCGCGTTGTCCTAGGATTTCCTGGCCCGCTGCCGCTGGGTTGACCGGGATGACACGATAGCCTTTACCAAGCAGATATTTCATGACGAAATTACTGGGCCTGATCCATTTGGGACTGGCGCCGACCATCGCGATGGTCCGCACCCGGCCCAGGATGGCGCGCAGGTGGTCGTCGGCGTAGTGCAGGGGTTTGCCGTGGCGGTCGTTCACCGTCCTTCCCATGTCGGTTGGCGTTTTTCGAGGAAGGCGTCGACACCCTCCTCGGCATCACGGGCCAGCATGTTACGCGTCATCACCTCGCTGGCATAGGCGTAGGCCGCGTCGAGATCGAGATCGATCTGGCGGTAAAAGGCTTCCTTGCCGGTAGCCACCGTTAGCGGCGACTTGGCGGCTATGGTCGCCGCCAGATCCCAGGTCGCTGTGTCCAAATCCTCCGTTGGCACCGCTTGGTTGACGAGGCCAAGGCGCAGTGCCTCGGCGGCGTCGATGGGCGCGCCTGTTAGCAGCATCTCCATCGCCGGCTTGCGCCCGACGGCGCGGCTCAGCGCTACCATGGGGGTCGAACAGAAAAGCCCGATGTTGACGCCGGGCGTGGCGAAATGGGCGCCGTCCGCCGTCACCGCCAGGTCGCAGGTGGCGACAAGCTGACAACCGGCGGCGGTGGCGGTGGCGTGGACCTTGGCGATGACCGGGCGCGATAGGCGCGTAATCGCCATCATCAGGCGGCTGCATTGGGTGAACAATGCCTCATAGTTCTGGCGCCCCGGATTGGCCCGCATTTCCTTGAGGTCATGGCCGGCACAAAAGGCGAGACCGTTGGCGGCAAGGATCACGACCTTGACGCCCGGGTCCTTGGCGATGGCGGCGAAGGCGTCTTCCAGTTCCGACATCAAGGCCGCCGAAAGGGCATTGCGCGCCGCCGGACGGTTGAGCGTCAGAGTCGCAACCCCGTCCCGGTCGTCGCGCAGCAAGATCGGCTCAACGGTCTCGGGCGTGGCGGTCATAACGTCTCCGTCCTGGAGTTTGGGTTCGCGCCAGCGCAATGTTGGAGTTCTCCGCCCCGGAACGCAAGGTTTGTTGACGCCAATGCAACCTAATTCCTTGGGCCGTGGCGGGAAGAGGGCATAAGATCGGCGCATGGCGGCATTCATTAAAGCTGGTAATGAAATTGGGGGCACCATGCCTGGAAAATCGAGGCCGCCCTCGACCGCGTCCTGCGCCGTCAAAACCCCGGGCCAAAGCCACGGGGCGAGGGGAATTAGATATACTGTCCCCGGAACTCCCATTGAGCCTGATCGATGTTTTGCGACGAAGACCCGCTCCGGCGTAGGCCGAGGAAATCCACGGCGAGGTGAAAACGACGGGAGAGGTGCGTCTGGATGATGAAAAACTGGGCCGAATGGCCTTCCAATCGCGGGCCGATTACCAAAATCATGTCATCGGATGGCTGCAAAGGGAATTCAATTTCCTTGGCGGTGGGACAGTGGTATCATTTCCACGAGGTTGGATGTCATCTGGGGAATGCGGGTTAAAAATGCCGGGGTTGTTCCGGGAAACAACGAAGAGTATGTTTTTCCAACTAAAGGCATTCGTGTTTATCTATACGCTGTCGTAATGCGCCGCACGAAAGAAAAGGCACGTTGTCGGGTTCAAAGAACCTCATAGAAGGTTCGAACCTTTGTACACGGGAAAGCGATTGAAATCGGCATGATAATTGATGCTCGATACTTGGTGGATTACGCTTCCGATGCCGCGTTCGCTATCGACGACGACCTGACGATTGTCGCGTGGAACTATGGTGCGCGACGGCTCTTAGGATACGTTCGGCGCGAGGTTCTGGGCCGGCATTGTTCGGAAATTCTACAAATTGTCTCTCCCAACGGAGAACCTCTGTGCATTCCGGATTGCGAGGGGGCTCGGTGTTTCCGGCATTTCCGGGCTTTCACCGCGCTGTCGTGCCGTGCGCGCCACAAGGATAGCAGCTGGGTTCCGCTCAACATCGCGTCCGTCGTCATGCCGAAGAGGGTTCGGCCTTCGCAAACCCGTTCGGCGGTTGCCGTCGTCATTCTGCGCGGAGAGGAAGAAGAGGATAGATCGTCACCGCCCGGGCAAGAGCTACAGATATTTACCCTTGGCCGCTTCGGCCTGGCGACGGGAGGGCGAAGCATCGCGACAAATACCTGGGAGCGCAAGCAGGCCATAACCCTGCTGAAGAATTTGGTGGCCAACCTGGGGCGTCCTGTCCACCGCGAGACCCTCATAGAGTTACTTTGGCCCGAAATTGACGAGGATCGCGGATGGAAGCGGCTCAAGGTGACGGTGCATTCCCTGCGGCGCCAGTTACGCTCGGCCGGCATTGTCGAGGGCGTAGTAGAAACGGCGGGCAAGACCTATTTACTGAGACGAGAAGTGGTGTGGGTCGACTCGGATGCCTTCGAGAAATGCATCGGCGAGGGAGCCATCCTGCAGCGCCGGCAACAATGGGACAAAGCACTGCACCACTTTGATGAAGCACGACGATTGTACCTGGGCGACTACATGGAGGAGGATGTCTACGCCGACTGGTGCACCGCCGAGCGTGAACGGCTGTTCGAGATTTACCTGGAATTGCTGACAAGAATGGCGGAATGCCACACGCGAGTCGGCCGTTTCGCCGAAGCGGTGCGGGTTTGCCGGGATGCCCTCATCTGCGATCCGGTCCGGGAAAGCTTCCACCGTGCGTTGATGGAATACCTGGTTCGGCTTGGCAATGCCGAACAGGCCATGGCTCAGTACCATGACTGTCGCCGCCTTCTCGCCCGCGAACTCGACGTCGAGCCCATGCCCGAAACACAACGCTTGTACCAAGAAATCAATGAAAAATTCCGGGGAGCCGCGGCCGAATAACTGGACGGTCTTGCCGCCAAGAAGCGACACTCTTTCCCGAATCCCACCACCACAGCTAAAAAATCTCACATCTCCGAGGGCATAATCTCTGCCCGGGATGTGGCGCGATAGCGAACGTCCGGATCGCTTTCCTCCCTATGTAACCAGACCGTTACCAGCAAATGCTACTGCATAGGCACAAACGATGTTTTGGATGCTTGCTGGGGCCGCATGCAGTGGAGAATGAGCGAGTTTCGATGTCTTTTGTCACGCGGATCTGGTTGGAGCCTGGAACGGATAGAAATCCGATCTGGCGTGGGCATGTCCGCCACGTCCAAAGCAACGAGGAATCGTACTTTCAGGATTTAGGGGCATTGAACGAATTCCTGGCGCATGTGAGCGGGCTACCCGGATTTCGACCGACCGGCCGGTTGCCGAGTGAAGATGAAAATTCGTAGATCGGCTAGGCCGCCAAGGAACTGGGTGAACAGATTAATGGCACGCGAAACCGACATCATAATAACGGGCAGGGTTGATCCGAAGAACCATAAATCTGGAAGCTGGAGGGCAATTGGGAAGGCAAGCTCTGATCGGTGTCAAAGCCTCGTGTCTCGTTTGAGGACGATTTTCTTGATTGGCACGGACTCAGCGGGAGCTGGGTTCATTTGTTGCCCGGATCGGGGTCTTAAAAGCTTGAAAGGTCGACAAATATGATTACCGGGTTTTCTAACAGATGGCGGGTCCCTGCATTAGGGATTCTGATGATCGCCGCTTGGTTGGGGTCGATCAACCATGGTCAGGCCGCGGAGTCAGGCCAACAAATATTCCAAGATACTTGCGCACCTTGCCACACCATCGGTAAGGGAAAATTGGTGGGGCCTGATTTGGCAGGCGT
>JASLZL010000063.1 GCA_030754885.1 Rhodospirillales bacterium | reverse complement strand
GCGCTGCGGCATGGGCCCGTGCCAGGGTCGGATGTGCGGCGATACGACGGCGCGCCTGGTGGCCGATAAGGTCGGCGGGCGCGAGAAGGCGGGCTCATGGACAGCGCGGGTGCCCATACGGCCGGTCGCCCTCGACGATCTCACCTCGGATCTTACTTACGAAGAAATCTGGGACTCGCCGGTGGCCAAATTGGCGGCCAAGATCCTGCCGCCCGAGAACGTAAGTCACCCGTCACGGGTGCGTCGGCAAGAGGAATAAAATTTTTAGAGGCCGTAGCCGGCAACGGCGGTGGTGTCCCCGTCTTCATATGTGGGCGGGTCGAAAAGCGGCAAGTCGGGCTCGCGGTCCAATATCAGGTCGCCGAGAAGCTGGCCCAGGCACGGGCCGATCTCCCAGCCGCCGCGCACGGCGCCGATGATAAAGGCGTCCTCGACCCCCGGAATTGGACCGATGACCGGATTGTAGTCGGGCATCAGGGCTTCCATGCCGAGCCAAGAGCGTACCAAACGCGCCCCGATAAGCGCCGGAATGACGTAACGCCCCAGTTGCAGGTTGCCAGCGACGCTATCGGACACGATGCCGGTGCCGCCCTGTTCAAGATCGCCCGTGCCCTGCCAGCCGCCGCCCATGACGACGGTACCGTTTTCCGCCTGTTTGAGGGTCAGCATGCCGTTGGAAACGCCAAGCACGGTGCGCACCACGGGCGGCAGACGCTCGGTGACGACAAGCTGATTGATCTTGTAGCGGACATCGAGGGGATAGCCGAGCCAACGCGCCATGCGGCCCAGCCAGGCGCCGCCGGCAAGCACGACACGCTTGGCCTCCGTTGTCCCCGCCGCGCTATGAATGACAAAGCCGCCGTCCGTCCGGTCCACCTTCTCAACGGGCGTGTGGTCGCGTACCTCGACCCCGGCGGCAACCAGGGCCTTGCGGAAGACCAACCCGCTGCGCGCGCTGTCGCCATGACCGTCAAGGGGACAATAGGCGGCGAGCACGACCTGGTCGGAGAGACCGGGCTCGATCTCCTTTGCCCGGTTGGGGCCGATCATCTCTATCGGGCAGCCGGCGTCGCGGCGCTCGATCATGATGGTCTCGAGTTCCTCCGCCTCGTCTTTAGTGTAGGCGAGGATCAGGCCTTCCATGGCGTGAGCGTGGATATCGAGGCCTAAGTGTTTCTTTGAGTTCTGCCATATCTCATATCCCCGCATGGCGTGGGGAATGAGGATGGCGCGCTTGATCATCGGCGACAACGAACCGGCGTTGACGCCCGATGCCTCCATGCACAAGCCCCGGCGTTCGAACACGACGACGCGCATGCCGCCTTGCGCCAGCCGGAGCGCCGTGGCCGAGCCCATGACGCCGCCGCCGATGACGGCGGCGTCGAAGGGTTCGGTGGACATCACTTTGCGTCCCAGCCGGCGTTGGCGCCGTTTCTTCTACTGGTCCATGATTCCGGCATGCTCACACATCACTTCCATCATGCGCACGAAGCAGCGGATCATGAGCCGTACCGGCTCTTCCATCAACTGGCCGTTCTCGTCGGTGGTGCCGAGGCCGGGCGACATCTTGATGTTGCCGTCATAGGCGACGCATGGTGCGATGCCCATGGCCCGGGTGGCGTTCATGGTCAGCCCGGTGCCGGCATAGAGGTCCTCGACCGAGAAGATGGGAATGCCCATCCGGCCGTGCGACCAGCTATGCTCATAGTCCACCGCGACGCAGTTGGCGCTGTAGTCCTTGTCGAAGGTTAGGTCCTTGAGGAGCCCTGAGTCCATGCGCTTGAACTCATCGATCACGATGTCGTACCACAGGTCGATCTGCTTCTTGTAGTCCTCGCCCTGCTCCATCAAGAGCCGCATGGTGGCGATCATGCCCAACAGCGCTTCCTTGCCCGGATCCATGGCGACGTGCGACGACTTGCCATGTGCCATGGGGCTGCCGTTTCTGTGGCTGTGGACGCCGAGCGCCCGGGCCATGGGCACGATGTACTCTTCCCTGCCGATGGCCAGACCCGAGGTCGGGCCGCCCGAGGCCTTGTCCATGCTGAACAGCGAGACATCGGCGCCGACCTTGCGGATGTCGGTGCAGACAAAGGGCAGACCGACGGCGTTATCAAGGATATAGGGCACGTTATAACGCTTGGCGATCTTGGCGATTTCTTTTTGCAAGATAGGAGTTCCCTCCTTGTCCTGCTGGCCATAGCCGTAACCCGGATGGGTGTAGCCAAGCGACGTGAAACCGCTCAACGAGGCCACGTGGTCGGCCGCCGCCTGGGCGATCAATTTGGCCGATTCCTTCGCCTGGACGCCACCCAAAAGCGTACACGGGTGGTACTTGATGCCGTGGCAGTCGTATTTGGCGCCGACCAAGGGAACGATGACGGTGTCCAGGTTGGTCAGGCGTTTGCCCAGTTGGCCAAATTCGCCGGCCGAGACGCCACGATCGCCGAACAGGTCCTTGAAGCGCGGCGGGAACGGCCGGCCATAGGCTGCCTGATGATGGGCGTGCTTCTCGTAAGGTGCGATGTAGCGCGCCCGGTAGCTGTCGCCGCGGCCCGCCCAGGGCGGAGAAAAGAGGGCGTCGAAGCTGACGTTAAGCAGGGCCTCGCAGGTGTTTGCGGCGACCGCATCATACTCGTCGCCGTAATGGAGTTTGACCAGGTGGCGGACCTCCTTGTCGAGCACCGAGTTATTGGTGACATGACGCGCCCCTTCGCTCATCGTCTTGATGATTTCCTTGCGCAGGAGGCCGTGGTTCTCGGAGATCGTCCCCGTCAGGCCGATCTTGCCCAAGAACTTGTCGGGCAGGCCGACCTCTTTGGGGATCTTCTTCACTTTTTCGTAAAACTCGGCCTGGGTAGCGGCCAGATGCTGGTACATCTCGTACTTGAAGGTCCAGCGTTGCTTCTTTTTCCTTGCCACTTTTTTCTTTGCCGTATTTTTCTTTGCCATGTCCGATAACTCCTTTGGTTGGGTAGGTTAAGGTTATTGCCGGGGCTCTCACCCGATCATGGTTTTCTTTTCTTCCGGTCCCGGTTCGATGATGACGGTGTTGCCGCCCTTGAGGCCGAACTGCTGGCCGGTGCGGCGCTCGGGACCGTAAAGCAGGATATTGAGGTGGTTGGGCATGTGGGTTTCGTCAAAGCCGACGAGCGTTCCGATCTCCTTGCCGGCGATGATCACCTTGTCGCCGCCGACCAGGAGGCCGCCTTCTTCGAACTCGAAAAAGGCGATGGCAGCGCAGCGGTTGGTCGTCGTGCCGGGTCGGGCGTCGGCCTCGTCGGTCAACTGAAGTTCATGAACTTCGGTGGCCCGGATACAGCGCGTCCAGGGGTGGATGAGTTCCAAGCCGCGCTTTTCCTGGGTGCTGGTAAGAACCGCGACGACCCGCCCTTTCATGGGAGTGCGCGAAACGATATAGGGCTTGGAGCCGGCCCATTTTCCACTGGCGTAGGGGTCGGCGCCCCGCTTGGATTGCTTGTCGTCGGTCATTTCATTCTCCTTAGTATCGTCATTTAGGCCGCGCTCGCGGGCGACCAGCCGAGATCCCGCGAGAGGTCTTGCGCCACTTCGGTGACGGCCTCCACGGTTTGCGTTCGCATCTGTTGGGTAAGGCGGTTGATGGGCCCGGCGACGCCGATGGCGGCGCGGGCCCGGCCGTCGTGGCCGAAGACGGGTGCCGCCACGCCCCAGGCGTCGGTCACCCGGTCGCCCTTGGAGAAGGCCCAGCCCTGGCGGTGAATGGTTTTCAACTGTGCCGTCAAACGGGTCGGGTCGACGACCGTGCCGGGGGTCAGGCGGCGCATCACGCCGGCCTTCAGGACACCGGCCGCGACCTCGGGCGGCGCGTGGGCAAGAAGGACCTTGCCGGCGGCGCCGGCATAAAGCTCGGAGCGGCCGCCCTCTGTCACCGAAAATCGCACCTCGTGGGTGCCGTGCTCGCGGGCCAGAGCCACGCGCTCGTAGCCGTCGATGGCGTAGAGTGTGGCCGATTCGCCGGTCTTCTGGACAAGCCGCTTCAAGGCCGGCCGGGCGAGGGAAATAAAGGTGTTGTTCAACTCGAAGAGCTTACCCAGCGTCAGCAGCCGCGAGCCCAGCCGGTAGTGGCCGGTGACTGGCTCCAAGCTCAAGTAGCCGCGCGCCTCCAGGGTGCCGGCAAGGCGCATGACGCGGCTGCGGTTGAGGCCGCTCAAATCGATGAGTTCCTTCAAACTGAGGGTTGGCTGGGTCTGAAAGGAATCCAGGAGGTCGAGGGCCTTCAGCACCGCCCCCACGTGGCGTCCCGATTCTTTGGTTCTTGGTTTCATCGTGCTCCACTGTCCTGGCAACGAATGCGCATTGCCTTCGGTCATCGGCGCCCGGGTACTATATCTACTTATTAGACAGAGTGTCTATTTATTAATTTACGCCAGGATGTTTTTTTGCTGCTGCCGCACCGGCGAAGGGAGCCGCCAACGAATTCAGAAGGGCGGAATCAGCCAGCAGGTATTTCAAGTGTCCTGGTATTTTAGGTCCCGAAAATTACGATCAGCCGCCTAATAGCGACTTGGGCAGCATGGCGTGGATGCCCTTGTTCAGGTTGACCAATTGGGTGACGCGCAGGTCGGCGGCCAGGCTGCACAGACTATAGGCCTCCTCGCGGGTGATGCCGGCCTTATCTTGAATAAGGGCAATCATGGCGCGCAGCGCCTGGCGGGCGGCCTTGTCCAGGTCCACGTCCATGCCAAGGGTAATGTAGTGGCTTGGCGTCTCGGCCTGTGGCCCGTCAAGGGCCATGTCGGTACGCAAGTGAAGCTCGAAGGTGCCGCGCAGCGAGGTCTCGATGGCCGTCGAGCAGACCTCGCCGTCGCCCTGGGCGGCGTGTCCGTCACCGGCCGAAAAGAGGGCACCTTCATTGAATACCGGCAGATAGAGCGTGGTCCCAGCGACCAGCTCCTTGAGGTCCAGGTTGCCGCCGTGTTGGCGCGGGATGATCGACGTGATCATGCCCCAATGCTCGGGCGGCGCCACGCCGAGGACGCCGAAGAAGGGCTTGAGCGGCAGCTCCATGCCCCACGGCGTGATGCCGACCATGCGCTCGCCATCAAGGCGGATGTGTCTTAACCAATTGACATCGAAGTCGTCGGGCAGGGTGCCGCCAAGGGGCCGGATGCGGCTATAACCCCAATCCTGGCGCAAAGCGACGTCGAGGATGCGGATCTCCAGCACATCGCCCGGCTTGGCGCCCCGGACCGCCACCGGCCCCGTCATCAGGTGTCCAGGCAACGGGCGTTCGACCTCGCGATAAACCTCCAGGAGTTCGGGCAGGATGTGGAAGTCACCGCCTTCGGGCACCACCGATGGCTCGCCACACAGGCAATCGAGCGTTACCCGGTCGCCCGAGTCGACTTCTATGACGGGCGCCAGATTGGCGTCGAAGGCACCCCAGTGCATGGTCCGCGGTGTTGATGGGACTTCGTGTTGGGTCGCCATGATTTCGGTCCTCTCTGGGAATAGGTTTCTAGAGCATTTTCCGATCGCTCGCGCTCACGGAGAATGCTCTGACATAATTATTCTACGCAAATTCATCATCGCAAACGATTCCGTTCGCTCGGGATTTGCTCTAAACGGGTAGGCGCAGGCGCGCCCTTAAGCCGCCGCTTGGTGAATCGCCTAGCTCGATTTCGCCGCCGTGGCCGCGCAGGACATCGCGCGCGATGGTCAGCCCCAGGCCGACGCCGCCGGTTACCGGATTGCGCGAACTTTCGAGCCGGAAAAATGGCTTGAAGACGTCGTCGCGTCGATCCTCGGGGATGCCAGGGCCATCGTCGTCAATGGTGATTTCGACAGCATCACCGCGCCGTCCGGCGCGCACCGAGACATGATCGGCGTAGCGCAGGGCGTTATCGACAAGGTTGGTCACGCAGCGCTTCATGGCGGCCGGCCTGACCGGCACCGTAAATTCGCCCTCCGTGTGCAGGTCGATGGCATCACCCCCTTTGCGCCGTGCCTGGGCCACGACGTCGCCCAGAAGTGCGGTCAGGTTGGTCGGTGTCGGCGTCTCGCTGCCTTCGCCACGGGCGAAGGCAAGATAGCCTTCGAGCATGTACTCCATCTCCTCGACGTCGTCCTTCAGATCGGCCACGCCTTCGCGGTCACCAAGCAGCTCGAGTTGCAGCTTCATGCGGGTCAGCGGCGTGCGCAGGTCGTGGGAGACACCGGCCAGCATCTCGGTGCGCTGGGTGATCTGGCGCTGGATGCGGTCGCGCATGGCGATGAAGGCTGTTGCCGCCTGGCGTACTTCCTGGGCGCCCTCGGGCTTGAAGCTGGGAGCGTCGCGGCCCTTGCCGAAGGTATCGGCGGCGAAGGCCAGGCGGCGGATCGGCTTGACTTGGTTGCGCATGAAGATGACCGCGACGCCAAACAGGATCATCGCCGTTCCCACCATCCACAGGACGAAGATGTAGGTGGTCGAGCTGAACAGCCGCTTGCGCGTGGTGATCACTTCCAGAACGCTGTCCGTCAACTGAATCCGAATGACCACATGGCGGTCTAGGGAATGGGTGTCGATCTGGAACGGTTTGCCGACATACTCACGCATGGCGCGTACCAGCATCTTTTCCATGAGTCCGCTTTCGTCAGGCGGCGTGTTGGGGAGGATATCTCCCTTCTTCATGCGCAGCCTCATTTCCATGTGCTCTTCCGCCATGTCGAAGACGAGGGTCGGGTTGTCTGGATTTTGACGCAGAAGCGTTATCGTGCCGGCAATGTCGCCGGCCAGATTGCGGGCCAGCCGCAAAGTCACCTTGTCCCAGTGAGATTCATAGAAGATGAAGCCCGACACCACCTGCAACAACACCAGCGGCGTCACGATGATCATGAGCGAGCGCCCGAGGAGGCTGCGGGGCAGGAAGCGTTTGATCACGGATTGACGGGTCATTGGATAGACTCTTAATCAGGGCGCAAAACGTAACCGCGGCCGCGCACGGTCTGCAAGTAACGGGGCAGGCGGGGATCGGCCTCGATCTTGCGGCGCAGCCGTGTCACCTGAACGTCGACGGTACGCCCGCCGGCCTCGGCGCCGGTCGCCGCGATCAGCTCCTCGCGGCTAAGGACAGTTCCCGCACGCTCCGCCAAGGCCTTGAGGAGCGTCGTTTCAACCGAGGTCAGGTGGATGGGCTCGCCGTCACGGTCCAATTGCTGGCGTCCCAAGTCGAAGGCCACATCGCCCATGTTGACCCGTGCCGGTGGCTCCGGCGGCGTCGGAACGCGGCGCAGGATGGCGTGCAGGCGTAGCAACAACTCGCGCGGCTCGAAGGGCTTAGTGAGGTAGTCGTCGGCGCCGTGCTCGAAACCGGCAATGCGGTCCTCGATCTCGCCCATGGCGGTCAGCATGAGCAGAGGAACCGTGCTTTCCCGACGCAAATAACGAGCGAAATCGAGACCGCTTTCGCCTGGCATCATCAGATCGAGGACGATGACGTCGAAGGCGAGACCGCCAAGGCGCGCGCGAGCGTCCCCGGCGTCGCTCGCCGTCGAGACCAGGAAGCCGTTCTCACTCAGATACTTGCGCAAAAGCTCACGCAACCGGTCATCGTCGTCGACGACCAGGACATGGGGGGAGTCATCGCCCATCTCCTCCTCCGTATCGCCTTGGGCATATGATCGGACACTTAGACTACCACAACTGCGTGACCGCTGTGCGCGGGGTCTTCTCAATCCGTTTCGGAATCGGCGTCATCGACGCGCCGGCGGTCTTCTTCGTTGATGATGCCCCTGAGTACGGTGCGAAAGCCGGCGACTGCCTCCGCCCCGGCCTCGCGATAGGCCCTGGCGATGCGTTCGCTCTGGCGCTCGGTGAGCAAACGCTCCAGATCCGTGCCCTTTGGGGTGAGCGATAGAAGCCGCCTTCGCCGGTCTTTGCCCCGTTTTTGGACGATGAAGTCGTCGCGCATTAAATGGCTCAGCACCCGTGATAGGCTTTGTTTGGTGATCTTGAGGATGGCCAGAAGCTCGCTGACCGCGATATCACGATTGCGCCCGACAAAGTAGATCACCCGGTGATGGGCGCGGCCAAACCCATAACGGGCCAAGATAGCGTCGGGTTCGGCAGTGAAGTCGCGATAGGCATAGAACAAGAGCTCCATCGCTTGGCGCAACTCTTCCTCGCGCAGAAACAGAGGATTGACACGGGATTTGAAGGGGGTCATGGGGCTCGCGGGTCCCTGTCGGAATTTTATGTCAGTGTTATTGACATATATGCCCGAAAATGGTACTCAGCGCAACATCCTTCTGGGAGACCACAAAACTAAGAAAGATTGTTTCATGACCAGCACTTCATTCGAAGATCGCGACGGACTGATCTGGTACAACGGCGAGTTGGGACCTTGGCGTGACGCCAAGCTTCATGTGCTCAGCCATGCGCTGCACTACGCATCTTGTGTATTTGAGGGCGAGCGCGCCTACGCGGGAAAGATCTTCAAGCTGACGGAGCACTCCGAACGCTTCGCCGTTTCGGCCCAAACCTTGGGCTTTGATCTGCCCTACTCGGTGGCCGAGATCGACGCCGCGTGCAACGAAACCTGCAAGGCCAACGGCATCGTCGACGGCTATGTCAGGCCCGTGGCCTGGCGTGGCAGCGAGATGATGGGCGTCTCGGCGCAGAGCACGCGCATTCACGTTGCCATCGCCACTTGGCCGTGGCCGTCCTATTTCTCGCCCGAGGCGCGCATGAAGGGCATCCGGCTCAAGACGTCGTCGTGGCGCCGCCCGGCGCCCGAGACGGCGCCGGTGCACGCCAAGGCGGCGGGCCTCTACATGATCTGCACGCTGTCCAGGCACGAGGTAGAGAGCCAAGGCTACGACGATGCCCTGATGCTGGATTGGCGCGGCCAGGTCGCCGAGGCGACGGGGGCCAACATCTTTTTGCTCTTCGACGACGGCAAGCTGCATACGCCGACGCCTGATTGCTTTCTCAACGGCATTACCCGGCGCACGGTCATCGACCTGGCAACCAAACGCGGTATCGAGGTCGTCGAACGGGTCATCATGCCCGACGAACTGGGCCAGGCGAAAGAGGTCTTCATCACCGGCACGGCGGTCGAGGTCACGCCGGTCGGCGAGATCGACGAGCACCGCTACACGCCGGGCGACGTCACCCGCACGATGATGGAAGACTACGAAAAGGCAGTCGGCAAACAGCCCGAAAGCGCCGCCTCGGCCGCGTAAGGCCGGGGCCTCGATCCTTCATTTCGCCGCCGACGATCCCCTTACATCCGCCCGTCCGGTTCGGCGAGGGCGTATTCCAAGAGCTCACCGGTGATGTAGCGGTAGGCCTCGTCCATCGAATTTGCCCGAAAGATGCGATCCGGGTCCTCGGCGCCGATCATGCCGTGCTCGACCAGGGCGTCGATGTTTAGGACGCGGTCCCAGTAGTCGGTGCCGTAGAGCACCAGGGGCAGCTTTTTTTTAGTTTACCGGTTTGCACCAGGGTCAGGGTCTCGAAGAGCTCGTCGAGGGTGCCGAAGCCGCCGGGGAAAAAGACGATCGCCTTGGCCAGATAGATGAACCAAAACTTGCGCATGAAGAAATAGTGGAAATCAAAGGACAGGTTGTGGGTAATGTAAGGATTGCCGTGGGCCTCCTTGGGCAGTGAGATGCCAAGCCCGACGTTCAGGCCGCGCGCCTCCGAAGCCCCGCGGTTGGCGGCTTCCATGACGCCCGGGCCGCCGCCCGTGCAGACAACGAAACGGCGCCGGTTGCCCTCCAGGGTCTTCGACCACTCGGTGAGGCGCCGGGCCAGCTCGCGGGCGTCCTCGTAGTAGCGTGCCATGGCCAGGCCCATCTCGGCAGCCTCAATGTCTTCACCGCTTTGCTTCGCTTTCGCCATCCGGCGCTCCGCCTCGTCCAGGGGAAGCAGACGTGCCGAGCCCATGAAGACGATGGTGTCGCTTACTTCCGCTTCCTCAAAGCGAGATTGGGGCTCTTGGTATTCAGCCAGGATGCGCAAAGGCCGGGCGTCGAAGCTGTCAAGGAACTTGCGGTTGCGGTAGGCCTTGGGGGGATCGGCCGGTTTCTTGCTCATGTTCTGGCTTACCTTTGGCGCCCGGCGGTTGTTTAGCCGGCTGCCTTGCCGGATTCCCAGCGTGCCGCTTGTGTGTCATCGGCCGAGCGCGCATCGACCCAGCGATGGCCGCCAGCGGTTTCTTCGCGCTTCCAGAACGGCGCCTTGGTCTTCAGCCAGTCGACAAGGAACTGGCAGGCCTCGAACGCCGCCTGGCGGTGGGCCGAAGCCGTTGCCACCAAAACAATGCGATCACCGGGTTCCAAGGTGCCGTGGCGGTGGATAATGAGGCTTGCCTCCAGGGGCCAGCGCCGCTTGGCCTCGGCCTCGATGTCGGCCAGGGCCTTCTCGGTCATGCCCGGATAGTGCTCAAGCTCCATCGCCGTCAACGTCTCGTCACCGGCCATGTCGCGCACCAGGCCGACAAACGCAGCGACGCCCCCGACGCCAAGGTTGTCGGCGCTCAAGCGCGCCAACTCGGCACCCGTATCGAAGTCCTCGCGCTGTACTCTTATCACGTTGTGCCCTTAGCCTCCGGTGACGGGGGGGAAGAAAGCCACCTCGTCATCCGGTCCCACTGCTTGATCCAGTTTAACATATTCGAGATTGACGGCGACGCGAACGGGGCCCAGGTCGGCAAAGGCCTCGGCGTAACCGTCGCCCCGGCTGCATAGCCATTCGACCAGGCCCCGCACATCGGTCACGCTTTCGGGCGGACTTACCTCTTCTTCTGCGCAGCCGGTCTTCTCGCGCAGCCAGGCAAAATAGACGATCTTCATCGGGTGACCTCGTTGAAAGGCAGGAAATCGACCATCGTGCCCTTGACCAACGGACCTTGGTCCTCGGTCAGCTCGACCAGGCCGTCCGCCTCCACCATGGAGGTCAGGATGCCGGAACCCTCGGCGACGAATTTCTCGGCGATGGGGCCGGTGGGATCGGCGATCAATCGGGCACGTAGCCACTCGCGCCGGCCTTTTTTCTTAGCCTTAAAATCGAACCCGGCACGCACCTTGTAGAGCGGCGGCGTGATATCCAAGCCGCCCGACAGCAATATGATCACCGGGCGCGCGATGCGCATGAAGGTGACCATCACCGCTACCGGATTGCCGGGTAAACCAAGGAAAGTGGCTCCGCCCACCTCACCGAAGGCCAGCGGTCGTCCCGGCTTGACAGCCAGGCGCCAAAAGTGGATGCGTCCCAGGGCTTCGACGGCGGCCCGCACGTGGTCTTCCTCGCCCATGGAGACGCCGCCCGTGGTGATCAAAAGCGGGTGTTCCCGGGCGGCCTCGGCGAGGGCATCTTTGACCGCATCCAGGCGGTCTTCCAGGATGCCGAGGTCGGTCACCTGGCAGCCCAGTCCTTCCAACAGGCCGATGACCGAGTAGCGGTTGGAATCGTAAATGCATCCCGGTGCGAGGCCATTGCCCGTCGCCGGGTCGCGAACCTCATCACCGGTCGAAAACACCGCCGCGCGCAAGGGCTCAAAGACCCGCAATCGGGCTCGCCCGACCGATGCCGCCAGTCCGACCTCTTGGGCACGAAGGCGCCGCCCGGCGCGCAACACGGTGGCACCGGCACGGATGTCCTCACCCGCCCGACGACGGTTGGCGCCGCGCCGTATTGCGCCACCCAAGACCACGTAGTCGCCGTCGGACCGGCAGTCTTCGACCATGAAAACGGTATCCGGACCGGCCGGCAGGGGGGCGCCGGTGAAGACCTGTAGTGCCTCGCCGGCCCGCGCGGTGCGCCCCAAGGGATGCCCAGCGGCGATACGCGCCGTGACCGGAAGCCGGGTCTCGCCGGCGGTAGCCAGATCGTCGAAAAAGACGGCATAGCCGTCGACGGCGGCGTTATCGTGGCCCGGCACGTCGCCGGCAGCGACGACGTCCTCGGCCAGGATGCGGCCCAGGGCTTGGCGCAGGGGGACATCTTCGCTGCCGGTTGCCGGCGTTACCTGGTCGGCCAACAGAGCGAGGGCACGATCGACCGCCATCAGATCGCCGGGCGCCGAAATGGATTTCGGTTCAGGCTTCGCCATTCCCCGAACCCACTTTGATTTCGCAATGGGAAAGAATGAAATCGGCGATGGCCGGGATGTCGTTGAGGTCAAGCACCGGGAGATCGACATCGGGCAAAGATTGGTCGCTGGCCACCGCTACCACGTCCGGATCGTCGCGGCAGATGAGCGGCTTGCCCTCGGCGGGACGGTGAATCTCCAACTTGACGTGGCGGTGGGTCTTGAACCCTTCGATGAGCAGAAGATCGACCGGGGTCATGTGGCTGATCAGGTTCTCTATGGATCGCTCGGGCGCCCCGCGAAGTTCGTGCATCAAGGCCCATCGGCTGGCCGAGGTGAGCAGAACCTCGGTGGCGCCGGCTTCGCGGTGGCGGTATGAATCCTTGCCCGCCTTGTCGATTTCGAAGTCGTGGTGGCCGTGTTTCATGGTCGACACCTTGATGCCGCGGCCGATCAGTTCAGGCAGCAGATTGATCATGAGCGTCGTCTTGCCGGCGTTGCTCCACCCTATGAGTCCGAATACTTTCATTGTTTGGGCACCTACAGGGTGTCAGCGCGGTTAATGTGTTTAAGACTTGCCAGCAGGTAATCGAAGCCCGTGACCAGGGTTAAAAGGGCTGCCGCCCACAATCCATACAAACCGACTTCGAGGGTCGTAAGCGGCCCGAAATCAGGACCCGAGTCCGCCGTTACTAAAAAGCCGATGGCCACCATTTGAATCGTTGTCTTCCATTTTGCCAGCCGGTTGACGGGCACGCCGACCCGCACTTCGGCGAGAAACTCACGCAGCCCTGAAACCAGGATCTCCCGGCACAGAATGACCACCGCCGGGAGAAGGGCGACGCCGGAGATGCGGTCGATGCCGACCAAGATGAGGATGATGGTGGCGACTAAAAGTTTGTCGGCAATAGGGTCTAAGAAGCGGCCGAGACTGGACTGTTGCTCCCACGCACGGGCCAGATAGCCATCCAGGAAATCAGTGACACAGGCATAGATATACACGCCCAGCGCCGCCCAATTGCCAACGTCGGTGCCAATGAAAAGCAGGCCGACGACGATGGGAATGGCGGCAATGCGCGAAAGCGTCAGGACATTGGGCAGTCTGCTCATCATGGCTCGTATCGCTATGCGGCGGAAGGAGGGGCCGACGAATGCATACTACCCATCAGGATGGAACCAGTCATAGATATTGTTGGCCATCGCTGTCGAGACACCGGCGACGGCTTCGAGATCGGTGCGGCCGGCCTGGGCCACTGCGGGCGCCGATCCAAAATGGTGCAAGAGCGCTTTCTTGCGCTTGGCGCCAATTCCGGGAACGGCGTCAAGGGCCGAGCGCGACATGCCCTTGGCCCGCTTGGCGCGGTGGGCACCGATGGCGAAGCGGTGCGCTTCATCGCGCAAGCGCTGGAGGAAATAGAGGACGGGGTCGCGGGCCGGCAGGGTAAACGGGTCGCGGCCGGGAAGGAACAGGCGCTCGCGTCCGGCGTTGCGATCGGGTCCCTTGGCGATGGCGGCGACGGCCACGTCTTCGATACCTAACTCGGCGAAGACCTCCATCGCCACGCCAAGCTGCCCGGCGCCGCCGTCAATCAACACCAGATCCGGCCACTGGCCACGGTCCGGGTCCTCCTTCAGGGCCCGGGTGAAGCGCCTCGTCAGCACCTCGCGCATCATGGCGGTATCGTCGTCGCCGCCGGACGGCATCTCGGAATGGCCGCGCCCGGACCCACCGCCGATGTTGAATTTACGATAGGCGCCTTTGATAAAGCCTTCGGCGCCGGCGACGATCATTGCGCCAACCGCTTGGGCTCCGGAAATGTGGCTGTTGTCATAGACTTCAATGCGTTCGGGGGCGGCTTCCAGGTCGAGGATCCGCACAAGGCCGTCAAGGAGACGGCGCTGGGAGGCACTTTGCGCCATGCGTCGGCCCAAGGCCTCGCGGGCGTTGACCAGGGCATGGGCGACCAGGTTGCGCTTGTCCCCGCGCTTGGGCGTGCTGACGGCGACCTTGCGCCCGGCCCGCACGCCCAGGGCCTCGGCAACCAGCGCCTGGTCTTGCACGGCGTGGCTCAGCAATACCAGGCGCGGCGGCGGCATGGCGTCGTAGAACTGACCGATGAAGGCCGCCAGGACCTTGGCCGCGTCGTCGTCGCGGGTGTGGCTTGGATAATAGGCGCGGTTGCCATAGTTGCGGCCCGAGCGGAAGAAGAAAACCTGAATGCAGGTCTGACCACCGTCCTGATGGGCGGCGATAACGTCCGCCGTACCGATGCCGTGAAGGTTGATGTCCTGATGGGCCTGGATGCGGCTCAGGGCGCGGATGCGATCGCGGTATTGGGCCGCCTGTTCAAAGGCCAGGGCCTGGCTGGCGTCCTCCATGCGCTGTGCCAGTCGGCGCTGGATGTCTTGGCTGCCGCCGACAAGGAAGGCGCGTGCCTGATCGACCAGGGCGGCGTAATCGCTGTCTTCGATACGCCCGACGCAGGGCGCACTGCAGCGTTTGATTTGGTAAAGAAGGCACGGCCGGGTGCGCCCAGCGAAGATCGAGTCCGAGCACGAGCGAAGAAGAAAGGCGCGTTGCAGGATGGTCAGGGTTTCATTGACCGCCCAGACCGAGGCGAAGGGGCCGAAGTACTCGCCCTTGCGGCGGCGTGCCCCGCGATGCTTGAGGACCCGCGGATAAAGATGATCGCGGGTGAGAAGGATCGACGGAAACGATTTATCGTCACGCAGCAGAATATTATAGCGCGGCTGAAAGCGCTTTATCAGGTTGGCTTCCAACAGCAGGGCTTCGGCCTCGGTATGGGTAGTGACGAACTCCATCGACGCCGTCTCGGCGACCATGCGCCCGAGGCGAATGGAAAGCCGGGACAGATTGGTGTAGCTGGAGACGCGCTTCTTGAGGCTTTTTGCCTTGCCCACATAGAGGACGTCGCCGGCGCGGTTGATCATCCGATAGACACCGGCGCCCCCGGGTATTGTGGCAAGAGTGGATGTAATGACCGCCGCTCCGGCGGCAAAGCGGGTGCCGGCCGCCGATTTTGGTCCCGTTGCCCCGCCAACGGGAGCCGATTCGCTTTTTGAGTTGGGTAAATCGCCCATGAGTCGCTATGTGGTGGAAAGCTCGGTCACCGTCAATATGCGTCGTGGCGCCTTGTTTTCAAAGCGGAATTCGGAACGCCTCCGGGGGCGCCAAGAAAGTATCCACGAAATCTGTGGATAAATCTGTTGAAAATGCCCCCTCTTCCATCCCGATCCTACAAATACCATGGCCTTCTTCATATTGCTCATTAATTAGGCAATGTTACAACTTGTAGAAAATAAACGTAAAATTTAATCTTCTGTGGTTGAGTGAGACGCAGCAAGTATTCACGGAATAACAATATAGCATTGATTCAAGATAAGGACGCCTGTGCACAACTTACCACCGGCAGGTCCCGGCATTCCCCGTTCCAAGACCGGGGTTGCCGTCCAGTGTAGCGTGGCTTCTATACTGTTTTGTTCACTCTTTCGATCTCCACACCGACGCTGGCGGCATCAGCGAAGACGTCCAATTTTTCAACTCGAACACGCAGGGAGCGAATACTCTTATCTTTTAGGCACGCCGCGGCGATTTTCTCGGCCAGGGTCTCCACCAAATTGACGTGCCCCTGGCCCACGATAGCGCGGATCGTGTTCGCGATATCCTCATAGCAAACGACGTTATCAAGGCTGTCGTCGAGCCCAATGTCGCTTTCTTGGACGGCGAGGTCGAGGTTGATGCGGACTCGTTGGTCGGCCTGCCGCTCGTGCCCATGAACACCGATGGAACACCCCAACACCAGATCGCGGATGAAAACGTGGCGTACCGCCCGGTGGGCGTCGGCAATGGGCAGAGGATGGACAACGTTTAACTTTGTGGTTGTCATGGGGTCGGCTCGCCGATCTAAGAAGAGAAGGTCACTCGTCTTGTTTGTCAGGATTGGCGGCTTGCCGCCAGCCAAGGTGCTGTCCTGAGTCCAAGGCGATCATTTGTCCGGTCATCGCCGGTGCATCAAGGATGAAGCGGACGGTTTCTGCTATTTCCTCGACTTCGGCAGGTCGTCCCAGAGGCAGTGCTGCCCATTGACGGATGAACTGTTCTTGCGTTTGACGCGGGCTGGGTAGCGTCGGACCCGGGCCTATGGCATTGACACGGACACGCGGTGCCAGGGCCAGGGCCATTGTCTGGGTCAAGGTCCACAGCGCCGACTTGCTTAGAGTATACGACGTGAAATGGGGTGTCAGGTTGAGGACGCGTTGGTCTATGATGTTGACGATATTGCCCTCGATGCTCCTGGGCAGTTGCTCGGCGAAGGCCTGTGAGAGGACGAACGGAGCGCGCAGGTTGACCTGCATGTGGGCGTCCCAGATATCCCGCGAGGCTGTTTCGGGCGAGTCGTCTTCGAAAACCGAGGCGTTGTTGATCAAAGAGATAAGGGGACCGACGCCTTCGACTGCCCGCGCAATCACGGTGCGTGCCGCCGCGTCGTCCATGAGGTCGGCTTGGACAGCGACCGCCGTGCCACCGTTATCGGAAATATGTTCGACGACCTCGGCGGCTGCATCGCCCGAGGTGTTGTAATGAACTGCCACCGCCATGCCGCTGGCGGCCAGGTTCAGCGCAATGGTACGCCCGACACGCAGCGCGGCGCCGGTGACCAGTACGGCGCGGGGAAATTCATCCAGCATCGACGAAGGATGACCGATGGTAGCCAGTGTGACAAGGCCCGCCTTGCGGCGCCCAAGAAATTTCCTCAAACATTTCCTTCAAACCAGCCCAATGCTGCGGTGACCTGGAAAAAGCCGCGCCACGTCATATCCATCCCAACATAGATGATAAGAGCGATGCCCACATAGATGATCCATGGATAGCGGGTCATAAAGCGCGCGATAATATTGGCCGCCACACCCATCAGAGCGATCGACAGCGCTAATCCGAATACAAGAATCTCGAAATGATCACGCGCCGCGCCGACGACCCCCAAGACATTGTCGAGCGACATCGACACATCGGCGACGACAATGATGAGCAAAGCGCGGCGAAAGGATTGTTCGGCCTCAATCTTGGGTGTGGCGTCATCTTCCGTGGACGGGGCGTCGGATTTTGCCACACTGCGGATATCGCGCCACATGCTCCACGCGACCCAAAATAACAACAGCCCCCCGATCAGAAGCAAGCCGACAATTTGTAGCAAATAGAATGCGATAAGGGCGAACACCATGCGCGTCAGCGCCGCGATGACGATCCCGATGGTGATAGCCCGCTGGCGGTATTTCGGCGGCAGTCCTGCTGCCGCCGTCCCGATGACGATCGCATTGTCGCCCGACAGAACAAGATCGATGCCGACGACGGTCAGAAAGACGGCAAATTCCTCGCCAAAGCCCATTTTAAATCGACCTGATTGAGAGTTGGGAAACTAAAGGGAATGAGGCACAAACGATCTTTAACGGAAACTCCAAGGCATTCTGGGGTACAAACACCCTACGGAATGGGCGCCATACTACCGTCATGATCCGATCAAGAGTAGTCGATATGTCCCGGTGCCGCCAAGTGGTGGAACTCAGCCACGATGTCTTCGTAAAGGCGGCGCTTAAATTCGATAATGAGATCGGGCAAACGTTCGATGGCCACCCATTTCCATTGGCTGAACTCGGGGTGACGGCTGACATTCAGGTCGATATCGCCATCGGTTCCGGTGAACCTGAGGGCGAACCACATCTGTTCTTGACCGCGGTAGCGTCCCTTCCACACTCGTGCGGCCAGATCACGGGGCAGATCATAGCGCAGCCAATCGGCGCTTTCGGCTACGATCACGGCGCTTTTGATACCGGTCTCCTCGGCCAACTCTCTCATGACGGCGTGGCGCGGCGCTTCGCCGGAGTCGATACCACCTTGAGGCATTTGCCAATCTTGGCCCGGCGTGTCGATGCGCCGCCCCACGAAGACCTCACCGCGGTGGTTGAACAGCATCGCACCGACGCCCTGGCGATAGGGGCGGACTTCAGTCTTTTTCGCCATCACGGTTTGGCGGGTTTCGTAGCGGTCGGCGGCGCTGGGGCCGGCGGCGCCGCGGCGGGGACCGGAAGCGACGATACAGGCGCCACGACAAGACCCTTTTTGTCCAGGGTCCCGATCCAAGCCGCCAGCCGCTCGATAACCACCGGATAGGGCGAGGCCATGACCACGGCGGTCTTATTCTTGCGCGCCGTTTCCTCCAGCTTGGCGAGCCGGGAATCGATGGCCGAGCGGGACAAATTGAAATCCAGGTTCACATTGCTGATCGTACTGGGAAGGCCGATTTCGGACGCGATGGCGGGTGCCAACGACTGTTTTGTCGACCCGTTGTCGACGTACATCAATCCGCGTTGGTTGAGGAACTCGAGAACCGGGAGGAAATGTCCCTTCTCGGTGGTAAACTTCGATCCGTGGGCCGAAACGACACCCACGTAACCCGATATCCGGCTAAGCAGGAACGTGAGGCGCCCCAGGTTGGCCTCTGGCGCCAGGGTGGTCAGCAGAGCCAGGGGGCCGGGATCGTATAGAGGAAAGGCGGCAGTCTCCATGGGCAACATAAGCAGGACCTCGTGCCCCGCTTGCCGGGCTAGGGAAACCCAGTCTTGCAATCCCTTGGCGTAGGGATCAAAGGCGAGGGTGACCTCGCCCGGCAGGCGTCCCACCGCGGCCTCCGTAGCAGCGCGGCTCAGTCCCAGCCCGCCAATGATGACGACGATGCGCGGACGCTGGCCCTTGTCTTCGAAGGGGCGGGCGTAGACCTGCCAGGCCATGCGGCCGTCCTCGCCGATCTTGGGCAGGGAACCTTGGTCGGTTTGTTCGATCAGGGCCGGATCGGGAACGGCGGCCAGGGGCTGTCCCGCTACGGCAGCGGGGATGGCGGCGAAGGCCACCTGGGTAACCGCGGGAACAACGATACCCGCGCCGGGCTCGCGGATCGACGATGACACGGCATTGAGGGTGCCGGGAGCCGCGCCGGCGACGGCTCCGACTTGGGCAACGGAGCCGCCCAGAGTGGTGCCACCGCCGGCTGGCGCCGGGCCTTGGGTGGCTACTTGGTTTTGGCTAGGCGCGCCCGGCGTAAGGGCCGTCCTGGCCGGTGGGCTCAGCAATCCACCGCCCGGGGCACGCCTCTTCGGTGGTACGTCCATGACCACCCGAGGGCCCTCGGACATGGCCCTGGCACTTGGTTGCGGGGGGGCATCCCCGCCCAGAAACCACCACGCCCCACCGCCCGCCGCCGCGAGTAATACGAGGGCGCCCGATCCGATGGCAATTAGCCGGAGCTTGCCGGCGCCCCCGGATTCATCGTCGTCGTCTTCGTCGTCGTCATCGTCGTCGATAAAATCGTCTTCGGAAATGTCCCCATCGGCGTCGTCCGGCGCCTCGTCCTCGGAGGCGGTCTCTTCCGCGTCATCAACTTCTGCGTCGTCGTCCGCCGGGACATCGTCCTCCGCATCATCGTCCCCTGCCGTGCCGGCGATTCGGTCCTCTTCGTCGTCGTCATCTACTTCGTCGTCGTCTTCATCGTCCCAATCATCGTCGTCATCGTCGCTTTTCTTGCCGAAGCTGATTCCGAAAAGTTTCACGCCGTTACCTGACGGTTAGTCTTCCAGTCTCGCGGAGAACATGGCGACTCCGTTGATAAGGTCGAGCGCCCGCGCCAGTTGATAGTCTTCGGGTTTCACGGGCGCTTCCGCTTCGGCCGTGCCGGGTTTCTCAGGCGTAGCTTTATCCACTTCGTTCTCAAGGGCGCCGCGCAGATCCGATTCGCGGCGCCGGGACGCTGGTTCAATGGCCTCAATGCGCGCCTGCTCGACCTGAATGTCGGGCTCGATACCGACCGATTGGATGGAACGCCCCGACGGTGTGTAGTAACGCGCCGTCGTGAGACGCATAGCGCCGTGGCCGGGCAGCGGAATGATGGTCTGTACCGAGCCTTTGCCGAATGACTTGGTGCCGAGAATGATGGCCCGGCGGTGATCTTGAAGGGCTCCGGCGACGATTTCGGATGCCGACGCTGAACCGCCATTGGTCAGTACCACTAAGGGCAAACCATTGGCCAAGTCGCCGGGGCGGGCATTGTAGCGCTGAGTGTCTTCGTTCCGCCTTGCGCGGGTAGAGACAATCTCGCCCTTGTCCAGAAATGCGTCGGAAACCGAAATAGCTTGGTCCAAAAGGCCGCCGGGATTGTTGCGCAGGTCAAGAACGATGCCCCTCAACTTGTCGCCCAATTCCTTGTGGAAGGCATCCATCGCTTTCTTAACGCCCGTATCCGTGCGTTCGTTGAACGAAGTGATGCGCAGGTATCCGATCTCGCCCTCAAGGCGTGAGCGCACCGAAGTGATCTTAATGACGGCGCGGGTGATGGAGACCTCAAACGGATCACGCCCATTGCGCCGGATGGTAATCTTGAGATCCCTGCCGACGGGACCGCGCATCTTCTCGACGGCCTCTGACAGGGCAAGCCCAAGGACCGGTTCGCCGTTCAAGTGGGTGATCAGGTCGCCGGGCTCGAGGCCGGCGCGAAAAGCGGGCGTGTCGTCAATGGGCGAGACAACCTTGACCAAGCCGTTCTCCATGGTGACCTCAATCCCCAGGCCGCCGAACTCGCCCCGTGTCTGCACCTGCATCTCGCGAAAATTCTTGGCGTTGAGATAGCTGGAATGGGGATCCAGGGAAACCAGCATGCCGGTAATGGCCGACTCGATTAGTTCCTGATCGGTGGGGCTCTCGACGTAATCCGCGCGTACCCGTTCGAAGACGTCACCCAACAGATTCAACAGGCGGTACGTTTCGGTCCCGTTTTCAACCGCCCAAGCCACCTTCGCCGGCGGCGAGAGGATCAGGCCCACCACGGCGATTGCCATGAATAATCGATACCTCATCCGCTTACCTTACCTTTCTTTGCTGCCAACCATGGCAGGGGATTGATGGGTTGCCCTTTACGCCTGAACTCCACATAGAGCTCCGGCGCGTTACCGCTGGCCGATCCCATGAGACCTACTGGTTCACCGGCCAGCACCGATTGTCCCAAGGCTGCGTCGATGCGGCCAAGTCCGGCGAGGAGACTATGATATCCCTCGCCGTGTTCGATGATCAAGAGGCGCCCATAACCGCGAAACGGCCCGGCGAACATTACCCGGCCAGCGTGAGGCGCCACAACCTGGGCCGACGGTCGGGTCAGGATCAGAATTCCCTTGCGGGTCATGCCGGTATCCATCGCCTGACCGTAGAGCCCTACCACCCGACCGGCGACGGGAAACGGCAGGGTCCCCCGTGCCTGGCTGATGGGTGGCAACTTGTGCTCGGGCGCTTGTTTAGTCACAACAGCCGCTTGCGAGGTCGGTTTCGGCGGCGCAGCCTTTTGGCGTGCCGCCATCTCGCGTTCGGCCTCCTCGCGCGCCGCTTTCTCGCGCGCCCGACGATCGCTTTCCAGGCGCCGCAACAGCTCGCGCAGGTCTCCCGCCTTGCGGGCCAAGGTCTTGACACGGCCTTCCGCCTCGGTACTGCGGGCGACGGCCTGGCGATAGAGGGTATGTTTGTTTTTCATAAGAGCCGCGAGGCGCGTTCGTTGCTCTTCCAGTGTCCCGGTGGCGGCGGCCAATTCGCGCCGTCGTTCGTCCATCTCGCGCCTCGTCTGGGCGAGCAGAAGGAGCCCGCGGCGCAGGTGTCCGGCGCGCTGTTCGATCTCGGGCACGGCGGCGCGTAACAAAATGGCGCTGCGTACCATCTGGGCCGGTGTCAGGGGCTGGACGATCATGGCCTCGGGAGGATTGCGGGCAATCTTCTGGAGGGCCATGAGGACCCGTGAAAATTGCTCACGACTATGGCCAAGGGCTGTCGTTTTCTCCAATTCGCTCTGTTTGAGCCGGGTCAGGTCGGCCTCCAGGCGCGAAACCTCGGACTCGTGCTCTTGAATGCTTCGGGCCGTCGCAACCGATTGGCGGCGGGTGCGGCGCAACTGGTCACCAAGATTTTTAGCTTTTTGCTTCAAGGTCTTGCCCGTCTTGCGCCCGGCCTTGATGGCGCGCTCCACTTCCTTGAGCTGCTTGTCTACGCCTTCGGCGGCCCTGGGCTGCGTCGTTGCAACACCCGACACGAAGGCCGCCGCCACGAACGAAGAAATGACGGATATGGGAAAAGCGCTGTAACGCACCTTATTGTGCGGCGCCGGTAGCGACGCCGCCCTCTTCGATCAGCGCCCGGCCTGTCATTTCGGCGGGCTGGGCAAGTCCCATGAGACGGAGAACCGTCGGCGCCACATCCGCCAGGCAGCCGTCGGCAAGTCTGGATCGGGGCGGGCCGTTGACCAGGACCAGGGGCACAGGGCTGAGGGTATGGGCGGTATGGGGCTGGCCGCTCTCGTCATCGACCATCATTTCGGCGTTGCCGTGGTCGGCGGTGACGAGCAGCATCCCGCCGGCCGCTGTCACCGCCTCTTCCAACCTTCCGAGGCAGGAAT
This sequence comes from Rhodospirillales bacterium, assembly GCA_030754885.1. GTDB lineage: Bacteria > Pseudomonadota > Alphaproteobacteria > Rhodospirillales > JASLLZ01 > JASLLZ01. The sequence goes on along the minus strand of JASLZL010000063.1, from coordinate 8,449 downwards.
CGACGGCCTCGGCGGCCTTGATCGCGGCGTCCAGTTTTCCCGTATGACCGACCATGTCGCCGTTGGCGTAGTTGACGACAATGAGGTGGAAGCGCCGCTCCCCGATGGCAGCGACCAGTTTGTCCGTCATCTCGAAGGCCGACATCTCCGGTTTAAGGTCATAGGTGGCGACTTTGGGCGAGGGCACCATGATGCGCTCCTCGCCCGGAAAGACCGCCTCGCGTCCGCCGTTGAGGAAAAAGGTGACGTGGGCGTATTTTTCAGTCTCGGCAATGCGCAACTGCCCAAGGCCGGCGTCGGCGACGACCTCGCCCAGGATATTGTCCAGAGGTTCGGGCGCGAACAGCGATGCGAAGGTGCGGGCCAGGGATTCGGAATACTCCACCATGCCCAGAAGGGGGCCGAACGCGACTTTGCGCTGGCGCGCGAAATCGGTAAAGACGTCGTCGGTCAGGGCATCGAGGATCTGGCGTGCCCGGTCGGCGCGGAAGTTGGCCATCAAAAGGCCGTCTCCATCCATCATGCCGGCGTAATCCCCGATCACCGTCGGCAACACGAATTCGTCGGTGGTATCGGAGGCGTAGCTCGCCTCGATGGCGCCGATGGCCTCGGCGGCGGCCTCGCCTCGGCCGTCGACAAGTGCGGCGTAAGCTTTCTCCACCCGCTCCCAGCGGTGGTCCCGGTCCATTGCGTAGTAGCGCCCGATGACGGTGGCGATGGAGATGCCGGGGACGTCGGCGACATCATCGAGGAAGCGTCTCACGGTGCCGGCGGCGCTGGCCGGCGGCGTGTCGCGGCCGTCGAGGAAGGCGTGAATGGCTACGCGCACGCCGGCTTCACCCACCAGGCGTGCGAGGACCGCCATCTGGATTTGGTGCGAATGCACGCCGCCCGGAGACAACAACCCCATCAGGTGGCAGGTGCCGCCATTGCTGGCTAGCCGGGTGATGAAGTCGGTCAGGGCCGGCAGCCGGGCCAGCGATCCGTCGGCGATGGCGGCGTCGATTCGCGGCAGGTCCTGCATGACGACGCGCCCGCCGCCCAGATTCATATGGCCGACCTCGGAATTACCCATCTGGCCCTCGGGCAACCCCACATCGCCGGCCGAGGCCTGAAGCCGAGCCGTCGGGCAGGTTGCCTGGAATCGATCCCAGGTCGGGGTCTGGGCGATGGCGATGGCGTTGTGATCGCGTGCCCGGCGCTCGCCCCAGCCGTCCAGGATGCAAAGGACGATCGGCTTGGCGGCACCGCCGGACAGCGGCATTTCAGAATTCGACATGGCCTTAATATAAGAGATATCGGCGTCGATGCGATAGCCAGTGGTTTTTCATCGCCGATGGTAGGGATGGCCGGCCAAGATGCACTGGGCACGGTAGAGCTGCTCGGCCAGCAGCACGCGCACAAGAAGATGGGGCCAGGTCATGGTGCCCAGCGAAAGCACCAGATCGGCGCGCTCCAGCACGGCTGTGTCCAGGCCTTCGGCGCCGCCGATGATGAAGGCCAGATCACGGATGCCGGTGGCTTGCCATTTTCCAAGCCGTTTTGCCAGCGCAGCACTACTCAGCACCCGCCCGCCGGCGTCCAGTGCCACCACCTGCGCGCCCTCGGGCACGCGGGCCAAAAGCAGCGTCCCTTCGCGTTGCCGCAACTGCGCCGCCGGCAACGGGCGCTTTTCGGTTACTTCCTTGAGCTCGAAGGGCTGGGAGAGGCGCTTGACGTAATCGTCGAACAATGTGCGTTCCGCAGCCCCGCGCCCAGCCCCAAAGCGGCCGACGGCAACCACAGTCAGGCGCAAGGTACGCCCCGTGCTGTCCGGATAGTGCGGATCAGGCGATCAGTCTGGTTTTTTGGACGACGCTGGGCGCCGGCGGCGCGATGCCCCACAGTTTCTCCAGATTGTAAAAGGTTCGCACCTCGGGTTTGAACAGGTGGACAACGACGTCGCCGGCATCGATCAGGACCCAGTCGCAATGGGTCTCTCCTTCGCTGGAAACCCCGGCGAGACCGGCGGCCTTCAGATTTTCCTTAAGGTGTTCGGCCATGGCGCCGACGTGGCGCTGCGAGGTGCCGCTGGCGACGACCATGAAATCCGCAATCTCGGTCTTGCCGGCGAGTTCGATGACGACCGTATCGTCTGCTTTGTCGCCATCGAGAGAGGCTTCAACCAGCCCAAGCAGTTCGGCTCCGGCCGGCGGCGTTTTTTTTCGGCGTCTTATGGTTTGCTCCTTCTATCCGTTTTCCGTCCTGCTTCCCTGGACGCCCCCGGCGCGGTCGCGGATGCGCGTCGATGAGGTGCCGATCAGCGGCGTATGCAAGAACACCCACGCCGGTGGCCTCATCATTGCCAGGGTGCTGGCGCGGGATTCCAGCTTGCGCGCCCGGGCGAACCGCTTGGCAGCCCTTCCAGACAGCGCCCTTAAAGAATAAGAGGGACGGGCAAAAACCGCAATGGGGACCGCTTTGAACAGCGAGGTCCACCGTTTCCAGCGCGGAATCTGGATCAGGTTGTCGGCCCCCATGATCCACACAAATCGCGTATCGGGATGGCTTTCGGCAAGGGCATCAAGCGTATCTGCGGTGTAGCGCGTGCCGAGATGGCGCTCCACATCGGTGACCCGAATGTTGGAATTGTTGGCCAAGTTCCGTGCCGTTGCCAGGCGCTCATCCAGGGGCGCCATGCCGTGGCTCGGCTTGAGCGGGTTTTGGGGTGAGACCAGCCACCACACCTGATCGAGGGCCAAGCGATCAAGGGCCAACCGGGAAATATGCAGATGCCCCCGGTGGGCTGGATTGAAGGACCCGCCAAGGAGACCGACGCGCGGCTTTCGATCCCTCATGGGGCCGTGGCCTCGGCTGCTTGGCTTTCGGCGGTGCGGCACGCCGCAACGGAGGCGTATGCTTGGCGCAGCAGGGCCTGGATGCCGTCCCCGCTGACCCCCGAGACGGTGAGGACCCGGCCATCCGCCACCGCCGCCAGGGCGCGGCGCTTTTCGGCGGTGGCCTTGCGGGTCATCGCGTCGCATTTGTTGAGGGCGACGATCTCGGGCTTGCCTTCCAGTCCGGCGCCGTAAGATACCAGCTCGCGGCGCACCGTCGTATAAGCTTCGACCACATCGTCCGCCGTGCCGTCAACCAGGTGGATAAGCAACCGGCAGCGTTCAATATGGCCCAGAAACCGTGTCCCCAGCCCGGCACCCTCATGGGCGCCTTCGATGAGCCCGGGGATGTCGGCCAGGACCAGGGCATCGTCGTCGACGCGGACCACACCTAGGTTGGGGTGAAGCGTGGTGAACGGATAGTCGGCGATCTTGGGCCGCGCGCGCGAGACCGCTGCCAGCAAGGTCGACTTGCCGGCGTTGGGCAGGCCGATCAGTCCGGCGTCGGCGATCAGCTTGAGGCGCAGCCACAGCCACCGCTCCTCGCCCGGCCAGCCCGGATCGGCGCGCCGGGGCGCGCGGTTGGTGGATGACTTGAAATGCGCGTTGCCGAACCCGCCGTCGCCGCCTCGGGCCAGCACCAGCTGCTCGCCGGGCTCGGTCATGTCGGCGATCAGGGTTTCACGATCCTCGTCCAGGATTTGTGTGCCGACAGGCACCTTGATGATGACGGGGCTCCCCTTGGCGCCGCTTCGGTTGCGCCCGGCGCCGTGCCGTCCGCGGCCAGCCTTGAAGTGCTGGGCATAGCGGAAATCGATGAGGGTGTTGAGATCGGGCACGACCTCGGCGACGACATCGCCGCCGCGCCCGCCGTTGCCGCCGTCGGGGCCGCCGAACGCAATGTTCTTCTCGCGGTGAAAGGCCACCGATCCGGCGCCTCCGTCACCGCTTTTGACGAAAATCTTGGCTTCGTCGAGAAACTTCATCCGTCGCGATCCGTGCGCCCCTCCGTCAACGAGGGAGGCAAGCGGTGCTGGTGTTCATTCGTAAAGGACGCGGTGCGGGCTGGTTCCATGCCACGCGCGTGAAATTCGGCCTAGGCCGGCTGGTTGGGCTCCACCGCGACGAAGACCTTGTCGTCTCGTTTGCGGCGAAACGTTACGCGGCCGCTGACCAGGGCGAACAGCGTGTGATCCTTGCCCATGCCGACGCCGGCGCCGGGATTAAACTTGGTCCCACGCTGGCGGACGATGATGTTGCCGGGCGCGACGCTTTCGTCACCGTACTTTTTGACGCCTAAGCGTCGTCCCGCCGAATCTCGGCCGTTGCGTGAGCTGCCGCCTGCTTTCTTGTGGGCCATCGCGGTCTACTCCTTGGGTTTGGCCGGCGCCTTCGCCTTGGGCTTTGCCGCTGCCTTGGATTTGGCCGCCGCCTTTGGCTTCGCCGTCGCCTTGGGTTTAGCCGCTGCCGGCGCCTTGGCCGGGGCCTTGGCTTTGGGCTTAGCCGCCGTCTTGGGTTTAGCCGCTGCCGGGGCTTTCGCCGTCGCCTTGGCTTTTGGCTTGCTGCCGGTCGGGCTGATGTCGGTAATGCGCAACACCGTCTGATCCTGGCGATGTCCATGGGTGCGGCGGTACTTCTTGCGCCGATGTTTCTTAAACACGATGATCTTGTCGCCGCGGCCCTGTTCGATAACCTCGGCGTAGACGGCGGCCTTATCAAGGCGCGGCGTACCCACGCTGGGTGCTTTGCCGTCGGCGCCGACCATCAAGACGTCGGTGATGGCAACCGTGGCGCCCGGATCGCCAGCCAGCTTCTCGACGGTGATGATGTCGTCTTTGGCGACCCGGTACTGTTTCCCGCCGGTCCGGATGACTGCGAACATGGTGGCCCCGCATTGCCCTCGTCAAAGAGCCCTAATTCAAGAGGGCCTCGCGCTCGACCGCGAGGCCCGAATGGAAGAGGCGGCACTATACCCCCAATCGCCCCATTGTCAACGCTCGACGGTCTCTCTCGGGCGCCGCCACCGGCTTGCGGGGCGGGGGTCGTTGGGCTAATGTCCGCCCGTCCTTGAGGACCGCCCGGCGAGCGTTTTGCCGGGTTATGGAGGGGTGCCAGAGTGGTCGATCGGGGCGGTCTCGAAATCCGCTTGTTATTGTTTTCTCCCGTCCCGGATTATCCCGATTAGTGTTGAATTCTCGGGCATTCCCCGACGCGCAGTTCTGCTTTGTCCAGTCTCGTACCGATCTATGTTATCGAGTTAGGTGGCCAGTTAGGTGGTCGGGTCCCCTTGGCGGCCACCCGGTCTCGCGAGGGGGACCCCCTATCTCACGATCAACCGCCCTATATCCCGACCTAAAATACTCATCTCGCCTCTCGCCGAGGGCAAATTTCACGTGGGGGCATCTGCAAAATATATGCAGAAAAATTTCTGGGGGCCTTCTGAACAAACCCCGTCATAGCAGCGAAGAGGCTCGATCCCCTAGAAGCACACGCTCACACCCCGTCGTCCTTATCGGGGACCCTCGGGGGCGTGACAGCCCCGAGAAGCGTCTATTAGGCCGCCCTACGGGGCTTGGGCTGGTGGATTGTCGGTCCGCCTGAAGGCATCCGCACTGGGCCATTGATGCGACGTATGTTCGTGCGCTCAGGAAATGAGGTAGGCTGCCCGCACCCAACATGGGGGAACAAACATGGCAGAGACACCGCATAGTTCCCGTCGCGGGCCGCCGCCCGGCCTGCCCATGAAGAAAGGCCGCCTGGGCACCATGACCCACGACTACAAGCGCAACGGAACGACGACGCTGTTTGCCGCCCTGAACGTCCTCGACGGCACCGTGATCGGGCGCAATATGCAGCGCCACCGACACAAAGAGTTCATCCGCTTCCTGAACGTCATCAACGCTCGGGTGCCCGCCGACAAGGCGGTCCACATCATCCTCGACAACTACGCCGCCCATAAGCATCCGAAGGTTCGGGCCTGGCTTGAACGCCACAAGCGGTTTGTTTTCCACTTCACGCCAACATCCTGCTCGTGGCTCAACGCCGTCGAAGGGTTCTTCGCCAAGCTCTCGAAACGGCGCCTCAAGCGGGGTGTCTTCCATTCTCTCGTCGATCTCCAAGCCGCCATCAATCGCTTCGTCGCCGAGACCAACGAGAACCCCAAATCCTTCTCCTGGACAGCCGATCCAAATAAAATCATTGCTGCCGTCAAAAGAGGGTACCAAGCGTTAGATTCTATCCACTAGTTGTCTGCTTTCGGGGGCAAAGCGGACGTTCAAACCCAAGAATGTCTGTTATGGCGAGATGATAACGGTTTCTGCTACGCTCACGCCGACGCCTACGATGCCGCCGTCCTGCGCCCAGCACTCACCGTACCCATGAACGGTAACCGGCGGCGTCATCAGGTTCTCGGATTTGCCCTCGCCGCGGCGCGCCGTCTCAGCGCCCCAACCGATCCCGTTCCTTCAACCGCTGCCACGCGAGGGTGGTGACAGCGAAACAAGGAAACCCCGATCCGCAAGGAATTTTAGTGGTTCCATGGAACGGCGTCCCCAGCTATCATCGTCGCCGGTTCCAGGACTACCCGGAAATTATGGATCATTGGTATCACCCGGCCAAACGGCGATCCGGAATCGGGCGGCCCGCTCTCGACACGAGGAGTTGTTATGGTTTCAAGCAAATTGAGTTCCACCCACGAAGTCGACTACGTCCTGAGGGCGGACCTGGAATTCAAGGCCAGCGCCAGGCGGAACAAGCTACTAGGCTACTGGCTGGCCGATAAGATGGGGCTTGGCGAGGCGGAGGCCGAGAATTACGCGCTGGAGGTGGTCAGGGCCGACCTGGAGGAACCCGGCCACGATGACGTGGTTCGAAAGGTTATGGCCGATATCGAAGAAAAGGAGTTGGACGTCGCGGAGAGCCAAGTGCGCCAGCGGATAGAACTTCTGTTGCAGGTCGCCCGAGGCCAGATCGAAGATGAAAATCCCTGAAGGAAATGAGGGGACACCGACCAATTTTTTTCACTCCGTCAATTCCTTTTCCCGTTCCAACAGCGCCTTTTTGCGTTCGACGCCCCAGCGGTAGCCGGTCACCGCGCCGTCGGTGCCGACCGCCTGGTGGCAGAGCATGACCAGGGAAACCGGGTTGGTGGCACAGGCCCGCCCGACGGCGCGCGCTGCCTTGGACCGGCCCAGCGGTCGTATCGGCAAGGTTCTTGGCCCCAGAATCTGAGCGGGTGATCTCAGTGACGTCGTGATCTCGGTAGAGAGCTTGAGCCGCCTCAACAATTGTTGGGGTTGGCTTATAGCCTGAATGCGCCCAATCATCCGGGACGGTCGCTTCTCCGTTATGCCCCTCACCGTCAGCCACAGAAATCTTATTGATCCAACCGGCTATATCGCCTGCTCCAATGCAAACAGGCGTCGCGACGCCGTCTTGAGCCCAGGTTATTTCACAGCACGGCTGGAGTGGCGCTTCTGTCGCGATCAAGAGGGGCACGATGGGACAGCAATGACTGCCGCTATGGAAATTCTTCAGGTCCAGCGCGTAATCATGGGCTTGATCAATTGCAGCACGGTCGAACGTGTCTGCCCCAACCTTGAACTCAATGACAACCACCGTCCTGTGCAGCAAGATCACGACGTCAGCGCGCTTGCCCATCCGTGGAATTGCGAACTCAAAAAATATATGGGCGCCGGGCACCCCACACAGGCTTGTTTGAAGCAGACCAATCTGACGAAGCCAAGAAGAGCGTTGCTGATGCTCAAGGGAAAAGCCATGCCGCTGAGCCATCGCGCCCAGGATCGCATCAGGGTCAGCCGAGAGAAACTCTCGGACAGGTGCGGAGAAATAGGCAACGTGCAGCATCAATAGCTCTCCCGCGCCCCCGTGGACGCGCTGTCGCGTCACCTAGTGTTAAACATCATCAACGCTAAAGACTACATCCCTGAACGCCACCGACGAACTCTCGGCCCCTGCATGAACGATGTTCAGGTTATCGGTGATTCGGTAAGCTAGGCTCGTCATGTTGACGCGCCTTCATCATTGGCTGCTCCTTGCCGCCCTGGTCGCTCCCGCACCGAGCCCGGCAACCGCGACCGATGCCGTCACCGACCAGCCCCGCATCATCGACGGCGACACCATCGAGGTGGCCAGTGAGCGCATCCGCCTTCACGGCATCGACGCGCCGGAGAGAAAGCAGACCTGTGAGTGGCCGGACAAGACCATCCCGTGCGGACGGCTGGCCCTGCTGGCACTCATGGACCTGACAGCGGGCGCGGTGGTCACCTGCAAGACGCTTGAGAAGGAGCGCTACGGGCGCTGGGTGGCGAGGTAAGAGGTCATTGCATACCCATCATCCCGTGGTACCCGGATAACGAACGACGCAAAATTATGTAGTCTTCAAATTCCCTGATATTTTTCGGGCTAATTCTCTCTTGAATGTACCTCGGCATGTCCTCAGCTTCCAATGTTACAGAGGCTCCACTCTTAAAAGTAACGCGATATTTTTTTTCATCGCTAGTTTGTTCTATATCGAAGCCACACGAGGAAAGAACGTCATGGAGTTTTGACGC
>JASLZL010000062.1 GCA_030754885.1 Rhodospirillales bacterium | reverse complement strand
CAGGATCTTGGGCACGTCGGGCAGGGGCTCGCCGCCGCGCTGGTGGAGGCTGTTGAAGCGATAGGTGACGCGGCGCTCGCCGAGCTGGTGTTGGGATGTCTCCCCGGCGTGGTTGAGAATCATGCCGCGCGGCCCGATCGTCTCCCACGCTCCGGTCAGATCCTGGGGATCAATGAGGCGCAACAAGCCCTCCGAGACGGCCGCCGCGCCGATTATCGGGGTGACCAGGAAGACTATGCCGAACAGAATGCGCTTCAGTATAACCACTGGCGGTACTCGGTCTCCGGCCTAGAACTGAAAATAAATGAAGGGCCTTTCATCGAATTCTCCAAAGACCAAGACTAGAGAGGTGATGAGAACGAAGAAACCGTACTGAATGAACGCCGGCGCCTTCAACACGATGGTGGTGTCTTTTTTCCAGTCCTGAAACACCTGAACCACGAATAAGAGCGAGATAAAGACCACCATTTTTATCATCGTTTGGCTTAGATCGAGCGCCGGGGCGAGATGGAAATTAAGAACGAGCGCCCGCGCCATCTCGCCCGCCTGCGCCATCGACTCGGCTCGGAAAATAAGCCATCCGCCACAGGCGACATGGTACATTAAAATGATCTGCACGAAGGGGTTCATTCGATCCCACATCTTGCGGACCTGATAATAGGCCCAGATCATCAGGGCATGGTAGACGCCGAAAAAGGCAAAGGTCCACGCCGCCCCGTGCCATAGGCCGAGCAGAAACTCGGTGGCCAAGAGAATGGCAAAAAAGGCAACGCCGTGGCGTGTTTTCATGGGCAGGCGGCGGAGCCGCGGGTTCTTCTCCATGTACATATAAAATGGCGAGAAGACGTAATCGCGGAACCAGCTCGACAACGAAATGTGCCAGCGCCGCCAGAATTCCGCGATGTTCTTGGCGAAATAGGGGCGGCGGAAATTCTCCATCAACGTAATGCCCATGGCCATCGCCAGTCCGATGGCCATGAAGGAGTAACCAGCAAAATCGCAATAGATCTGGAAGCTGAACGCATAGACGGCGAAGAGGACGGAGGCACCGTCGTATGGCGGCGGCGCGTTGAAAACGGGATCGACGATACGGGCCAGATTGTCGGCGACAAAAACCTTGAGGAATATCCCCCAGACGAAGAAATAGGCACCCTTGTAGACCTTCTCGAGGGTCACCTCGCGCGGCGCCAGAATCTGCGGCAGCAAGCGCGTGCCCCGTTCGATGGGGCCGGCGATGAGTTGCGGAAAGAAGGAAACGTAAAGGGCAAAATCGAAGAAGTTGCGCGCCGCCTTCAATTTGGAGCGATAGACGTCGATGGTGTAGCTCATGGTCTGGAATGTATAAAACGAAATCCCGATGGGCAGCGCCACGTCGAGGAAATAGGGGTGCACGGCCAAGCCGAACACACCCATGAAGTCCTGAAAGCTGGTGGCGAAAAAATCGTAGTACTTGAAAATTCCCAACAAGGTCATGTTGACGATGACGCTGACGGCAACGAAACCCTTGCGGTGTTTGACGTTATCGGTTCTCTCGATGCCGATGGCGCAGCCGTAATCGGCCACTGTCGAGATCAAGATCAAAGACAGGTAGCGCCAGTCCCAGTATCCATAAAAGACATAGCTGGCGACCAACAGCATGCGGTTCTGCCACCGGTGCGGCAAGCCAAGATATAGGGGATAGACGACGGCAAAGAAGACGGCGAATTGGAAAGAGTGGAAAAGCATCCTTTAGAGCATTTTATGGTTGGTCGGCCGCGGGCCGGTTTTTATCAACATGGAAACGCTCTGGGCGGTGGTGGGGCAGAGACCCGGCCGCTAATGAACACCCTGGGCATCGGTTTGCACGACTAGGTCGGCAAAGGTGTTGAGGGACTTGAAGGCGTCGAAATCGAGCGTGTTCATGTCAAGCTCAACGCCCAGGTCCTCCTTTACGAAAGTGATGATCAGCATCATGGTGAACGAGTCGATGTCCAATTCCTCATCGGCGCTTGCAATGCTGGTTTCGTTATGTTCCTCGATCAGAGTCTTCAGTTTGGCCGAGACGTCATCTCTAACCATTCTTCTTGCTCCTTCCCTTGATCCACAGATAGGCCGTATCGAATGGGATGCCCTTGTCCGACCCGATCTTTTCCAATTCCTCACGCAGATCGCTCATGAAACGGTCCTTGTCCTCAATCTCCGCGATGACAGGGGTTGAGCGCGCCTTCCACCACTTCATGTGATCGTCGAAGCTTCCGTAAACAACATCGGAGAACATTTCAACCTGCAAGTCGAAGTCGTCGTGAAAAGACTGGAAGGCGGCGTGGCATTCCTTGGGCGTAACCCGCTGAACCAGGGTTGCCGTCGTCATGATCTGAGCAAACGTCAGGTGCTTGCGTTGGGCTGCTACGATGGCTTTCTTGAACTGGGCGCCATCATCCTTGGCGATCATGAATATATCCAGGCTGCCGGATTTCTTGAGCACGCGGCGCATCTCTTGGGCTGCAACCTCGAGTGAGGAGACCCAGTGCAAGGCCAATGTCGAGATGATCTTGTCGACCGACCGGTTCTCAAGCGGAATGTGTTCGAAGGATCCCTCGAATACGGTGAAGGGGCTATCGTCGGCATACTTGCGCCGGGCAATTTCAAGCATGCCGGCGGCCGGTTCGATCCCAACGCCCTGCATGCCCCGCGAGAGAAACGCGTCGCCAAGCTCGTCGAAGACGAACCCGGTGCCGCATCCGATATCCAAGATTACCTTGTCGTTGGGCTGGAACTCGACCTGTTTCAAGAATCGACGGGTCAATTCGCCGTAGAGAAATTCCTTATTCATCGGGTCTTCATAGGCTTTCGCGCCGCTCTCCGAATAGGATTGAACGGTGCTTTGCCGGGTGGACGTATTTCCTTGGCTCATCTCGACCATCAACCGATTATGACGTGGGAAAAGGTTCTCGACGTTGAGGAACGCTTGCGTCCGGCGCTGGGCGCCGGCGGATAATTCCCGACCGTGACCCTTCCTTGAGAAGACAAGCGGTTCCATACCATGGCGACCGACGTATTTGCAAACTTCTCACGCAAAGGCAATGTGGTTGTCAGGCAACGCTCAGGAGTCCGTATCGTGGCGCCGCAACCGCCATTTTATGGTCGTCGCATCGTCGCCGAGCGGCCAGGCGGCGACGATCTGTTGTGTCCGTCGGATGTCTCCGGGATTGGCGACGTAGACGCTTTCGGTGATGGAGACACGGGCACCCTGGGCCTTGAAGTGCCAGGCCTTACCGCGCGGCGGCTTCAAGATGACGGTGGCACCGTCGCCGAGCACCGACGCCTGGATGGCGGGATGAAGGTGAAAGCGTGCCCGGCCTTCACCGGCGGCCGGACGACCGGAAAGAATATCCTCGCCCAGCACCTCGCTGCCGTCTGGGGTCATGTGGATGAGCCGCCGGTGGAGCAGACCGAAGAGATGGGCATAGCCGTCGTGGCTGGCCTCGATCAAGAGGTTGCCGTGGGCCTCGCGGCGGGTGGCGAAGACGTGGTCGGGACGCCGGCCAAGGCCTTCCGGGCTCAGCACCTCGGATGAGTTGACATCGTCGACAATGACGGTCGAATGGGCGGCGCTTGAGCGCAGGGCGGCACGCCACTTCGGGTCCCGGGCGGCACCGCAGTTGACGACGAAGCGCTGGCGCCCGACGCTCATCTCGAAGCCGAGCGTGCCGGCCGCGGCGTCGGCATCGGCGCCCGGCGGCGGCGGCGCACCGGTATCGGCGATGATCAAAGTGCGCCCGCAGGCCATGCGGTGAAAGCCGCTGTGGGGTGCGCTGAGGAGCGCCTTCCCACGGCTTCCGGTCTGCGCCAGGACGCGGGCGATGTCGGTTTCCTCAACCTCGCCGCCACCGTTAAACAGTGCCAGCCGACCGTCCCCGTGGCGCAGGCAACGGACCATGGGGGCCATGCGATCGATGGCGCCTTGCAAGTCTGAGGGAACCTCCACATGGGCCACGATTAATGTGGCGCGGAGCGCCACGAGGGTGCGCAATACGGCTAGCAGCACCGCCGGGTTGCGTGTCACGTGTCCACCGTCGGGCAAAATCTGGCGCGCCAACGCACGTTCCAAAAGCCTCAGCCCCAAATCCAGATCGTGCTCCCGGCCGGGCAGGCAGACGCCAGCGTAGACCATGCCTTTGACGGCCCGAAAAGTCCGCCAATTCTCGGCCTCCGACGCCGCGGTGCGTGCCAGATGGCGCGCCTGGCGCGCCGCCGAGGTAAGGAGGTTGCGTTCGAATCCCTCTTCTGCCCCCTGGATCAAGGCACCATAGTGGGAGAACCAGTTGGCCAGTCGCGTTCCGATCACGTCGACGCGCCACGCCGGCAGGCTCCAGCGCTGGTGAGCATCGATCCACGCCGCCGTCAATTTGCGCGCCCGGCGCCGTGCCTCGTCGTTGGCCACTGCCTTGAGGTGGCTCAGCCAGTCGAAGCCCTGTAGCTCGACACCGCCTTCGCGCCATGCCGCGTCGCCTGTCTCAACGGTTCCGCCATCGACGGTGAAGGTGCCGTCTAAAATGGCGCGGCCCGCCGCCTCGTCGCCCGGCCATACCTCGGGCGGTGTGCCCCGGATTTCGGTTGGGGCGCGTCCGCCGAGGGCCAGGCCGTAAAGGGGGCTGGCGTAGGCGAGGTGGCGAAGCCGCCGCCAGTTACGCTTCATCAGACCCTCATGGCGATGCGCCGCCATCATTCCTCCACCCGCCTATTAGTCGAGCTCGAAGGCGTCTTTGTAGTCGGTCTTCAGGGCCGGGTCCTGGTCGTCTTTGATGAGGAAGCAGTTGCCCACCACCAGGACCTCAATCTCAGTGCCCATGAAGCACCGAAAGGCATCTTCGGGTGTACACACAATGGGCTCGCCGCGCACGTTGAAGCTGGTATTGACCACCACGGGGCACCCGGTCAACGCCTTGAAGCGGGTCAACAGCGCGTGATAGCGCGGATTGGTTTCGCGGTGTACCGTCTGGACGCGGGCCGAATAATCGACGTGCGTCGCGGCTGGAATCTCCGAGCGCGGAACGTTCAGTTTGTCGATACCGAAAAGCGCTTCCTCTTCGGCCGTCATGGCGAGGCGTTTGGATTCCACCACGTCCGCTACCAGCAGCATGTAGGGGCTTGCACCCTCAAGGTCGAACCAGTCCGAAACATCTTCGGCCAAAACCGACGGCGCGAAGGGGCGGAAGGATTCGCGGTACTTGACCTTGAGATTGAGCATCTTTTGCATGGCCGGCGAACGCGCGTCTCCGAGGATCGAACGCGCGCCGAGTGCCCTGGGTCCAAATTCCATACGGCCTTGGTACCAGCCCACCGCCTTGCCTTCGCCTAGCGCCTGCGCCGCCCGGTCGGTGGCGGTGGCCTCATCAAGAACGGAAAAGCGCGCCCCGGCATTCTCCAGGCGTGTCTCAATCTCGCCCTGCTCGTAGTCGGGTCCGAGGTACGACCCCATCATGGCGTCCGCCGCACCACAGACCGTCCGTGCACCGTCTTGGAAACCATGATAGGCGCACAGCGCCGCCCCCAGCGCGCCGCCCGCGTCGCCCGCCGCCGGCTGCACCCACAGGTTATCGAACTGGCCGTCGCGCAATACATGCCCGTTGGCGACACAGTTCAGCGCCACGCCGCCGGCCAGGCACAGGTTTCGTTTCCCGGTCTCGCGCGCCAGCGCCCGGGTCATCCGCAAGACGACGTCTTCGGTCACTGCCTGGACCGATGCCGCCAGGTCCATGTGGCGATGAGTCAGCAGCTCGTCGGGGTGCCGGGGCGGGCCTCCGAAGAGGGCATCGAACCGGCCGTTTGTCATGGTCAGCCCTGTGCAATAGTCGAAATACGATTGATCGAGGCGGAATGATCCGTCGTCTTTCAAGTCCATGAGATTGTCCAAGATCAGGCTGGCGTACTTGGGTTCGCCGTAGGGTGCCAAGCCCATAACCTTGTACTCACCCGAATTCACTCTGAACCCGGTGTAATAGGTGAACGCCGAATAGAGAAGGCCGAGCGAATGGGGGAAATGGATTTCCTTGATCACCTCAAGGCGGTTGCCTTGGCCCACGGCCACCGACGTTGTCGCCCATTCCCCGACACCGTCCATGGTCAGGACGACGGCTTCGTCAAAGGGTGATGGGTAAAAGGCGCTCGCCGCGTGACTCTGGTGGTGTTCGGCGAAGAGAAGGCGGCTTTTCCAATCGAAATCCGGTGCGTAGGTCATGAACTTGCGGTTCAGCAAGTCCTTTTGAAAGAGCTTTTCGCGCAACCACAGCGGCATCGCCATGCGAAACGACGTGAATCCCCGGGGCGCGAATGCGACGTAGGTTTCCAAAAGGCGTTCGAACTTCAAGAACGGCTTGTCGTAGAAGGCGACGTAGTCCACGTCTTCAAGCCCGACGCCGGACCGAGCCAGGCAGAACTCCACCGCCTGGCTGGGAAATCCGGCGTCGTGCTTCTTGCGCGTGAATCGTTCTTCTTGTGCCGCCGCGACGATCGTCCCGTCTTCGATCAGCGCCGCCGCACTGTCATGATAGAAGGCCGATATCCCTAAAATACGCACCTGTTCCTCAGAATATCGTGTAGATGAACGGCGCCACCGCCGAGCCCTGGCTTAGCACCACCAATCCCCCGAACACCACCATCATGACGATGATCGGCAGCAGCCAGTATTTCTTCCGCGCCCGCAAGAACGCCCATAGTTCCAATAAGAATCCCATCTTCGCGTGCTCAGCCTCCGAACCACTAAAATTGTTGGTGCATGGTTTCCGGTGCCGGCCCCGGCGGCCGCCGCTCGATCCAATAACTTTTAGCCTCAGGATCAAACCGGAGGCGCAACGGGTCCTTGCCAAAAAGGCGCATGAGCAACCCGGTCGGCGTCACCGTCAGATAAAACAACAACCCCATCACCACGGGGTTGACCACCTTATGAATGGCCTTTCCAAGGCCCTGCCAGGCCCGGCTCAACGGTCCCAATGCACGCGGTATGGCGAGCGCCACAACGGCAAAGGCGGCGGCAACAATCAGCGCCCACCCCCGAATGGAACCTCCCGACCACAATGGCCATAGGGCGAGAATGGCGAACACCGCGGCGAACACCAAACCGGTGGCGCGGTCCGACGACTGTTTGACTGGGCCGGTGCGCCCGAAATCCTCGTGAAATCCTACCCGATCCGACATCCCGCCTCTTCCCGTGCTCCCGGCTCTCCCTTAACACCCCATCCGCGAGGCAATGTAAAGACCTACGTCTTCTATTCGGCACGCGTTAGTCGCATGGCGTGGAATCCATCGACGCCTCCGGCATCGCCCAGATGGAATGGCAGGCTTTGCAGCGCGCCCCTCTCATCGATCATCTCGTCCAGGCCGCCGATCTCTTCGGGTTGAACGGGGCTGCGCTCCACCGGCGCGCCTGTGGCCAGGAATTCCCGCACCCGCTCGGCGCCCTCCTCGGGCTGCAGCGAACAGACGCAATAGACGATGACCCCGCCGGGCCGGACCATGTCCACCGCGGCACCGAGCAGACGCGATTGGACATCGGCCAGCCCGGCCACGTCCTTGGGTGACTTCAGCCAAGCCACGTCGGGGTGGCGCCGGATGGTGCCCGTGGCGCTGCACGGCGCATCGAGCAGCACGGCGTCGGCGGGCTCATCGGGATGCCATGTCTCGGCCGCCGCCGCCACGGTCTCGGCGCTCAGACGCAGCCTTTCGAGATTGCGGCGCAAACGATCGAGGCGCGCCCGGGAACGATCGACGGCTATGACCCGTGCCCCGGCGGCGGCAAGTTGGGCCGTCTTTCCCCCCGGCGCCGCGCACAGGTCGATAACCCGGCGCCCGGCAAGGGGGCCCAGCAGCCGCGCCGGCAGGCTGGCGGCGGCGTCTTGCACCCACCAGGCGCCGTCGGCGAATCCTTTCATGGCCTCGATCGGTCCCTTGGGCCGGCATCGAACACTGCCGGTTGCAAGGACGGTGCCGCCAAGACGCTCGGCCCAGGTTTCCGCCCCGCCCCGCACCGTAAGATCGAGGCTTGGTTCTTTAAGGTGGGCCTCGGTGATGCGCCGGCATGTGGCATTGCCGTACGTCTTCTCCCAAGCCGACCACAGCCAGTCCGGCGTATTGAGGCGCGCCGCGTCCTGGGCTGCGACCAGGGCCGGACCTTCGCGGCCGAGGCGCCTGAGGACGGCGTTGATCAGGCCCTTGTACGGTCCCTGGCCACGGGCCAGGGCCAGGGATACGGTCTCGTTGACGGCGGCGTGGGGCGGCGTGGCAAGGAACAGAAGCTGCCCGGCGCCAAGACGCAGAAGATTACGGGCCGTGCGTCCCTTGGCGCGCAAGGGTCGCTCCAGGCAGTGATCGATAAGGACCTCGATCTGGCCCCGGCGGCGCAAACACGTGGCCACCAGGTTGCGGGCGAAGGCGCGGTCGCGGACCGCCAGACGGGTCAGATCGGGATGACCGCCGATGGCGTCGTCGAGCGGGCGCGCACCATCGAACACGGCTTCGAGGACATCAAGGGCGACGGCGCGCGCGGTTGGGGTGGTCTCGGATTTCATGGTCGCGACAACTTAACCGTGCTGCCACGAATGGCAACCGAATAGCGCCGGTGGTTTCGTTTGTCTGGAAATTGCCTTAAGACTGGGTGGGCCGGCCTCACGGAGGAATACTTTCATGACCGAGTCCGAGAAGCGGACAAAGAAGAAGCCCCGGGACAAAGACGACGGCGGCGCCACCGCGCCCGCATCCGCCGATGCCGCTAAACCGCGCGCCGAGAAGCGTGGCGAAGAAGTCGGCGGACCCAAGGGGCTTGAGCCGACTCGGTACGGGGATTGGGAACGCAAGGGCCGCTGCGTCGACTTCTAGCTGCCTCACCTATTGATTTTTTCACTGCCAAGGCTTTCCCGTTAACAGCCGCCAGGCGTTGCGATAGCCGATGTCGTGGCGCGCCCGGTCGGGAAGGTCACGCAGGATGAGGCGAATGTTCCCCACCTTTTGGCGCAGGAAGCTGGGCAGGGTCGCGCGGCCGCCGCCGTAATCGGTGCCGACCACGAACCGACGGCTGAAGTCCGTCAGGATGGCCTTGTATTCGGGCCCGAGCGTGTCGCTCTGGCGGCCCGCGCTTGTCCGCCAGATGACGGTGTCGAAGACATCGTTGTTGCAGGCATAACGGCGGTTGGGCTGGCCCGTCGCCAGATCGTAATAAAGATTGGGATAGGTGGCGAGGAGACGGCGCACCAGGGCAGGGCCGAAGCGGCGCTGACGCGCCGGATGGCGGATCTGTCCGAAATGGGCGACAATAGCCTGGGCTCGTGGATGACGTCCGAGCATGCGTTCCAGGGCGTCCAGGGGGCCGTCTTCCGCTTCCAGGTGGATGACGAAGGGAACGCCCGTCTCTTCCGAAAGTTGGAACAGGCGCTGCCCGTCCTCGCCGTCGAGGGGGATTTCTGAATCGCGGTCGGTTCGCCCTTTCTTGCACTGGCTGTTGGACATGTAGTGGCGGAAGTCGAACTCTCCCATGATGGGATAGGTGCCCGAGCGCACCTGTTCCACGACCTGGTCGGTGAAATTGCCCTTGCCCTCGAGCCAGTTCTTGTTGGTGCCGCCGTTGGTGGCGAGGACGAAGCGGTCGGGATGGGCGTTGACGACCTTGTGGATGTCGTAACCCCAGCGATAACCCTTGCCTTTGTTCTTGTCGCTACCCGGGGCCTGAAATCCATCGAAGGCAATGAGGGCCAGACCGAGGTCGTCCATGACCTCCAGCGCCTGGTTCAGGTATCGTTCCGCATCCTTGCGCTTGAGGCTGGATTCAAGATCGACGAGCGGGATCATCCCGCGCGCCAGAAAAGTTTCAATGCGTGCCCGCCACAATTTCTCGAGTTGTGGCAGCGTGTGCGTGATCACGACAGAGTCTTGGGCCGCAACCGGAGCGGCGGCGAAGATAGCGGCGGTCAGGGCCAAAAGCGTGATGCGCGATATCATTGAAGGCCCCCTGTTCGGTCCCGTGTCTACCGCTCCCGTTAGGGCGCGCTAGTCCCAGTGCAAATTCAATCGAGTGGATTTAGTGGCCCACCCATAGTTGTTCGAATTTTGATCTATTATTTTCGCAATTGGTGTGTGGTTATGGAGTTTGGCGGGAAGTTTCCCTCGCTATAATTGAGAAACTGGCATGGTCTATTCGCCAAGAGCGAATCGATAATGAGGCGTGGAAGAAAATATCCAAGACAAGACCGCCTACCGCGGGCCCCCGCCGCCGGGCAATGCGAATTGACATCCCCGGGCCGCTATGAAAACGTCCACAAGGTGCGGCCTTGCTTCGCTACCGAGTGTTGGACTATGAAAGCATCCCTTTTCAGCCCCAAGCCTTGGCGTGCCGGCCCGTGACGGCGCCGTCCACCGCCTTGGCCCTGGTTGGCCTCGACAAGGATGTGCTCGACCTGGTGCGAACGTCGCCGGCCCTTGAACTGGTCGGCGTGTTCGACCTCGTGGATCCGGGGGGTGAGCTTCCTTACCTGGGTGACGACGAAGCCTGGGCCGCGGTACGCGCCGAGCGTCCCGGCCTCAAGGTCCTGCTGACGGTGGATGGCCCGGCCCAGCGTCGCCGCCTTGCCGATCACTATGGCGCCGATGCCCTGCTTAGCGTTGTCTCGCCAGCCGCCCATGTCGCCGCCGGCGCAAAGGTCGGCCCCGGCTCCTTGATCCAGCGCGGCGTCACCGTGATGACCGATGCCACCATCGGCAAGGGGTGCAAGCTCAACGTCAACGCCACCGTGCACCATGATGCGCGGGTCGGCGATTTTTGCACGTTGGCGCCGGGCGCCCTTCTTCTCGGCCGGGTGACGGTGGAGGACGAGGCCTATATCGGTGCTGCCGCCGTGGTCCTACAGAACTTGCGTATCGGACGCGGCGCCACAATAGGCGCCGGTGCCGTGGTGACCGCCGACGTGCCGCCCGGCGTTACTGTTGCCGGCGTGCCGGCGCGGTTGCTGACGCCTTAGGGCGTTTTCTTTTGTTTTCGGCGCCAGCCCACACTCCCACCTGGCCACCCATGACATTGTAACCTAGGGGTGGCCGAGAGGGGGTGCGGGCTGGTGCCGAATAAAACTAAAGACGCCCCGCCTTAACCTACGTCGCCGAATTTTGCGATGTCGTCTGGTCCATCCTTGACGGCGAGCTTCTCCTTGCCCTGGACGATGATGCGCACTTCTTCGACCACGTCGGGGTTGGCAAGCGTCATGACGTCGCCGATGTCCAAGGTGTTGGAGATCGCCGCCAGAACCCGGCGCATGATTTTGCCGGACCGGGTCTTGGGCATGTCGGGTACGATATGGACGTTCTTGGGTCGGGCGATCTTGCCGATCGTGGTTTCAATCGCCTTGACCACGTCTTGTCCGACCATGGCGTCGTCGAAGCCCGGTTTAAGAGACACATAAACGTCGGGGGCGCGTCCCTTCACCTCGTCGACCAACGGGACGACCGCCGCTTCGGCCACCGCCTCGACGGTCAGCGCGGCGGACTCCAGTTCCTTGGTGCCAAGCCGGTGGCCGGCGACGTTGATGATGTCGTCGATGCGCCCGAGAATGCGGTAATAGCCGTCCTCCGACAGCATGGCACCGTCGCCGGTGAGATAGGGCCAGTCCCGCCAGTCCTTGCTTTTGGGGTCCTTGCAGTACTTGGCGTAATAGGTCTCGACGTAGCGCTCGCGGTCGCCCCAGATGGTCTGGAAGGCCCCCGGCCAGGGATTGCGGATGCAGATGTTACCCGCCTTGCCCGAGCCCGCCGGCATCTCGTTTCCGTCCTCGTCGTAGATGACGGGGTGGATTCCCGGCACCGCGGGTCCGGTGCTGCCCGGCTTCATCGGTTGGGTCGCCGGAATGGTGGAACACAGGAAGCCGCCGGTTTCGGTCTGCCACCAGGTGTCGACGATGATCGCCTCGCCCTTGCCGACGACCTCGTAGTACCACTTCCACACTTCGGGCTCGATGGGCTCGCCGACCGTCGTCATGTGCTTGAAGTGGTAGTCGTACTTGGCCGGCTCGTCGGGACCCGCCTTGCGCAGCATGCGGATGGTGGTCGGCGCGGTGTGGAAGATATTGACGTCGAGGCGCTCGGCGATGCGCCACGCCCGCCCGGCGTCGGGATAGGTCGGAACGCCCTCGAACATGACGCTCGATGCACCCAGGGCCAAGGGGCCGTAAACGATATAGGAATGGCCCGTGATCCAGCCGATGTCCGCCATGCACCAATAGACGTCCTCGGGTTGAATGTCCTCGATGTATTTCGACGTGCCGGCGGCATAGGCGAGATACCCGCCGATCGAATGCTGGCAGCCCTTTGGCTTGCCGGTGGTGCCCGACGTGTACATGAGGAAAAGGGGGTCCTCGGCGGCCAGGGGGACCGGATCGACCCGCTTGCCGGCAAAGGCGGCGAGCTCGTCGTTGACGATGTGGTCGCGGCCCTTGACCAATTTCGCCTGGGATCGGTATTCGCCGGGATAGCGCTGCCAGATCAGCACCTTGTCGACCTTTTGGCCGAGTTTTTCCGCCGCCTCGGCGGCGATGTCGGCGTTTACCTTGTGGTCGATGAACTTACCCCCACGGTAATAGCCGTCCATGGTGATGAGCACCCGCGAGCCCGAATCATGGATGCGGTCGGCGCAAGCCTGGCCGCTGAAACCGCCGAAGACCTCGGAATGAATGACGCCGAGGCGGGCGCAGGCGAGCATGGCGACCGGCAGTTCGGGGACCATCGGCATGTGAAGCGTCACCCGGTCGCCGTCCTTGAGGCCGGCCACGTCCCTGAGCACCAGGGCGAACTCGTTGACCCTGACATAGAGCTCACGATAGGTGATGGCGACGGGCGCCTCGTTCTCCGGTTCGGGCACGAAGTGGATGGCCGCTTTGTTCTTGTATTTCGCCAAGTGGCGGTCGACGCAGTTGAACGAGGCATTAATCTTGCCGCCGACGAACCATTTCCAGCACGGGGCGTCGGACGTGTCGAGCATGGTGTGCCAATAGGCGTCCCAGGTCAGCAGGTCGGCATATTCCTTGAAGCATCCGGGGAATTTATCCAGGCCGAACCGCTCATGAACGTCGGCGTCCGTCATGTTTGCCTGGGCGGTGAATTGCGGCGATGGGTAGATGTACTCCTCTTCCTTCCAGTGGACCGCGATCTGAGCTTCATTAACCCCTTCGTCCTGGGCAGATTGCCGTTTGGTCATGATCAAGACTCCTTATTGGCCATCGTTGTGTCTTTCATAGCGCCCATACGACGCCACAATACAGGTCCCCCACCAGGCGTGTCTTGCGACAATGGCTGGCGTCCTCTCTCGGTACGGACCCTGTTGATATTTAGGGCGTTGCTGCCCAAGTTACGACGCTTTCGCATATCAGTCGCTCCAACCCTGAATCTACCCGAAAAACTACCCAAAAACAAGGATTATGCTGCACTGCACAAATGGGTGAGGCGCCCTTTTCGGCTTATTCCGCCACCCAGACAGCACCATCCTCAACCACGGCGTCCAGCGCTTGCAAATCATCGCCGACGCACGGACCCGAGACGCAGTGGCCGTCCTCAATGCGGAACAGCGCCCCGTGGCCGGTGCACAAGATGTGGGTGCCCTCCAGGTTGAGGAACTTTCCCGGCGTGAAGTCGAGAGGCGCCCCGGTGTGCGGGCAATCGTTGACATAGACGAACACCTGTTGGCCCCGGCGCACTGCCATGACGCTGCGCGCTTGACCGTCGACCTGCGCAACGAAGCGCTCCGACCCGCCGTCGGCGACCTCATCGAGGCGGCACAGTTTTGTTCGCCCGCCGGCGCTCACGGCGTCAGGACCTATGCCTTGATGCCGCCGAGCGCGCAGATAATGCGCCACGCCTTGGCATCGACAGGCACCACGGAAAGCCGTGATTGGCGGACCAAGGCAAGATGCTCGAGCCGCTCGTCACCCTTGATGTCGGCCAGCGTCACCGGCTGCGCTAGGGGCCTGATCGCCTTGAAGTCGACCATGCCGAAACGGCCCGAGGCATCGGTGGGATCGGGGTAGTAGGTCCGGGCCACCTCTAAGATACCGACAATCTGTTTTTCGGTGACCGAATGATAGAAGAAGGCCTGTTCGCCGACCTTCATGGCCTTCATGTTGTTGCACGCCTGGTGGTTGCGCACGCCGTCCCATTCGGCGACGCCCGCCTTTACGTGGTTATCCCACGACCATGCTCCGGGTTCGGATTTTACCAGCCATTTTGCCTTGTCTCTCTCCGCAATGGTTGTTCTTGGTTGAGGTTCGTTCTCCTTACCCGCCCGTCGGCATCTCGGCGCCGGGCCGGCGCGCCAGCAGCCCGGCAATGGTGGTGTCGATGTCGGCCGCGTGGTTAAGCACCGCGTCCATGGCGGCCGAGATCGGCATGTCGATAGCCAGACGGCGCGCCAAGTCGGATACGGCGGCGGCGCTGAAGACACCCTCCGCCACCGAAGCGCGGTCGGCGAGGATGGCATCCAAAGATTCACCCCGGCCCAGTGCCGCGCCGAGCGAGAAGTTGCGCGACTGCATGGCGTTGCAGGTCAGGGTCAGGTCACCAATGCCGGACAGCCCCCGAAATGTCTCGGCGCGTGCCCCCTTGGCCAGGCCCAGGCGCACGATCTCGGCCAAGCCGCGGGTGATCAGCGCGGCCCGCGCGTTGTCGCCCAGCGCGCGCCCCTCGACGATGCCACACGCGATGGCGAGCACGTTCTTGACCGCGCCGCCGACCAGGGCACCGACAACGTCTGGCGAGTGGTAGATACGAAAGCGGGGCGCGCCCAAGGCCGTCACCAGGGCTTCGGCCACATCGCCATCGGCACAGGCCAGGGTTACGGCGGCCGGTAGGTCGCGCGCGACCTCGGCGGCGAAGGTGGGGCCCGACAGGACGGCGAGGGGGGCTTGGGGCAGGGTCTCGGCCACGACCTCGTTCATCAAGGCAGAGGTGTCTTGTTCTATGCCTTTGGCACAAATGACGACCGGCACGCCCGGCGTCCAGGCCGGCGCCAGGGCGGTGCAAATAGCGCGGGTATGTTGCGCCGGAACGGCCAGCAGGACGGCGTCGGCGTCGGCCGCCGGGGCCAGTTTCGTCGTGGCGACAATCGCCGGGTCCAAGGCCACGCCGGGTAGGAAGAGAGTGTTCTCGTGACATTCGTTAATTGACGCCGCGACTTCGGCCTCGCGGGCCTGCAGGGTAACGGCACACCCGGCGCGCCTCGCCACCATGGCCAACGCCGTACCCCAGGCGCCGGCGCCGACGATACCGATTGTCTTCATGGCCGTCATCGTCCGTCCCTTATGCCCGTTCGCGGGGGCCGGGGACAAGGGTTGGCTTCACGATACATCGGGGATCGTCTCGGCGGCGGTCCGGAGCGCCTCCAGCCTGGTCACATGACAGTGCTTAGCGGAAACAAGATTGAGGACTTCCAGGCGCTGCAAAATGTTTTGAACAGGCGCCCGCATGCCGACCAGATACACCGGGAGACTTAAATCCCTGGCCTTGACGATAATGTCTTCAATGGCGAAGGCACCGCTGGTGTCGATGTGGGTGACGTCGGAGAGATCAAGGATCAAGGCTTTGCGACGCTCGCCCAACAGGAGCTTCTTGGTCATCCCCTTGGCGGCGCCGAAACTGACCGGCCCGCTGAAACTGTAAAGCAATATGGATTGCGGATGGCGATCAAGGATGGCGCGCTCGTCCGCCGTCATCGGAACCTCGCCCAGGGTGCCGTCGGCGGCTTGAATGTTTTGCAGTTGCAGGTCCGACATGCGCTTCACGAACAACAGGCTGGCGGCGATGATGCCGACGGTCACGGCGATGATGAGATCGACGAAGACGGTCAGTCCCAAGACGACGAACATCAACACGACACCGATCCTTGGGGCGCGGCGCACCTTACGCAAATAGCTCCAGTCGATGATGTCGAAGCCGACCTTGATCAGGATGCCGGCCAAAACGGCGTGCGGAATGTGGCCGGCCAGAGGTCCCAAGCCGAGAACCACCGCCAGCAGAACCAGAGCATGGATCATTCCCGACAAGGCCGTGAGTCCGCCGGCGCGGATGTTGACCACCGTGCGCATGGTTGCTCCGGCGCCGGGAATGGCGCCGAACAGCCCGGCCACAAGATTGCCGATTCCCTGGCCGACAAGTTCGCGTTCGGGTTCGTGGTGGGTGCGGGTGATGTTGTCGGCAATCAAGGACGTCAGCAGGCTGTCGATGGTGCCAAGCAGGGCCAGGACCAAGGCCGACACGATCATTTCGGGCAGCAAGGTCCAGGAAAAGGCGGGCGCCTGAAGGGCCGGCAGACCGGTTGGGATGTCGCCCAGAATTGGTGCGTCGGGCAACATCAACCAGACCAGGGTCGTGCCGGCGACCAAGGCGATCAGGGGCGACGGCATTTTGCGGTTGATCCGGGGCGGCGTAAAAATCACAATGGCAAGGGCGACAGCGCCGCACAGGAAGGCCTGCCAGTTAATGGCGGCGGCGATAGAGGGCAAATCGACGAGGGCGCCGATGATCCCCCCCGATGGGGCCGGATGGCCCAACAATTGGGGCAGCTGCAAAATGATGATAATGACCCCGATGCCGCTCATGAAGCCGGAAATTACGGTGAACGGGACCAGGCCGATGAATTGGCCCAGCCTCAGGATTCCGAAGAGAATTTGAAATAATCCCCCCATCATAACGACCGTGAAGGCGATGCCCGGATGGCCGGCGTACTGGATGACGATCAACGCCATGACCACCGTCATTGGACCCGTCGGTCCTGAAATCTGTGATGGCGTTCCGCCGAACAAAGAGGCGAAGAAACCGACGATAATGGCGCCATAGAGACCGGCCATGGGACCGGCACCCGAAGCGACGCCGAAGGCCAATGCCAGGGGCAGGGCGACGACGGCGGCGGTCAGGCCGCCGTATATGTCGCCACGGATGTTGTCGAACCGTGGCAGGTTCACGATCTTCATTGCGATTTCATCCGCTATTCCCAAGACGAGCCGATTTTGAGGGGGGATTGTATTTCAACCGTCTCGATCAAGAAACAAGCAACAATCCGTATGTCGGTTTTAATTTTTCCCGATACGATTCTAGGGCCATTCTGGGCCGGCCGGTTGAAGCCCGGCAGTGGGGGAGAGAGAGTATGCCGCCCGGCCCCGTCCTCATACTCGGCGCCACCGGCGCCTTCGGCGGTGCCGTGGCCTTGGCGCTGATAGAGCGCGGCGAGGCGATCCGCGTCTTCAGCCGCGATGGCGTGAAGGCCAGGCTTCGCCTGGGTGATGCCCGGTCCGTCGATATCGTCGAGGGCGACGTCCAGGACGTGGACGCCCTGGTGGGCGCCGCCCGGGGCTGCCGGGCCATTGTCGACGGGATCAATTATCCCTATCACCGCTGGGTTCCCCACATGGCGCGGGCGACCGCCAACGTCATCGCCGCGGCCAGGCGCGCCGGCGCCACCATCCTTTTTCCCGGCAACGTCTTCGGCCTGGGTCGTCAGACCGATGGCCCATTGGACGAGACGGCCTCCAACAAGCCGTCATCCAGGAAGGGTTCGGTCAGAGTTCAGATGGAACAGGCGCTCCGCCGCGCCGCCTCGGAAAGCGGCCCTCGGGTGATCGTGCTCAGGGCGGGTGATTATTTCGGTCCAACCGTGCGCAACTGGTCCGTCGACCTTATTTTTCGCAACGCCGCCAGGGGCCGGCCGATGCGTATCCTCGGAAGGCCCGATGTTACCCATCAGTGGGCCTATGCGTCCGATCTGGCGCGGCTCGGATTGGCGCTCCTCGACCTGGACCACGGTTTGGCGCCCTTCGAAGTGATCCACTTCAAGGGCACCGTCGCCTAGCCGATGGAAGACTTCCTGCGCCAAGTGGCGCGCCTGGCGGGCTATCCCGATCTTAGACTCAAGACGACGCCTTGGCCGCTTCTCTACCTGGCCGGCACGCTCTATCCGGCCTTTATGGAGCTTTTGGAAATTCGTTACCTGTGGAAAGAGAGCGTCATCATCGACGATACCAGGCGGCGCCAACTGCTGCCCGATTTCCAGCCAACGCCGATCGAAACCGCAATCAAAGCCACTTTGGAAAGCTACCGTGCCGAGGCCATCAAGCCTTAACGCCGGCGCCGATGGCGGGCGGGGCGTCGGGGTCGAGGGGCCAGCGCGGGCGCGGCCGGAAATCAAGGCCGTCGGTCAGTCCCAGGCGCAGGCGCTCGATCCCGGCCCAGGCGATCATGGCCCCGTTGTCGGTGCACAGTTCCATCGGCGGCGCGACCAAGTTGAACGCATTGTCCTCCGCCAGGACCGCGAGACGTTTTCTGAGTGCGGCGTTGGCGGCGACGCCGCCGGACACGACCAAGGTATCGCCGTCGGGATGCATCTCTTGGAATGCCTTGATGGCGTTGGCCGAGCGGTCGACCACCACGTCGCCGACGGCGGCTTGGAAGGCGGCGCAAAGATCGGCCACGTCGTCGGCTCCGGGCTTGTCCGTGGGCAGGGTTTCGATGGCCCGGCGGAACGCCGTCTTGAGGCCCGAGAACGAGAAGTGACACCCCGGCCGTCCCTTCATCGGACGCGGCAGGGTGAAGCGTTCGGGGTTGCCCCGCGCCGCCTCCCTCTCGACCAAGGGGCCGCCGGGAAAGCCCAGGCCCAACATCTTGGCTGCCTTGTCGAAGGCCTCGCCGATGGCATCGTCGACGGTGGTGCCGAGACGGCGATAGCTCCCCACCCCTTCGACGACCAGCAGTTGGCAATGGCCACCCGAGACCAGCAACATCAGATACGGAAAAGCCACGTCGTCGGTAAGCCGCGCCGTCAGGGCGTGCCCCTCCAAGTGGTTGACTGCAAGAAACGGCAAGTCATGGACAGCGGCAATGGCCTTGGCCGTGGTCACCCCGACCAGGAGGCCGCCGATGAGACCCGGCCCGGCGGTGGCGGCGACGCCGTCCAGTTGAGCGAATTCGATCTTCGCTTCGGCCAGGGCCTCGGCAACCAGGCGGTCGATGTGGTCAAGGTGGGCTCGTGCCGCGATCTCGGGTACGATGCCGCCGAAGGGGCGGTGTTCATTGATCTGGGTCAGCACCCGGTTGGCTACGATGTGGCGTTCGCCATTGACGATGGCGGCGGCGGTTTCGTCGCAACTGGTTTCAATTCCGAGGACGATCATCAAAAAGCCCTTCCAGTCCCTGGCCGTTGATCTTATACCAAGGATCGAAAAAGTTTTGCCCAATTCGGTTTTGCAATGACATCCGCACCCGCCTTGCGTATCGGAACCCGGGGCAGCCCGCTTGCCCTGGCTCAGACCGAGGAAACCCGCGCGCGGTTCGCCGCTGCCCATCCCGAGCTCAGCCCTGACGGCGCCATCGAGATCGTGGTCATCAGCACCACGGGCGATCGTGAGCTCAACCGCCCTCTCGCCGAGATCGGCGGCAAGGGCTTGTTCACCAAGGAAATTGATGAAGCCTTGATGGAGGGTCGTGTCGATCTATCGGTCAATTCCATGAAGGACGTGCCGACCTGGCTGCCCGACGGGCTTGTCCTTCCGTGTATGTTGGAGCGTGAGGATCCGCGCGACGGCTTTCTCTCGCCGGTGGCGCCCAATCTGGCCGGGCTGGCCGAAGGCGCCGTCGTCGGCACCACCTCGCTTCGGCGCCGGTCTCAGATTCTACACCGCCGTCCCGATCTCAGCGTCGCTCTTTACCGGGGCAACGTGGAAACCCGGATCCGCAAACTGAGCGAAGGTCAGGTGGACGCCACTCTATTGGCCGTCGCCGGATTGCGCCGCCTCGGCCTGGCGAACGCCCTGACCTCGGTCATGGAGCCCGACGAGATGCTGCCCGCCGTCGGTCAGGGTGCCATCGGCATTGCGTGTCGCGCCGGCGATGATCGGACCCTGGCCCTTTTGGCGCCCCTCAACCACCTCTCGACCCTGCACCGGGTAACCGCCGAGAGGGCCCTGTTGGAGGTCCTTGACGGTTCGTGCCGAACGCCTATCGCGGCCCTGGCCAACGTGGCCGAGGACGGAACGCTGGTCTTGACCGGCCTTGTTGCCCGCCCCGACGGCTCTGAAGTCCTGACCACCGAACGCCACGGCCCTGTGGCCGACGCCCGCGCCATGGGCATCGACGCCGGGGAAGAGCTGCGCCGCCGGGCCGGTCCCGGCTTCATGGATAGCCTTGATTAGCATGCGCCTTCTTCTCACACGCCCCCTCGACG
>JASLZL010000061.1 GCA_030754885.1 Rhodospirillales bacterium | reverse complement strand
CGATGCGGGGCATCGCCGGCAGCATTTCTCCTACCCGACGGGCCGCATACGCGATCTCTATGGGTCACTATCATTGATCCTTGGTATTACTTGGCGGGCGCCTCGATAACCGAACCGTCGGGTCCGAAGCGCTTGATCTCGGCGGCGGCGCGCAACGACTTCATGACTTCTATGCCGATATTGCGCGTTACCCTGTTGCGCACCTCCCCTTCGACCTCCTCGAACATCGGAGGCCTTGCCTTGCGCCGTTCGACCACCTTGATGACATGCCATCCGTACTGGGTCCTGACCGGTGTCTGGGTAATCTCTTCGTCCTTGAGCGCGAAGGCCACATCCGAGAACTCGGCAATCATGCCGTCGCGCTTGAAGAAGCCAAGGTCACCACCCTTGTCGGACGACGGGCCGATAGACTTGGCCTTGGCCAGTTCGGAAAAATCGGCGCCGCCGGATAATTCGGATATGATCTCCTTGGCTTGACCTTCGGTCTCAACCAGGATGTGGCTGGCCCGCACCTCTTCTCCACCCTTCGATTCCGCAATGAATTTTTCATAGCCTTTCTTCATCGCTTCCTCGGACATGCCCTCTTCGATTTGCTTCTCCAGATAGGCCCTCTGCAGAATCTGGCTCTCAATCCGAGCCAACTGCCGCACGACTTCGGGCTTTTTGTCGAAACCCTCGCGGCGTGCTTGGGCCACCGATAATTTGGTATCGATCAAACTGTCGATCAGGAGACCGAACAGGACAGCCGGTGGTATCTGTTTATACTCGTCCGGAAGTTGCGACTGGGCAAAGGTGAGTTCGGAGGCAAAAATTTTCTCACCATTGACAGTGGCGATGACCGGATCCTGGGCATCGTCGCCCTCGGCCGCGATCACGACGGACGCGCCGCCAATGACGATGCCCCCCGCCAGCGCGACGACCGCGAGCAGGCCAAAATTACGGCAACCGAAATTCATGAATGAAGTCCCTTTCTTGGCGGACCGCCGCCCTCTTTCTCGCACGACGGGCCGATAAACCCCCCTCATCCACGATATGGCATATTGCCCGGGCGCGTACAAGTCAGGAGCCCCAACCAAGCTGGATCAAAACGGTCCGGCCGGTAAGGCGCCATGTCGATCTCCGGTGCCCGGCCGGCCAGCTCGGCCGCGATCAGGCGCCCGGTGACGGCGCCCATCGTGAGGCCCAGGGAATCGTGACCAAAAGCGAAGAAGACATTGGAGAAGTGCGGCGAACGGCCGATCACCGGAAGCGAGTCCGGTGTCGAGGGCCGGGCACCTTGCCAACGCGACGCAACGGTGCCGCCCAGATCGGGCATGAGGGCACGCACATGGCCGAGCGCGATATCGGCGCGGCGCCAGTCGGCGGGCGCATCGACGGCGGCGAACTCGGCGATGCCGGTAATCCTCACCGCGCCATCCATGGGCGTCACCGCGATGTTGCGGTCGTCGGACATGACGGGAAGGCGCGGTCGCACCTTGGTATCGACGAGCATGGTGTGGTAACCGAACGGAGTCGCCATGGGCACCCGGTATCCCACCATTCTGGCCAGCGGCCGCGACCACGGCCCGGCCGCCAGCACCAGCCGGCCAACCGTATGGCGGCCAGCCGTCGTTAGGATAGCCTGCGGCCCGGCGGCTTCCATCTCGACCCCGGTGACGGTCTCTTTCAACAACCGCCCGCCGAGTCTCTGGAAGCGCTCGGCAAAGGTTTGCACCAGACGCAACGGATCGGCCACATAGTGGACGTCGGGAAAGTAGACCCCGGCCCGCACCAGGGGTCCAAGGGCCGGTTCCATTCGGCGCACGGCGTCGCCGTCCAGCACCTCCATCCGTACGCCCCGTCGGCGGCGCATCTCCATCGTATAGCGGTTTCGCGCCGGTCCATCCGCGTGCTCGAAGGCAATCACCTTTCCGGTTCGGCGCACCAGATCTCCCGCCCCGGCATCCTCAAGCAGCGGCGCGTAGGCATCGTGAACCCGCTCAAGCAGCCGCGCTCGGGCGTCGGCGATCCTCTCCACCCGGCTGGGTGTGGCATTGCGGACAAAACGCGCGAACCACGGCAACAGGCGGGGAAGTTCGCGCCAGCGGATAATCAGCGGCGCCTGTGGATCAAGCAGCATACGGGGCACCCGGCGGATCACGCCGGGCAGCGAGGCGGGCGGGATGGAAGCGATTCCAAGGCTGCCGGCGTTGCCGCCGGACGCCCCCTCGCCGGGGCCCCGGCCGTCGAGGACGGTCACCTCGAATCCCTCGCGCTGTAAGTAAAGCGCTGTGCACATGCCGACGATTCCGGCGCCGATGATGTGGACACTGTCGCCGACCCGGTCCGTGGCATGGCTCATTTAACGTCCCCTCCCCGACCCACAATAACGGCGCAGAGCGGCCCCGGACAAGTTTGACTTGCGCGCCGCGAAGGACCTAGTGTTCTGGATCGGGCGCCGGCAAAAAATACCGAGAACGGAGAAACGTCATGGCTCTGGATCCCGTGACCCTGGAAATCCTGGGCCACAAGGCGACGGCGGCGGCCGAGGAAATGGCACTCGCCCTGCAAAGTGCCTCGCGCTCGCTCTATGTGAAGGAAGCGGCGGATTTCGGCGTCGGCATTGCCGATCTGGCTGGGCGTATCTTCGCCTGGCCTTCAGGATCGACGGTGTTCAACATCGACCGCCGCCTGGGCCCCACCATCACCGCCGTTCCCGATATGGAACCGGGCGACGTCATCATCACCAACGATCCGTGGGCGTCGAAGGGCTTGGCCACGCACCTGCCCGACCTGCACATGATCCGTCCCTACTATCACAAGGGCCGTATCGTCGCCTATGGGTGGAGCTTTATCCACTTCACCGATGTCGGCGGGCGGGTACCAAGCTCGATCTCGCCAGCCAACAACGAGATATACCAAGAAGGCTTCCAGGTCCCGCCGATGAA
Source organism: Rhodospirillales bacterium (assembly GCA_030754885.1). GTDB lineage: Bacteria > Pseudomonadota > Alphaproteobacteria > Rhodospirillales > JASLLZ01 > JASLLZ01. Next base: position 5,666 of record JASLZL010000061.1, on the reverse strand, counting down.
GATCCTGAACAAGGGCGAGCTTAATCAGGACTTCGTTACGCTTTTCCGCGCCAACGTGCGTACGCCCGATCAGAACATGGGCGATATCAAGGCTATCCTGGGCTCCCTGGAAACAGGAAGCCGCCGCGTCGCCGACATGATCGAACGCCACGGAGTCGAGACGTTTCTCGCCGCGCAGACCGAATTGCAGGACTATTCGGCGGCCAAGGCCCGCGCCGTGCTGCGCCGCATCCCCGACGGCGATTACGAATTCTGGGATTACATGGACGACGACATGCTGACCATCCACCCGGTCCGGGTGCGCGTCAAGCTGACCGTCCGCGACGGCCTGGTGCACATGGACCTGACGGGGACCGACCCAGCGGTGCGGGGCGCCTATAACGTACCCACCGCAGGGACCGTGCATTACTGGCTGACCATGCGCCTGACCACCTTCATCTGTTCGCACGACCGCACCGTCCACCTCAACGCCGGGCTCTACCGGCCGATGAGCGTCACCAACCCGCCCGGCACCATTCTCAACGCCGAGTTCCCCGACGCCGTCGGCGTCCGCTCGGCGCCGTCGCGGCGCCTGCAGGACGCCATCACCGGGCTTTTGGTCCGCGCCGTGCCCGACATGATGGGGGCGCCGACCTGCGGTGCCTCGACCCCGTTCGCGCTTGCCGAATATGAGGCCGACGGCACCAAACGCACCGTCCAGGTGGTGGAACCCATGCGCGGCGGCATGGGGGCGTGGAACGGCGGCGACGGCGTCGATGTGCGCGACAGTTCCATGGCCAACCTGCAAAACCACCCCATCGAGACGGTAGAGGAGGAAGCCGGCGTCATCATCCGCGAGTACGACGTCAACCCGGACTCCGCCGGTCCCGGCCGCTGGCGCGGCGGCGCCGGACAGATCATCACCGTCGAGATCACCCGCGACGGCAGCAGCTTCCTGGCCCGCGGCATGGACCGGTTGCGCTTTCCCGCCTTCGGGGTCATGGGGGCCAAACCGGCCAAGCTGTTCCAGGCGTTGCTCAACCGCGGCCGGCCCGACGAGCGCCAGCTCACCAAGATCGACACCTTGGCGGTCAAGAAGGGCGATACGCTGACCCTCTTGATGCCGGGCGGCGGCGGTTATGGCGATCCTTGTCTGAGGCCGGCCGATAAGGTGCGCCAGGACGTTAAGATGGGTTTCGTCAGCCGCCAAGGAGCCCGCGACGATTATGGCGTCGTCATTGCCGCCGACGATTGCCTCGACGAAGAAGCCACCAAGCGGCTGCGTGCCGAGCGGGTGCGCGACAACGTCCACGCCGAGTTTGACTTCGGTCCGGAGCGCGAAGCCTGGGAGGAAGTCTTCGACGACAAAACCATGTGCGAGATGGTCGAGGGTTTGATGGGGCTACCCAAGTCGGTCCGGGCCGAAAGGCGAAAATGGATATTTGAACAAGTGGTACCCGACCTTGAGCGCGCCGGGCGGGGATGGATCACCGACGCCATCCCCGATGCCGATGCCGCCAAGGTGCGCCTGAAAGAGGCCATGGCCAATGCCTTCGGCGCTGTCCGGGCGGAGGAAACGCCATGAAGCTCGATCCTGTCCTCTTCGAGATCCTGCGCAACAAGATAACGGCGGCGGCCGACGAGATGTCGGTCAACCTGCAACGCGCCTCGCGCTCGGCCTACGTCAAGGAGGCGGCGGATTTCTGCACGGCGCTTGTCGACCGCGACGGGCTTATCTTCGGCTATCCACCATCGGCCGGCACGACGTTTATCATCGACTGTGACTGCACGCCCACCATTCGCGGCGTCCCCGATTTGGAAGAGGGCGACGTCATCATCACCAACGATCCCTATCGCTCCCAGGGGCTGTCGACGCATTTGCCCGACATTCACATGTTGGAGCCCTACTATCACAAGGGCAAAATCGTCGCCTACGGCTGGTGCTTCATCCACTTCACCGATGTCGGCGGCAAGGTGCCGAGCTCGATCTCGCCGTCGAGCAACGAGCTGTTCCAAGAAGGTCTGGTCATCCCGCCCATGAAGGTGGTCAGCAAAGGGGTCCTGAACGACGACCTGTTGGGTCTGTTCCAAGCCAACTGCCGAACCCCCGACGTCAACATGGGCGACATCCACGCCATGCTGGGATCGCTGATCACCGGTCGCCAGCGCATCGCCGAGTTGATCGCCGAGGTTGGCGTGGAGACCTTTCACGCTTGCCAAAAGGATCTCTTGGATTACTCGGCCGACAAGGCGCGTGCCGTCCTGCGGCGCATCCCGGACGGTTCGTTCGATTTTTGGGATTTCATGGACGACGACATGGTCACCCGCATCCCGCTTCGCGTGCGCATCCGCATGACGGCGAAGGATGGGCGCGTCAATCTCGACGTCACCGGCTCCGATCCGCAAGTTGCCGCCGCCTACAATGTGCCGACCATGGGCGGGCGCAACTATTGGCTGACCATGCGCCTTACCACCTTCATTGGCACCCACGACCCGATTATCGAGCCCAACGCCGGCGTCTATCGCCACATCACCGTGACCAATCCCAAGGCGACGCTGTTCAACGCCCAGTTCCCAGACGCCATCGGCATCCGCGCGGCGCCGTCGCGGCGCCTCAACGATGCGCTAACCGGCGCGCTTCTAAAGGCGGTTCCTGACCAGATGGCGGCGCCGACCTGCGGTTCCAGCGGTGCCGTCGTTTATTCAGAGTTCGATGCCGAGAGCGGCCGGCCCAAGGTGACGGTGCTGGAGCCGACCCGAGGCGGCATGGGGGCGGGGCTCGGCTTCGACGGGGTCGATGCCCGCGATGCCTCGATGTCGAACCTGCGCAACCACCCGGTGGAATATGTCGAGGACGAGTTCGGCGTCATCATCCGCGAATACGACGTGCGCACCGATTCAGGGGGACCCGGGCGCTGGCGCGGCGGCGTCGGCCAGTTCATCACCGTCGAGATCCTGAGCGACAGCGCCGTCATCTTGTGCCGCGGCATGGAACGGCTGCGCTTTCCGTCGTGGGGTGTTTTCGGCGCCCGCCCGGCGGCGCCGTTCACCGGCACCCTCAACCAGGGCAAGGCGAACGAACAGAAGCTGACCAAGATTGACGAGCTACACGTCAGCCGAGGCGACACGGTCACGCTTAGAATGCCGGGCGGCAGCGGCTATGGCGATCCCTATCTGCGCGACCCCGAAAGGGTCCGCACCGATGTCGAGCTGGGCTTCGTCACGAGGCGCGGCGCCAAGGACGACTACGGCGTCGTGCTGGCTAAGAACGGAACGGTGATTGAGGAAAAAACCCGTCGCCTGCGCGCTGCACGGATCAAAGACAACGTCCGCGCCGACTTCGATTTCGGCCCCGAACGCGAGGCCTGGGAAGCAGTCTTCGACGACGCCACCATGGGCGACCTCAACAACCGCCTCTACGCGCTCCCCAAGTCGATCCGCCAGGCAGTGCGGCGGCGCATCTTCGACCACGCCGTACCCGACCTTCCCATCGCCGGCGACGGCACGTCCCTGGCCAAGGTGATGGCCGACCCCGACGCCATCCGCGCCCGGCTCGCCGATGTTATGGAAGACGTGTTCGGGGATTTGGAGGGGGATTAGGGTCGGCGCCTTCCATTCATTGACATGCGCCCACCGGGCCTCTATCTCTTTCCCACATCCAGAATCGCGGAAGACTCGCGGAATTTCTCTTGAGGATCGCCATGTTAGGCGCCATCGCCCGGCGGCTGTTCGGCTCCGCCAACGAACGCTATCTCAAGACCCTGCAATCGGACGTCGATGCCATCAACGCGATGGAGTCCGAGTTGGAGGCATTGAGCGACGACGCGCTTCGCGCCCGCACGCCGGCGCTGCGCCAACGCCTGGAAAATGGTGAAACGAAGGACGACCTGCTGGTCGAGGCTTTCGCCACCGTCCGCGAGGCTGCCAAGCGCACCTTGGGCCAACGCCATTTTGACGTTCAGCTCTTGGGCGGCATGGTCCTCCACAAGGGCATGATCGCCGAGATGAAGACCGGCGAGGGCAAGACCCTCGTGGCGACGCTGCCGGTCTATCTCAACGCCCTTTCCGGCCAGGGCGTACACGTCGTCACAGTCAACGATTACCTGGCCCAGCGCGATGCCGAGTGGATGGGCGAGATATACAAGTTCCTCGGCCTTAGCGTCGGATGCATCGTTCACGGCCTGGAAGACGACGAGCGGCGCGCCGCCTATGCCAGCGACGTGACGTATGGGACCAACAACGAGTTCGGCTTCGACTATCTGCGCGACAACATGAAATTCCAGCTCGACGACATGGTTCAGCGCGCCTTCAATTTCGCCATCGTCGACGAGGTCGACTCGATCTTGGTCGACGAGGCGCGCACGCCGCTGATCATCTCGGGCCAGGCCGAGGATTCGTCGGAGCTCTATGAAAAGATCGACCGCCTGATCCCAAAGTTGATCGATGAAGACTACGAAAAGGACGAAAAAGCACGCGCCGTCAGCTTCACCGAGTCCGGCACCGAGAAGATTGAGAATCTTTTGTCGGAGGCGAAGCTCCTGGGCGAAGGCGGGCTTTACGATATCGCCAACATCTCTTTGGTCCACCACGCCAATCAGGCGTTGCGCGCCCACACGCTTTTCGCCCGCGACACCGACTACATCGTTAAGGACGACAAGGTCATCATCATCGACGAGTTCACCGGCCGCATGATGGAAGGACGGCGCTATTCGGAAGGCCTGCACCAAGCCCTTGAGGCCAAGGAACGGGTGTCCATCCAACACGAGAACCAGACTCTGGCCTCGATCACCTTCCAGAACTATTTCCGGCTCTTCCCCAAGCTGGCCGGCATGACCGGCACCGCGATGACGGAAGCCGGTGAGTTTTCGGAAATTTACAAGCTTGAGGTGGTGGACATTCCAACCGATCTGCCGTGCATCCGCGAAGACTTTGACGACGAAGTGTACCGCACCGTCGTCGAGAAAGACGGGGCCATCTTGGCGCTCATCAAGGACTGCCAGAAGCGCGGCCAACCGGTCCTGGTGGGCACCGTCACGATTGAGAAGTCCGAGCACCTGGCGGCGCTGTTCAAGAAGCACAAGGTCGATCACAAGGTCCTCAACGCGCGTTATCACGAACAAGAGGCCTACATCATCGCCCAGGCCGGCAATGTCGGCGCGGTGACCATCGCCACCAACATGGCGGGCCGCGGTACCGACATTCAGCTTGGCGGCAATCCAGACATGCGCGTCAATCAGGAACTGGGCGACGTGACCGACGGCGCCGAGCGCGACGAGCGCATTACCGCCCTGCGCGCCGAGGTGGCGGAAAAGAAGAAACAGGTTATCTCCGCCGGCGGGCTCTTTATCCTCGGTACTGAGCGCCATGAAAGCCGCCGCATCGACAATCAGCTGCGCGGCCGTTCCGGCCGTCAAGGCGACCCGGGCCGCACGTGCTTTTTTCTGAGTCTGGAAGATGACCTCATGCGTATCTTCGGATCGGAGCGGCTGGACAAGGTGCTCAAGACCCTGGGCATGAAAGAAGGCGAAGCCATCATTCATCCATGGGTCAATAAATCGCTTGAAAAAGCGCAGGCCAAGGTTGAAGGCCGCAACTTTGATATCCGCAAGCACCTGCTGAAATACGACGACGTCATGAACGACCAGCGCAAGGCGATTTTTGGCCAGCGAATGGAAATCATGGAAGCC
>JASLZL010000060.1 GCA_030754885.1 Rhodospirillales bacterium | reverse complement strand
TTCGTCACACCGCCGCGGATACCACGACAAAGAACAAATCCCTACCATCAAAAGGCACTCCCTCCGCGTTCATGGAGCAGGCTGGTCGTATGCGAACCTTGGCTCTCGAAACGGGTGATCAAGGGTATGGCGCTGTGATCGTCAAGGACGGGCGGATCGTCGGACAGGCGCCAAGCCGTGTTGTCGTCAATCGTGATTCGACGGCACATGCAGAAATGGAGGCCATCCGAGATGCGGCTCGCAACCTAGGAACCCGCGATCTTCGCGATTGTTTCATGTATTCCACGTCGAGAGCCTGCCCGATGTGCGAGGCAGCGGCCTACTGGGCCAACCTCAAGAGTATGAGTTTCGGATCATCTATCTCCGACGCTGGAGAACCAAGATTGTGCCGAAGTTGAAGGGTGAGCCCATCGAGATTGAATGTCTGCAATGGGTCAGGAACAGACCTCTAAGCCAAGCTTGAATAAGGTCCGCTAAGCGCCGCAAAGCGGTCGGAAATCAACGGCCCTCAGAACGTCCGTTAATAGCCAGGATCGGACATTCGGACACTGGATTTAGAAGTCCAAAATCTTCCAAAATTGACTTAGAATTCCCGCGCCTCGCATGGCAGTTCATCGCTCGGCAACCTAGCATGAGCGACATTTAGGTCCGGCTGTCGTCGACGTAATCGAGGGGCAAGGCTGTCGTGTATTTGATCTGCTCCATGGCGAAGCTGGAGCTTAGGTCGGCCAGCTCCACCCGGTCGATGAGTCGCTTGTAAAGGCGGTCGTAGGCGGCGATGTCGGGGACGACGACCCTTAGAAGGTAATCAATTTCGCCGCTCAAACGATAGAACTCGACCACCTCGGGAATGTCGGCGACCGCGCTGGCGAACCGATTGAGCCAGGCCGAGCTGTGCTGGTTGGTGCGCACCGCGACGAACACGGTGGCGGCCAGGTTGAGCCGGGCCGGATCCAAGAGGGCGACGCGGGCGATGATGACGCCCTCGCTTTCGAGCTTCTGGATCCGGTTCCAACACGGCGAGGTCGTCAGGCCGACCTGGTCCGCGATGTCAGAAATCGCCATGGTTGCGTCTTTCTGTAGGCAGGCGAGAATCTTCACGTCGATGGCATCCACGGGAATCCTCCAATTGATGATTGCAGAAAAATATTTCTCACTTACGAACTTATAACAAAATAATTTCCGATCAAATCCATTAATTCGAAATATCAAAAAAGATATTTCTGTTTATATCCCTTGCAGCTTGTTGCCAGGGCGAAACGCGGCGGATACATTCGAGGACGATCGTGACGTGACTAGCGGAGATCGAGATGAGCGAATGGCGATCCGATGACGACAGGCGGCAGCTTTCCTGCACCCTGCAAAAACAACCACACGAGAATGGGGTTCGGCCCCCTGTCCTTTACTTCAGTCCCACCCTCACCCTCAGGGTGGAGACAGAGGTTGCCGGGAGGGACGATCGAAGGCCTCGGAGATGCACAACTCGCCAGCGGCTCTCGACATGAGCATTGACCCAGCAAGAATGGCCCGGGTCGCAATCGTCGGCGCCGGGCCGGGAGAGGCAGATCTTTTGACTCTGCGGGCGGTGACGTGGCTTGGCCGTGCCGACGTGGTGGTTTACGACCGCCTCGTCGGTCCCGGCGTGTTGGCCCACGCCCAGCCGGAAGCACATCTGATTGATGTCGGCAAGACGCCCGGCGGACGCGGCCATTCCCAGGCCGCGATCGGCGCGCTGCTGGTCCACTATGCACGCGCCGGGCGCTGCGTGGTGCGCCTCAAGGGAGGCGATCCGTTCATCTTCGGCCGTGGCGGCGAGGAAATCGAAACGCTGGCCCGCCACGGTATCGCGGTCGAGGTCGTGCCGGGGATCACTGCCGCGCTGGGCTGCGCGGCGGCGGCCGGAATTCCTCTCACCCAACGCGGTATTTCGCGGGCCGTGACGTTCCTCACCGGTGCCACCGCCGACAGTCTTGTTGATCTCGACTGGACGGCACTGGTCCGCCTCGGACAGACCCTCGTCATCTACATGGGCGTCGCCGGCGCCGACGCCATCGCCCGGCGTATGATCGGCGCCGGACTGGACCCCGTAACGCCGGCTGCCGTCATTGAAAACGGCACCCTGCCCGGACAACGGATCGTTACGGCAAGCGTCGCCACCCTCGGCGAGACGGTGGAAAACCACGCGATCCAGGCTCCGGCCCTTCTGGTCATCGGCGAGGTGGCGCGCCGCGCAGTCGACGCGGCGACATGGGCGTCGTTTGGCCACCGCGAGACGGCATGAGGAACGCCACTAGGATGATAGTAACCGCCAATCGGTTACATGACGGAGCCGTAGTCTACCAAACGGCGGACGGAGGTTGGTCCTTGCGCCTTGGCGATGCCCATGACGTCACCAAGGAGACCGAAGCCGAAGAACTGATCGCGAATACGGAGGCGGACGTGGCGGCATGCCGGGTGGTGGAGCCATATGCCATGACCGTCGAGAAAGCGGCGAGAGGCTTGAAGCCAGTGAGCCAGCGTGAGCGCATTCGCGCCCGGGGTCCGACCGTGCCGTACGGCCATCACAAGCCAAGAGCGTGAACAATGTACCGCTATGACACCTTGGACCAAAACCTTGTTGATGAGCGTGCGCGTCAGTTCCGTGGTCAGGTGGCGCGTCGGCTCTCCGGCGAGTTGAGCGAGGCTGAATTCCGGCCGCTCCGCCTGATGAACGGGCTCTATCTACAGCTCCACGCCTACATGGTTCGGGTGGCCATTCCCTATGGCACCTTGTCGGCCGACCAGATGCGCGCGTTGGCGTATATCGCCCGCACGTGGGACCGCGGCTACGGTCACTTCACGACGCGCCAAAACATTCAATTCAACTGGCCGAACCTTGCTGACGTGCCCGATATTCTCGATGCCCTGGCCGCCGTCGAAATGCATGCCATCCAGACCAGCGGCAACTGCATCCGCAATGTCACCGCCGACGCTTACGCCGGGGTTGCCGACGACGAGGTCGCGGACCCGCGTGTCTACGCCGAGATCATCCGCCAGTGGTCTTCACTCCATCCCGAGTTCTCATTCCTGCCGCGCAAGTTCAAGGTCGCGGTCACGGGTGCGCCCCAGGACCGCGCCGCGCTTCGCGTGCATGACATCGGCCTGCGCTTGTGTCGAGATTCTGACGGCGCTCTAGGCTTCGAGGTCATGGTGGGCGGCGGCCAGGGACGGACACCGATGATCGGTACCACTATTCGATCCTTCCTGCCCGAGGCCGATCTGCTGACCTATCTCGAGGCCATCTTGCGCGTCTACAACATGCTCGGCCGGCGCGACAACCTGTACAAGGCGCGCATCAAGATCTTGGTCCACAGCCTGGGCGCCGAAACCTTCGCAGCCATGGTCGAGGACGAATGGCATCAGCTGGAAGACACCGGTCCGGCGCTGCCGGCCCATGAGATTAAACGCATCCGTGCCTTCTTCCTGCCACCAACCTATGAGGACCTGGAGGCGACAGTTCCTGAGTTCGAGGCACGGCGCCGTCAGGATACCGCCTTCGCGCGCTGGTGCCAAACCAACCTCGCCCGCCACCGGCGGTCCGGCTACGCCATCGTCGACGTCTCCCTCAAGCCCGAGGGCGGCTCTCCCGGCGACATCATGGCGGAGCAAATGGAGGCCGTGGCAGATCTGGCAAAACGCTACAGCTTCGGCGAAATCCGGGTCACCCATGCCCAGAACCTGGTGCTGCCCCACGTGAAGTTGGCCGAGCTGTCCGCTGTCTGGGAAGGGCTTGCCGCAGCTGGTCTGGAGACACCCAACGTCGGGCTCGTCACCGATATCATCGCGTGTCCGGGCCTCGATTTTTGCAATCTCGCCAATGCGCGGTCGATCCCCGTGGCGCAGCGCATCATCGAACGCTTCCGCAATTTGGACCGGCAGCACGACATCGGCGAACTTCGAATCAATATCTCGGGATGCATCAACGCCTGCGGCCACCACCACGTCGGCCACATCGGTATCCTGGGTGTCGATCGCAAGGGAGAGGAGTATTACCAAATCACACTTGGCGGTAGCAGTGACGAGACCGCGTCGCTGGGCAAGGTGGTGGGTCCTTCCTTTTCCTATGATGCCATCACCGATGCAGTAGAGGTCATCGTCACCACCTACTTGGCCCAGCGCTGCCAAGGTGAGCGCTTCCTCGACACTTACCGCCGTGTCGGCGCCCAACCGTTCAAGGAGGATCTCTATGGTATTGCTCAAGGGTGATCAGGCGGCCCAGGATCCCTGGATCCGGGTTGCCGACGAGGACCCCGTTCCTGACGGCGCGTCAGCGCTCCTTACCTACGATCGGTGGCGCCGGGACCGCGATCGCCTGGTCTTAAGGAACGCACCTCTCGGCATCATCTTGCACAGCGAACAGTCACCGCTTCCCATAGCCGATGACCTGCCGAGGCTCGGGCTCGTCGCCCTCGAATTTCCCAAGTTCACCGATGGTCGCCCCTATTCCCATGCGCGCCTCCTGCGCCAACGCCTTGGCTATCGGGGCGAGGTGCGCGCCGTCGGCAACGTGCTGCGCGACCAGCTCCTCTTCATGCGTCGGTGCGGCTTCAACGCGTTTGAACTGCCCGATGGGGCCGACGTGGGTGAGTGGTGCTCGGCCTTCGACGAAATCTCGGTCTTTTACCAGCCGGCCGCCAATGGGCCGCCGTCGGCGATGGATCTGCGCTGGCCAGCGGAATCACCGGCCGAGACTCCCGTCAGCGTGTTCGGCATGCGGGGCTACTGAGAATCTCCAATCCAGATGTGTGCCGTATTGCGTCCATAAAGCAAAGGTTCGCATTCGGGCAGGTTTGAGGGAAGAGCACGAAGAGCACGCGGTAAGAACTGAAGAATGGAACCTTCGATGGCAGCGTTTATCGACCGCCTGCGCCAGGACATAGACGTGATCATGGAACGCGACCCCGCGGCGCGCTCGCGGATCGAGGTCGTGTTCTGTTATCCCGGGTTCCACGCGCTGATCTATCATCGCCTGGCGCATGGTGCCTGGAAGGCGGAGTGGTATTTCCTCGGCCGCCTGTTGTCGCATATCGGGCGCATGCTGACGGGGATAGAGATCCATCCCGGTGCCACCATCGGGCGGCGGTTGTTCATCGACCACGGCATGGGCTGCGTGATCGGCGAGACGACGGAAATCGGCGACGACGTTACCCTCTATCAAGGCGTCACCCTGGGCGGCGTGGCGCTGGAAAAGGAAAAGCGTCACCCGACGATCATGGACCGGGCGATCATCGGCTCCAGCGCCCAGGTTTTAGGCCCCATTACGGTTGGTGAAGGTGCGCGAATCGGCGCCAACACGGTCGTCTTGAAAGACGTGCCGGCCGGCGTCACCATGGTCGGCAGTCCGGCCCGGCAGGTGTCGGCGCGCCCGGCTGAGGCCACGGAGGGCTTTCGCGCCTACGGCACGCCAAAGGGCGATATCCCCGATCCCGTCGCCGCCGCCCTCGACGGGCTGATGGGCGAGGTGGAAAGTTTGCGCCGGCGTGTCGAAAAGGTGGAGCGCGACGATGCGAACGAACCCTCTCCGCCGGCCGAGCCACCGCGCCGAGGCGCTGAGAAGCCGAGCTGAACGGGAGACCATCGCGATGACGGTAACCGTGCAGGAAGGTGATCGCCGAGTAAGCGAAGCGGACTTTCGCGACGGCTTTGTCGGCGCGGTTGGAAATACGCCACTGATCCGCCTCGACAAAGCCTCAGCGGCAACCGGTTGCGAGATCTTGGGCAAGGCCGAGTTCCTCAACCCCGGTGGATCGGTCAAGGACCGGGCCGCACTGTTCATCATCAAGGATGCGGAGGAACGCGGTGTCCTGAAGCCGGGCGGAGTGGTGGTCGAGGGCACGGCGGGCAACACAGGCATCGGCCTTGCTCTGGTCGGAAACGCGCGCGGCTACCGCACCGTCATCGTCATGCCGGAAACCCAGAGCCAGGAAAAGATCGATCTGCTGCGCCTGATCGGCGCCGAACTGCGTCTGGTGCCGGCGGCGCCATATAAAAACCCGGATAACTACGTCCGTGTCTCCGAGCGCGTCGCCAGGGAACTGGCC
>JASLZL010000059.1 GCA_030754885.1 Rhodospirillales bacterium | reverse complement strand
ACGACTTGCTAATTCACTTAGCAGCCGTGAGCATTTGAGGCGAGTCTGCAAAGCTTTCTACACTCTGGAAGGGATAGATTTGAATGTAAGGGACATTATGTCACACGCGAGTACGGAGGATGGTAACTACCTTCGCAGCTGGGCGGTCGCAGCGCTTAACCGACGGGAACTGTCCGAATCGGCACGAGAGCTTATTAATACGTCTCTTGTGCCAGTCTTGTTGGGGCGGCTTGACTTTTGGCACTTTGAGGATGATGCCTTTGCCTGGCTTGACGGCCTGCCTGATACTGCCCCGGACTTTGAAGGGGTGTTCGATGAGTATCAGGAGGAGAAAGAAACCTGGCATCAGCTCGCTAATGAGATTTCCGCACAGTTTGGCAAGCAGGAAGTCACCCTACATCTCCTATTACAAGAGCTGGACCTTCGCTCGAAATCACCCGTTCCACCGAAGGACGCAATTCCGTGCTTTACGATCCATGCGTCCAAAGGCATGGAATTCGATCATGTCTATCTTGTCGGCATGGTCGAAGACCAGCTTCCTAGTTGGGCGGCCATCAGAAAAGGTGATAGCAGCCGAGAGATGCAGGAAGAGCGGAGAAACTGCTTTGTCGCAATCACACGTGCGCAGGAGACGCTGACCCTAACGTATTCCGACCGCGTTCAGGGGTGGCAGAAAGAGACTTCGCGCTTTCTCTTTGAGATGGGACTCTTGGAGGAAGCATGACCGACATCACGCCCGAGGTCATTGCCGGCCACGGCCTTGACGACGAGGAATACGCCAACATCGTGCGTATCCTCAATCGCGAGCCCAATCTTACCGAGCTTGGCGTATTTTCGGTGATGTGGAGCGAGCATTGCTCATACAAATCGTCGAAGAAGTGGCTCAGGACCCTGCCCACCGAGGCGCCCTGGGTCATCTGCGGGCCGGGCGAGAATGCCGGCATTATCGACATCGGCGATGGCGAGGCGGTCATCTTCAAGATGGAGAGCCACAACCACCCCTCTTTTATCGAGCCCTACCAAGGCGCGGCGACGGGGGTCGGCGGCATCCTGCGCGACGTCTTCACCATGGGTGCCAGGCCGGTGGCTAACCTCAACGCGCTGCGCTTCGGCAGCCCCGACCACCCCAAGACCCGCCACCTGGTGGCCGGCGTGGTGGCCGGCATCGGCGGCTACGGAAACTGTATTGGTGTCCCGACGGTGGGCGGCGAGTGCATTTTCGATGCCGGCTACAACGGCAACATCTTGGTCAACGCCATGACCGTCGGGGTGGCGGCGAAAGACCGCATTTTTTATTCGGCGGCTTCGGGTGTCGGCAATCCAATCGTCTATTTGGGATCCAAGACGGGGCGTGACGGCATCCACGGCGCCACCATGGCCTCGGCCGAGTTCAGCGAAGATGCCGAGGAGAAACGGCCCACGGTCCAGGTTGGTGATCCGTTTACCGAAAAACTGCTCCTTGAGGCCTGCCTGGAGCTCATGGCGACCGATGCCATCATCGCCATCCAGGATATGGGGGCGGCGGGGCTGACGTGCTCATCGTTTGAGATGGCGTCGAAGGGCGGTTTGGGGCTGGAGCTTGACCTCGACCAAGTGCCGGCGCGCGAAGAAGGCATGACAGCCTACGAGCTCATGCTGTCGGAAAGCCAGGAGCGCATGCTGATGGTGCTTAGGCCGGGCCGCGAGGCGGTGGCGCGCGCCATCTTCGAGAAATGGGAGCTCGACTTCGCCATCATCGGGCGCACCACCGATACCAAACGCATGGTGCTCACCATGGGTGGCAAGGTGGTCGGCGATCTGCCCATCGATCCCTTGGCCCAGTCCTCGCCCGAGTTGGACCGTTCGTGGACGCCGGTGCCGGCACGGGCCTTGGTGACCATCGACGAAGTGGCGGCACCCAACGATCCGATCTCGCCGCTGCGCCGACTTATCGGATGCCCCGACCTGGCGGCCAAGCGTTGGGTGTGGGAACAGTACGACCACATGGTCATGGCTGACACCGTGGGCCGCCCCGGCGGCGATGCCGCCGTGGTGCGCGTACACGGCTCGTCCAAGGCGCTTGCCGTCACTTCCGATTGCACGCCGCGTTACTGTGCCGCCGACCCTGTCCAGGGCGGCCGGCAAGCGGTGGCCGAGGCGTGGCGCAACCTTACCGCGGTGGGCGCCCGCCCGCTGGCTATCACCGACTGTCTTAATTTCGGCAATCCCGAGCGGCCGGAGATCATGGGTCAGTTCGTCGGTTGCATCGAGGGCATGGGCGAGGCTTGCACCGCCCTCGACTTCCCCGTCGTTTCGGGCAACGTGTCACTCTATAACGAGACCAACGGCCAGGCCATCCCGCCGACTCCGACCATCGGTGGCGTTGGTCTTCTGGACGACGTGGACGGGGCCGTCACCATCGCCTTCAAGGCCGCCGGCGAGGCCTTGGTGTTGATTGGCGAGACGCGCGGTCACTTTGGAGCGTCCCTATACTTGCGCGAGATCGAGGGGCGCTCGGATGGCGCACCGCCGCCGGTCGACTTGGTGGTGGAGCGGCGCAACGGCGAGCTGGTGCGCCGCCTCATTGATGCGGGGCGGATCAGCGCGTGTCACGACGTCTCGGACGGCGGCGTTTTGGTTGCCCTCGCCGAGATGGCGATGGCCGGAGAAATCGGCGCCGACATCCAAATCCCCACCGAAGCGCCGCTACCCCACGCCTGGCTGTTCGGCGAGGATCAGGCGCGCTATGTGCTTGCTACCAATGATGCCGAGGCGGTGCTTGGGGAAGCGGTGGATGCCGGGGTGCCGGCGGTGCGCATCGGCACAACCGGCGGCGAGACATTGACTGTCGGCGGTACCGACGCCATATCGATATCTGAGCTCAAGACCATTCACGAAGGCTGGCTGCCCGACTATATGTCGGCGCCCTGACCGAGAGGACCAAGACGTGGCGATGACGGCAAGCGAACTCGAGGGTTTGATCAGGGATAGCATCCCTGACGCCAAGGTCACCATCGACGATCTGCGCGGCGACGGCGATCACTATGCCGCCATGGTTGTCTCGACGGCCTTTGCCGGTAAGACCCGCGTGCAACAGCACCAGATGGTCTATCAGGCCCTGAAGGGCCGCATGGGTAGCCAACTGCACGCTCTCGCCTTGCAGACCGGCATGCCGGAAAACACCTGAACCTAAGACCACATGAGGCAACGAACATGACCGACAACCCAGCATTTGATCAGATCAAGCAGGAAATCGAAGACAACCCCGTGGTGCTGTTCATGAAGGGCACGCCGATGTTTCCCCAATGCGGGTTCTCGGCCGCCGTGGTGCACGCCCTGACCCAGATGGGCGTCAAGTTCAAGGGCATCGACGTGCTCACCGAACCGGCGCTGCGCGAAGGCATCAAGGATTTCGCCGACTGGCCGACCATTCCCCAGCTTTATGTTAAGGGAGAGTTTATCGGCGGCTGCGATATCGTGCGCGAAATGTACGAGAGTGGCGAGTTGCAGACGTTCCTGCAAGAAAAAGACGTTGAGTTTGCCAGCTAAGAGTCCGCGCCTGATGCAAACGGACAAAAAGGGTCGCTTTGGCGGCCCTTTTTTCTTACCCACCTGGCGAATATGCCATTATCACTAATCCTTGGTATTAGGTTCGGAATAGTGAATTCGTTTGGGGAAGCGCGCGATGGCCGAAACATTCGATTTCGAAAAGCTTTTTAATAGCGGCCTGCCGGCGGCGGCACCGAAGTGGGGTGGCTTCCCAAAGTACAACTTCGTCGGCGGCCACAATGACCCCAACGGCATTCCCATCGAAGGGTTGATCGCGGCGACGGAGCGCGTGTTGCGGCGCAGAGGCAAGACGTTGGCCACCTATGGCCAGGACAGCGGACCGCTTGGGGACCGCGAGCTACGTGCCTTCATTGCCGACAGACTGGCCCGTTACCGGGGTGTCTCGGTCACTTCAGACGACGTGTTGATCACGTCTGGGTCAAGCCAGGCGCTGGAACTCATCAACGACGTCCTACTTAAGCCGGGCGACGTCGTGATTGCCGAGGAGTTTACCTATCAAGGCGCGCTGAACCGGCTGCGAGCGCGCAATGTAGTGGTCGTTGGTGCACCCCTCGACGAAGGCGGCCTAAATATTGCCGGGCTGGCCTCGGTGTTGAAGGAACTCGGCGACCGAGGCGTGGCGCCCAAGTTCGTCTACACCATACCGACGGTCCAAAATCCGACGTCTTCGGTGCTCAATGTGACGCGGCGCGAGCAACTCCTGGCGCTGACCCGCGAGCACGGCGTGCCGGTGGTCGAGGACGAATGCTACGCGGATTTGTTGTGGGACTCCGAATGGCCGAAATCCATGTACGGTATGGAGGGCGCCGAGCACGTGATCCATGTTGGATCGTTTTCCAAGTATCTGGCGCCGGCCCTACGTCTCGGCTATGCGGTGGCGCCTCGTCCCCTGCTCAGCCAGATGGCCGGCTGCAAGAGCGTCAGTACCGGCGCCCTCGAGCAGATGGTCGTCGCCCAATTTCTAAACACACATTATGCGGAGCATGTCGAGGATATGATGGTCCGGCTGAAGGAGAAGCGCGACGTCCTGGTTGCTGCTTTGGAAGAGCATTTCGGAACCGCCGCCGAGTTCACGGTGCCTCCCGGCGGTATCTATCTGTGGCTCAAACTCCCACCCGAGGTCGATACCCTGAAGCTGTCGGACGCGGCGCTGAAGGAAGGCGTCGCCTTCAACGCGGGGCCCCATTGGTCGGTCGATGGCGAGGCGGCAAAGAACCATCTGCGGCTCTGTTTCGCCAACCCCACAAAGGCGCAGATTCGCGAAGGCGTCGCCAAACTGGCCGAGGTTTGTCATCGCGAGACCGGTATTCCATCGCTCAGCGCCAATATCAGGCGTCCCACGCCATGAGTATCTAAGCCAATAATTGCCCGGCGACGATGCCGGCGAGGACGAGCCACGAATACAGGCGGTTGGATTTGAACTTGGCCAGGCAGTCCCGGGCGTCGTCGGTGTCCACAGTCGCCGCCTGCCAGACCAGTTGTCCGGCGGCGAGGAACAGCGCCAGGTAGAACGGCCAGGCGAGGGCGGCGAGAAAGCCGGCCAGAGCCGTCAGAACCACGGCGGCGCCAAAGAAGGCGAACAACCAGAGCCGCGTCGCATCGCCCAACCTCAGCGCCGTAGAGCGGACGCCAACGAACACGTCGTCGGCCTTGTCCTGGTGGGCGTAGATGGTGTCGTAGCCCAGGGTCCAGAAAATTCCGGCGCCGTATAAGGCGAGGGCTGGTGACCCGATTCCGCCTTGCACCGCCGCCCAGCCCACCAGCGCCCCCCAGTTGAAGGTCAACCCGAGCGCCAGTTGCGGCCAATAGGTAACACGCTTCATGAACGGGTAGGTGAAGACCAAGGGGAGCGAGGCGGCGCCGACCAAGATGGCGAACGTGTTGAACTGAACAAGAACCAAGACGCCCATCGCCAGTTGCAGGGCGAGGAAAACGGCGGCGCCCCAGAGGGATACAGCGCCACTGGGGATCGGGCGCTCGGCGGTGCGTGCTACCCGGGCGTCGATGTCGCGGTCGATGATGTCGTTGACGGTACAGCCGGCGCCGCGCATGACCAGAGAGCCGACGGCGAAAAGAGCCAACAGCCACGGGTCGGGCCAGCCCGGCGTGGCCAGGGCGACGCTCCACCAACACGGAAACAGCAACAACCAGGTTCCGATGGGCCGGTCGATGCGCGCCAAACGCAAATAGGGGCGCACTCGACGCGGAACCAGGCGGTCGATCCAGTTGCCGAGCGGGATATCGCTGGCCTTGCTTCCGGCATTTGCCGTCATGGGCGCATTCATACGCCAAACGGACAGCAAGGTGCAATTGGCCCGGCCGCCGCTTATGATGCGCGAGGTGGAGGAGGAGAGGGAATGGCGTCACCCAAGGCCCAGGCACGCTTGTTCGTCGAGGCGGACCTTCGCCCGGTCGCCACGGTTCCCCTTTCAGCCAAGCAGGCCCATTATTTGGGCACCGTCCTGCGCTTACGGGCCGGCGCCACCATCGCCGCCTTCAACGGCCGTGACGGCGAATGGCTGGCCCGTATAGAGGCCCTGGGCAAGGCCGACGCCACCCTTTCGGCGCTCGAACGGCGGCACCCGCAGGCACCCGAACCCGATCTGTGGCTGGCATTCGCCCCGATTAAACGGGCGCCTATCGACTTCCTTGCCCAGAAGGCGACGGAATTAGGTGCCTCGCGCCTGTGGCCGGTGTTCACCCGCAACACCCAGGTAAAGCGGGTCAATCTGGCTCGGCTCAGGTCCAACGCCATTGAGGCGGCGGAGCAATGCGGTCGCCTCGGCGTTCCCGAGGTGGTTGAACCGGTAAGTCTGGAGAACCTGATCGCCACTTGGCCCCGGGGTCGCCGGCTGCTGGTTCCCGACGAGACGGGTGGCGGGCGGCCCCTGGCCGAGGTGCTCGCTGCCGCCGGTAGCGCCAGCGCGGCCGAACCCTTCGCTATCCTCACCGGTCCGGAAGGCGGGTTCGCGCGTTCCGAGCTTGACGTGCTCTGCAAACTGGCTTTTGTTACTCTCGTGGGCCTGGGACCACGCATCCTGCGCGCCGACACGGCGGCACTTGCGGCGCTGGCATGCTGGCAGGCGCTTCTCGGCGATTGGCGTCGGGGGCCGGCGTTCGAGGCCCACCAGGAGGAGCGTTCGTAAGAACACTAGATCGTGGTTTTCCAATGTCCATATCGCAACCACATAACGGTGAGCCCGTCACCGAAAAGAAGGCCCTGGTCGAATATATCGAGGCCGGCTGCAAGCCGCCCGAGGCTTGGCTTATCGGCACCGAGCACGAGAAGTTCGCCTATCGGCTCGACGATTTCAGGCCTCTCGATTACGAGGGCGAGCGCGGCGTCAGGACGCTGCTGGAGGGACTCACCCGTTTCGGTTGGGAGCCGGTACTCGAGAAGGGCAACCCCATCGCGCTGAGCAAGCCTGATGGCTCAGCCATCACCTTGGAACCAGCGGGACAAATTGAGCTCGCCGGCGCACCGCTGGCGACCATCCACGAGACCTGCAAGGAGTTTACCGACCACTTGATCCAGGTGAAGGCCCTGGCCGAGGAAATGGGGATCGGCTTCCTGGGGCTCGGCTATCACCCCAAGTGGCCGCGCGCCGACATGCCCTGGATGCCCAAGGCGCGCTACGCCATCATGCGCCGCCACATGCCGAAGCGCGGTACGCTAGGCCTCGACATGATGCAGTCCACCTGTACCGTGCAGGTCAATCTGGACTTCGACAGCGAAGCCACCATGGCGCGCATGTTCCGCGTCAGCCTGGCCCTGCAGCCGGTGGCGACGACGCTGTGGGCCAACTCGCCGTTCAAGGAGGGCAAGCCAAACGGTTTCCTCAGCTATCGCAGCCACATTTGGACCGAAACCGATCCTGACCGTTGCGGCATTCTGCCTTTCGTCTTCGAGGACGGTTTCGGCTTCGAGCGCTACGTCGACTACATCCTCGACGTGCCCATGTACTTCGTCTACCGGGGCGGCGAATACGTGGACGCCGCTGGCCAGTCCTTTCGCGATTTCATGGCCGGCCGTCTGCCGGCCCTGCCGGGTGCGTACCCGACCATGGCCGACTGGACGGACCACCTGACCACCGCCTTCCCCGAGGTCCGTTTGAAGCGTTATCTGGAGATGCGCGGTACCGACGGCGGGCCGTGGGCGCGGCTGTGCGCGTTGCCCGGTTTCTGGGGCGGGATCCTCTATGACTCGGTAGCTCTTGATGCTGCCTGGGACATGGTCAAGGATTGGACGGCCGAAGAACACGACCACCTGCGCCGCGAAGTACCAAGGATGGCGTTGAAGACGCCGTTCCGTGACGTCACCGTGCGCGAGCTGGCACTGCAGGCGCTAGAAATCGCCGGCGCCGGGCTCGGCCGCCGGGCGCGGTTCGATTCCACGGGACAGGACGAAACCTCCTATCTGAACCCTCTGCGCCAGATTGCCGAGAGCGGCATTACGCCGGCCGAGGAACTGCTGGCCGAGTACGAGGGACCGTGGAAGGGCTCCGTCGACCCGGTGTTCTTAGAACACGCCTATTAAACAGTTGCTCGTGAAGAAAAGTCCTTCGCTGGCGCTCAGTGTACTTTTCTTCAATGTTGGCATCGAGAAAGGCGTGCTTGGGGCGGCCCTGCGCCCGCCTTTCGCTTGTCTTCTTTTGCCAGGTCTTGCGCAAGAAGAGCGCAAGACCTGGCAAAAGGCTCCAGCCACGCCGAATGGCGTGGCTGGGAACAGACTCTCAAATCGGCCCGCCGAGCCGCCTCAAGGGCCGATTTGGCCGTATTGATACCGGGAATAAGTACACCGAGCCGAAGGTGAGGGACTTTTTCACGACCGATTAAACCGCCGTGCCTCCGACGGTAAGGCTGTCCACCTTGAGGGTCGGCTGTCCGACGCCGACGGGTACGCCCTGGCCGTCCTTGCCGCAGGTGCCGACGCCGGGATCGAGCTCCATGTCGTTGCCGATCATGGAGACCTTGGTCAGCACGTCGGGGCCGCTACCGATCAGTGTCGCGCCCTTGACTGCCGGGCCGACCTTTCCGTCCTCGATCAGGTAGGCTTCGGTGCAGGTAAAGACGAACTTGCCCGACGTGATATCGACCTGCCCACCGCCGAAGGCAACGGCATAAAGGCCGTTCTTGACCGAGGCCAGGATCTCGGCCGGGTCATCGCGGCCGGCCGGCATGTAAGTGTTGGTCATGCGCGGAATAGGCGCATGGGCAAAGCTTTCACGTCGCCCGTTGCCGGTCGAGGCCGTGCCCATCAGCCGCGCGTTCATGCGGTCTTGGATATAGCCGACCAAGATGCCGTCCTCGATAAGGACCGTGTTTTGGGCCGGCGTTCCCTCGTCGTCGACACTCAGCGAACCGCGACGGTCGTGGATCGTGCCGTCATCGACCACGGTGACGCCGGGTGACGCCACGCGTTCGCCCATAAGGCCGGAGAACGCCGACGTTTTCTTGCGGTTAAAATCGCCCTCAAGGCCGTGCCCAATGGCTTCGTGCAGAAGAATCCCAGGCCAACCTGGCCCGAGGACGACCGGTACTTCGCCGGCCGGCGCGGGCACCGATTCTAGGTTGACCATGGCCTGGCGTAGGGCCTCGTCGGCTGCCGCGCGCCAAGCCTCGGGTTCCAGGTGAGAGGTATAGGCGACGCGCCCGCCGGTTCCATAACTGCCCGTCTCCATGCGTTCGCCGTCCTGGGCCACCACCGAGACGTTGAGGCGCACCAAGGGGCGCACGTCGGCGGCGTGGGTGCCGTCGGCACGCACGATGCGCACCGCCTGCCAGCTTCCCGCAAGCGACGCCATGACCTGACGGACCCGATCGTCCTTGGCGCGCAGGTAGGCGTCGATTTCGGCGAGCAGCTTGACCTTGACCTCGAATGGCACGCCGGTCAGGGGGTTGTCCTCTGTATAGAGGCTGAGGTTGGTGCCGATGGGGGCTTCGGCCAGGGTGCCGGTGTGACCGGCGCGCACGGCCTGAACGGTGGCGGCGGCACGACGCATGGCATCTTCGCTCAGTTCAGAGGCGTGGGAATAACCCGTGGCCTCGCCCGCCACGGCGCGCAGGCCAAAGCCCTGGGCGGTATCGAAGGCGGCGCTTCTAAGCCGCCCGTCGTCGAGGACCAGGCTCTCCGACAGGCTGTATTCCAAAAACATCTCGCCGTCGTCGGTGCCCGCAAGGGCGTCCATGACAATGCGCTCGACGCGACCCTGGTCGAGCCCGGCGCGCTGGAAGAACAACTCGTCGGTGACGGCAAGACTGGTCATGGCGGGTTTCTCCCAAGAGCCAAGGCGCGGTCGGCATCCGCAATACTATGTAGAAGGCATCTCAGGACGCGAATTTCAAGGGCTAAGAGGGCCAGCCCGCCTTATCGCCGATCAAGCGGCTCAATCGCCGTAAAGCGGCGCGCCGGTTTTGAACCCGCTCCAGGCAAAGTAATAGGCGATATGACCGGGGAGGCGCGCCAATTGTTCGCCGTCAGGGCCCCTCAGGGCGTCCTCCTCGACCCGCCATCTTTTGCCCTCGGCCTCGATCTTGTCGAGCCCGACCGCGACGGCGGAGAAGTCACGCCCGTCGGCGTGATAGGCGCGCACCGTTCGGGTGACGGCGTCGCCGATCAGCACCACGTCGAGGTCGCCGACGGTATCGTTGATTACCTTTCCTCCCTTGAACGCGGTAAGCGGCCAGGCTTTTTCATGTTTGCCGAAGCGTAGGGCGAAGACGAAATCCTTGGGTCTTAGTCGGGTGCCGGGCACGCGGGCCGGAAACATCAGATCGGGGCTGTCGAAATAGGCGCCATAAGCCTGTCCCGGCGCGTAGTCGCGCTCATACCCGGTGTCGAGCGATAGGACCTTGGTGTCCGGATGGCGCCGCCGCCATTCCTTCCAACTGGTGATTGCTACCGGCCGTATCTTGAGCTCCAAGCCCGAGCCGGTGAGTGAGCCGACAACCGGTTGGCCGAGGAATTGATTCCAAAGCGAATGGGTCTGGCGGTCGTACATCAACTTGTTCGATCGGTAGAGGAATCCCGACGAACCGAAGATGAAAGGCCCGGAGTATCCCTCCACCAAGGTTTCATAAAGGATGCCCGAGCCACACAGGGTGCAATAGGCAAGCGCCACTGGAACACCGCCCACCACGTCGTTGAACATTTCGTGCCAATTGAGGATACGCAGCGGATAGGCCCTGGCGTCGCCGTTAATTTCGATGCCGAAAACCAGGTCGTCATCGCCGAGGTAGGTGGCTTCCGCCGCGCCAATGTGGGTCGGATCGACCAAAGCCGGGATGCCGTCCTTACGCACACCGCCCCAGACGATCTCCTCAAGGCGAATGTCATGTTTGACACCGGCGCTCAGGAACAGGCGAAAGTTTTCGTCGATGTTTGCCAAGACTTCGGCCTTGAATGCGTCGAAACCGGCGAAAGGTTCAATCTCGGGATGGTCTTCTTGCCACAAAATCCAATCGTGCCAGGTGGTGACGTCCACGGCGCCGGTCAATGCCTGGAGGCTGGCAAGGATGTCCGCATGGGCGGGAATGAAGCGCATGGCCTGAATCAATCCCGGAACCACGTCCAGATCGCCCCGTTTTTCAAGGGCGGACAGAACCTCCTTGCGAAGATGCGGAGCGGGGACAAAGAGGAGCTGAACCTTCAGTGCGACGTCCTCGTCCGACATCGCGCCTGGTGAAACATTCTGGGCGAGGGCGGGAACCGGCGGAGAGGGAAGAAATACCAACCACATCCCGAGCAACGCCCAAAGCACGCCGCGAGTCATTGATGGGCCTCCGTATTTAGTAGATGTCCTTTGACGGGAGCTGGTGCTCCATAATCGAAATCTTCCGAAAAACCTTCGAATACATGGTAATCATTCACCCAATCCACCAGCCTGAGAGTAGTAATGTTCTGGGTGACGCTGAAATGTTTGGGTGGGCATTGCTCTCGAATTTTCCCTTGACGCCCGGGGAACGTCGTTTTATGACGCCTTCCACGTGGTGATTTGTCAGACCGGCTTGCGGCCACGAAAAACAATCCGCTAAAAGGTTAGAGCTTATAGCCCTGGCCCGGGCGGTCGGGGTTTTTTCGTGAGCGGAGCCGTACCAAAGGAGACAAGAGGATGCCCAAGAACGGTTCCCCAGATCAAAACCGACGCCCCGCAACGCAGCTGGTCCGCGGCGGTCTGAACCGCAGCGCCTTTGCCGAGACCTGTGAAGCCATCTACATGACGTCGGGATACATATACGAGAACGCCGAACAGGCGGAACGCGCTTTCAAGGGCGAGGAGCAGCGCTACATCTATTCGCGCTATGCCAACCCCACCGTTACCATGTTGGAGACACGCCTGGCGCTTTTGGAAGGGACCAAGTTCTGCCGCGCGACGGCAAGTGGCATGGCCGCCGTCTTCGCCTCGCTAATCAGCCAGCTCAAGGCCGGCGACCGGGTTGTGGCGTCGCGCGCCTTATTCGGTTCGTGCCATTTCATCATTTCCGATCTGTTGCCGCGCTACGGCATCAAGACCGAGTTCGTGGACGGCACCGACCTCGGCCAATGGAAAAAGGCGCTCCGGCGCAAGGCGGCCTGTGTGTTTCTGGAGACGCCCTCCAACCCGACGTTGGAGATTATCGATCTGGCCACCGTCGCCGAGTTGGCTCATAAGGCCGGGGCGCGCCTTGTGGTCGACAATGTCTTCGCCACACCGCTTTTGCAAAAGCCGATCGAATTTGGCGCCGACCTCGTCGTCTATTCGACCACCAAGCACATGGATGGCCAGGGGCGCAGCCTGGGCGGTGCGATCCTGGGCAACGATGAGGAGTTCTTCGACGATCAGTTGGCGCCCTTCTTCCGCCATACCGGGCCGACGCCCAGCCCGTTCAATTCTTGGCTCGTGCTTAAGGGGCTGGAAACCATGGAGTTGCGCGTGCGCCAACATTGCGCCAACGCACTTTCCGTGGCTCAATTTCTCAGCGACCACAAGCGGGTCAAGCGGGTCCTTTACCCGGGCCTCGAAAGCCATCCCCAGTACGCCCTGGCAAGCGCCCAGATGAGCGCCGGCGGCACCGTCGTCGCCTTCGAATTCCGGGGTGGTCGCAAGAAGGCGTTCCGCTTCGTCAACGCGCTTGGGATGGTTGATATATCCAACAACCTGGGCGATACCAAAAGCCTGGTCACCCACCCGGCGTCCACCACCCACCAGCGACTGACGCCGCAAGAGCGTTCCCAGATGGGCATTACCGAAGGCATGGTGCGACTCTCGGTTGGCCTGGAGGATGCAGACGACATAAAGGACGACCTCGACCGGGCGCTGACCAAGGCCGGGGTATGATGCCAACAGTCCCGGGTTCGTTCAGCGGCACCGGCGACACCTAGGAAGGGGATTAATGAATGTCTGAGACTATCGAACAACTGGGTGCTTTCCGGCACGTTCCTTACATGGGTGTTATCTATGTCGTTCACGAGGCGTCCAAGCTGGGCTTTTGGAACGGCCATCCCGACTGGTGTAACCTGGGCCAGGGTCAGCCCGAAGTGGGCGACATTCCCGGCGCCCCGCCGCGCGTTGATGAAATAAGGTTCGATCCGGCAGATCACGCCTATGGCCCGGTGGGCGGAACCGATGATTTGCGCCAAGCGATAGCGGAGCATTACAACCGCCTGTACCGGCAAGGCAAGGCATCCCAATACACAAAGGACAACGTGACCGTCGCCGACGGGGGGGCGCTTGATCCTGACCCGGGCCTTCGCCGCCCTTTCCTCAGTCAAGTTGGCGTACAAGACCCCCGATTACACCGCTTATGAAGACATGATCGGACTGCACCTGAGCCGGGTTCAGCCGGTTCTTTTGCGGGGCAAAGCCGAGGACGGCTTCTCGATTCCAGCCGGCGTTCTTGAGAAAGAAGTAGTGGAACAGGGCATTGGTGCTTTTGTTTTGTCCAACCCGTGCAATCCCACGGGTCAGGTTGTGAGCGGGGGGAACTCGACGACTACGTCCGAATTTCCCGCGATCACGGGTGCTCGCTGATCC
Source organism: Rhodospirillales bacterium (assembly GCA_030754885.1). Classification (GTDB taxonomy): domain Bacteria; phylum Pseudomonadota; class Alphaproteobacteria; order Rhodospirillales; family JASLLZ01; genus JASLLZ01. Next base: position 1,627 of record JASLZL010000059.1, on the reverse strand, counting down.
TGGACGAGTTCTATTCCCACTTCATTTACACCGACGAAGGCCAGCCGGGTGACGGACCTGTCTCCGCCGCCGCCCACGTCGACGACGTGAACCGCGACCCGGTCGTCGTCATCGATGGTATGACCAAGAGCTTCCGGTATCCGGGCTGGCGTGTCGGTTGGGCGGTCGGACCCGCCGACATGATCGAAATCCTCAACCGCGTCGGCAGCTCTGTCGATGGTGGCCCCTGTCAGCCCATGCAACAGCGCGCCGTCATCAAGGTGTTGGAACCGGCGCGGGCCGACCAGGAAACGACCGCGCTGCGCGCCGCATTCGCCCGCAAACGCAACCTGACGGTCGAACGTCTTGCCGACATGGGTATCAAATGCGCCCAGGCGCCGCAGTCGACATTCTATGCCTGGGCAACGGTCGAGGACCTACCGCCGCCCCTGAACGAAGCCGACGGTTTTTTCCGCGCCGCCCTGCAACACAAGGTGATGACGGTTCCCGGCCAATTCTTCGACGTCAATCCCGGCAACGTCCGCACCGGACCCTCGCCCTATGGTTCATGGCTGCGTTTTTCCTTCGGCCCGCCCGAGGACAATGTCCGCATGGGACTCGACCGCCTGGCAAAGATGATCGCAGACGCGTGACGAGGAAGTCGAAATACCGAAACCAGCTCCGCGTCGGTGGCATCGTGGAGGGCGATGATGGTGCTCTCGCGGTCGCCCTAGGTTTGCGTGACATAGAGCTTGGCGCGGCAATGCTGAAGAGAAGGCGCCCCGTGGGTTATGGTCTCACGCGTTAGACAAGGCCGATGGTACCCTCGATCACCTTGTTCAGGCTGAGTTCGTCGATGGCGAGGTCCACCTTCACCTTCAACTGTTCATCGCCCTTAAGGCGACCGTCGGCCAGGGCCTCGCGCACCGCACTTTCAATCTCGCGTTGCGAAGTCACGCCAACGTTTTTCAGGAACCTACGAATTTGTATGTTAAAAACGTCGTCGTCCATGAGGGCCCTCCGGTGGAGTTTCATTGGCTGGAGAAGGTAAAGGCAACGCCCTGTTCCCGCCAGCGATATGTTGATTGGGCTGCTTCTTGAAGTTTCCGGCTCCGCATCCCCCGTGATTGGCCGGCCTAAGAGCTGTTTATGAGAACCATTCCCCATGTTCCAACTACGCCACGCTCTATCGATTCTGGCTGTCCTCATTCTTTTCATGACACCCGCGCGGGCCGGCGAGGAGCCCTTCATTGTTCTTGCCTCGACCACTTCAACCCAGAATTCCGGCCTCTTCGATCACCTCTTGCCGCGCTTTCATAGCGAGACCGGAATCGGCGTCCGCGTCGTCGCTGTAGGCACCGGCCAGGCGCTGCGCTTGGCGCGCAACGGCGATGCCGACGTGTTATTGGTTCACCACCGGCCGTCGGAGGAGCGTTTCGTCGCAGAAGGCTTCGGCGTCAAACGGTTTGACGTCATGTTCAACGATTTCATCATCGTCGGGCCGACCGCCGACCCGGCGGGAATCGGGGGCGCTCGCGGCGCCGCCGAAGCGCTGCGCCGGATCGCCCGGGCCAAAGCGCCGTTTCTCTCGCGCGGTGACGATAGCGGCACCCATAAGAAGGAACTGGAGATCTGGCGGGCGACTGGA
>JASLZL010000058.1 GCA_030754885.1 Rhodospirillales bacterium | reverse complement strand
GCTTGTCGCCCCAATAATCGGGATTCCTGGCCAAAACAACCCGGTCGCCCTTGACCCACTCGACGAACTTGTAGGGACCGGTGCCCATGGCCGCCTTGCCGTTGTTGTAGTCCGCGGTCGGCGCCATGGCGAACTTGCTTGAGATCATCGGCGCCACCGAAAGGTAGCGGGCCATCAGGGGAAAAACGGCCCCGTTGGTCGTGTGGATGGTGTGGTCGTCGATCATCGTGTGTTTGATGCCGAGAATGAAGCGGTTTGCGGGCGATGCCGACTTGACGCGGCCCGCTTCGGCGCGCTCGGCGTTGGCAACGACGTCGGCGGCGGTGAACGGTGAGCCGTCTGTCCACTTGACGCCCTTGCGCAGCTTGATCTCCCACACCTTGTCGCTGATGGGCTTCCACGAGACGGCGAGGGAGCGCTTCAAATTTTGATGCTCGTCCTTCTCGATCAGGTACTCAAACGTGTGAGAGTTGACCTGTTGATTAGACGATGTCTGGAAGTAATGCGGGTCAATTGATGTCGTTTCGTTGCGCGTACCGATGGTTAGGGTGTCCGCCGTCGCGGTTCCGGCAAACGACGCCGCCATGAGGGCTCCAGTCAAGCCGGTCAATAGTTTTTTCATCAATAATCTCTCCAATTGGGTGTGTTTGGATAGCCTCCGGTGTTTGCCTCGGTTATTTTACTATCCGCCTAACGAAATCCCGGCCGGGACTCTGAAATTCTTACACCGCCCCCGCAGGATGCACGTCGCGTCCTGCGCGGACGAACCTTCTTTTCGAATGTCCATGTTGTGACCGTCGGAGCAAGAGAGTCAAGTCCGCCGCCGCTTCTCCCGTTCCCATGATCGGGCCGACTTTGGGTGGTTAGGGGCGCTTCTCGACGCCGAACGCCTCTGTCATGGCATGCCTGAGACGCCGGCGCGCCGCATCCGCATCGGCGAGAACGTCGGTCAGCAAGCCCGCACCGGCACGTGGAAGATCCGGCACCGCTTGTTCGATGATCCAGCGCCGTTTGTCCTGGCGCACCGATTTCGGCAGCTCGAAAAGTCGGCGGTTGAGTTCACACATGGTCTCATCGTCAAAGACACGCTCCCAGACCTCGCGCTCGGGGCCGAAGTCGAAATCGGCGCGGATGTTGTCCTTGACCCGGCTTGCCCGGCACTTCGCCGTCGCCGCCTCATCGACGGCACCATCGTCGTCGATCACGACGCCGTAATCGCGGCGCGCCGCCTCGCGGGTGACGAAACCGACCTCGACGTCGCTTTGCACCCGTTCCGGTTCGCGCTCAAAGGGATCGCCATATCCACCGCCGCCCGCCATCATGAAGGTCAGCGTGTCGCCGGCGTTAACCGGCAACTGGTCAAACTTAGTCAGTTTCCTCTCGTCGGCGCGTCCCAGATTGAGGACGGCGTTCATGTGCGCACCGGGCTTGCCGCCAAGAACGCCATAGGGTGGGAAGCGCAGCCGCTCCATGCCGCGTGACAGAAAACTGCCGCCGTCGCGCAGAACCTCAACGGTAATAACCTGGCCAATACCGCCCCGCCACTTACCGGGACCGCCTGAATCTGGCCGAATGTCGTAGTTGCGGAAAATGACGCCCATGTCGTTCTCGACTGCCTCGACGGGGTGATTGCGCATGTTGTTGAGGCTGGTGTCGCGGCCGTCGACGCCATCCTGACCCTTCATGGCACCCATGCCGCCGCGCATGGGCTCGATCACCTGGACCGAGCGCTTGACCCCGCCGGCGTCGTATTCGGCAAGGGCAAAGGGCATGCTGTTGCCGCCGCTGGGCGCCGGCATGAGGTCCGGGAGGGCCTTGACGATGGCCCCGTTGATGGCGCCGCTGACCCTGAGAGAAGGGCTGGAACGCACGCCGCACGCATCGGGGAATTCGGCGTTCATCACGATCCCCGGCGGAATGACGGCCCGAACGGAGCGGTAAAGCCCTGCGTTCTTGGCCATACTTAGGTCATAGGTGGTGAGAAAGTTGGTCAACCGGATGGTGATCCAGTAGTTGCGCTTGCCATTGGTCGGAACGTTGTAGGCGGCGCGCACCTGGGGGTCAGTGCCGCTAAGATCGATGTCGAGCTTGCCGTCCCTCACCGTCATCTTGACGCGCACGCGCAGTGGAATACGGGTCACCCTGTCGTCGTCCATGAAATCCCAGAATTCATAGGTCCCGTCGGGTATAAGACGCAGGACGTCACGCGCTTTCTTGGCCGTGTAGTCCTGGAGATCGGTCTGTGCGTCGAGGAACGTCTGAACGCCGTGGCGTTCAATGAGTTCACGGACCCGGGTCCCGCCGGTCTCCAAAGAACCCAACATGGCCCTAATATCGCCCATGTTGACCTCAGGCTCGCGGTTATTGGCCATGATAATGTTAAGGAGGTCGTCGTTCATCTTGCCCCGCTTGACGAACTTCATCGGTGGGATACGTATACCTTCTTGGAAAATCTCACTGAGCGACGGCGCGATCGAGCTTGGAACGGAGCCGCCCATGTCGGTCGAATGGACGAAGCACCAGCCGTAGGCAACGATTTTCTTGCCGTGGAAATAGGGTTGGATCAGGTGAATGTCGGGCAGATGGGTGGACAGACCATGGGACGTATAGGGGTCGTTGGTAATGATGACGTCACCCGGCTCAAGGTCGGGAACCGCCTTAATGGTCCCTGCAAAGGGGGTGTCGATAAGAAAGTTCATCGTCGCCGAGGCAGCGTGGCCGAACAGATCGCCGGCCGTATCCAGGAGCGCGACGTCGAAGTCGTCGGCCTCCTTGACGTAGATAGATCGCGATGCGCGCTTGAGTCCGAAGTACATTTCTTCGGCAATTGCGACGACTTTGTTGTTGAGGATCTCAAGGGTAATTGGATCAAGTTTCATGGCGATTGCTCCGGGCCAAATGCTTGGGCCATAGCACGAGCGAGACGCTGACGCGCCGCGTCCGCATCGGCGAGAACATCATCTAAAGAACCTGCCCCGGCGATCGGCAGGTCGGGCACTGTTTGTTCGATGATCCAACGCCGTTTGTCCTGGCGGACCGATTTTGGCAGCGCGAGAAGTCGGCGGTTAAGATCGCACATGGTGTCGTCGTCGAAGACCCGTTCCCAGGCCTCGCGCTCGGGGCCGAAATCGAAATCAGCGTGAATGTTGTCCTTGGCCCGACTGGCCCGAAGCTTCTTCGTCGCCGCCACGTCGAGCGCACCACTGTCGCCGATCGCGACGCCGTAATCGATCCGCGCCCGGGCGCGGCTGACGAAACTCATCTCGACGTCCTGGCACACCGCTTCGGGATCGCGTTCAAAAGGATCGCCATAGCCACCGCCACCCGCCATCAGGAAGGAGACGGTGTCTCCGGCGTTGACTTCCAACTGGTCGAACTTGATCAGTTCCTCTTCGTTCTTGCGCCCATGATTGAGGATGGCGCGCATGCGCGTACCCGGCTTGCCGCCGCCGACGCCATAGGCCGGGAACCGAAGCCGTTCCATGCCACGTGACAGAATCCTGCCACCGTCACGCAGGACCTCGAATTCAAGGATCTGACCGACGCCGCCCCGCCACTTGCCAGCCCCCCCTGAATCGATACGCACATCATAGCGGCGGAAGACGAGCCCCATTTCATTCTCCACCGTTTCGACGGGATGGTTGCGCATGTTGTTGAGGCTGGTGTCGCGGGCATCGACGCCGTCCTGGCCCTTCATGGCGCCCATGCCGCCGCGCATGGGCTCGATCACCGCAACCCGGCGCTGGTCACCCTTCTCTTCGAATTCCGAAAGCGCCAGGGGCATGGTGCTGCCGTCGCTGGGCGCCGGCAGGAAATCGGATCCGGCCTTGAGGATGGCGCCATTGATGGCGCCGCTGATCCTGAGCGGGGGATTCGAGCGCACACCGCAGGCGTCGGGGAACTCTGCGTTCATCAAGATCCCCGGCGGGACAACGGCATTGATGGAGCGGTAGAGGCCGATATTCTTGGCCATGGTCTGGTCGTTGGTCGTAAGAAAGTTGGTCACCCTGAGACTGATCCAGTAGTTGCGCTTGCCATTAGTCGGCACGTTATAGGCGGCACGCACCTGGGGGTCGGTGCCGCTGAGATCTATTTCCATGCGGCCGTCCTTGACGGTCAGTTTGACGCGGACGCGGAGCGGAATGCGGGTCACCTTATCGTCGTCCATATAGTCCCAGAATTCATAAACTCCATCAGGTATGCGCCTAAGCACTTCGCGCGCTTTTGCCGCCGTGTAATCCTGAAGGTCAGTCTGAGCGTCGAGGAAAGTTCTCACCCCATGGCGCTTAATTAGTTCGCCAACCCGGCCCTCGCCGGTCTCAAGCGCTCCCAGCATGGCCTTGATATCGCCCCTATTGACCTCCGGCTCGCGGTTGTTGGCCATGATGAGCGCCATAAGGTCATCGTTCATCTTGCCCCGCTTTAGGAATTTCATGGGCGGAATGCGCAAGCCTTCTTGAAAAATCTCACTCAGCGACGGCGCGATCGACGATGGCACGACGCCGCCAATATCGGTGCAGTGGACGAAACACCACCCGTAGGCGACGATCTGTTTGCCATGGAAATAGGGCCTGATCATATGGATGTCGGGCAAGTGTGTGGAGAGCGCCCCGGACGTGTAGGGATCATTGGTAATAATCACGTCGCCCGGCTCCACGTCGGGAACCGCCGCGATGGTCGGCCTGAAATCGGTGTCGATAAGGAAATTCATGGTGGACACCGAGGGATGGACGAATAGATCGCCCGCAACATCCAGAAGAGCCACGTCGAAGTCGTCCGCTTCCTTTACATAGATCGAACGCGACGCGTGCTTGAGCCCGTAGAACATCTCATCGGCGATAGCGACGACTTTGTTGTTGAGGATCTCAAGCGTGACCGGATCCAGCTTCATGACGCCTCCCTGATTATCTTTTTTGCCACCCCACATTATTAAATTCATGGGGCACTTGACGATTAGCCTAGTCGCAACCAAACAACCGGGCAAGCCATGCCCCTACCCTTTCAGATCGGCCCGGAGGCGCCAATAAGAATATGCGGCAAAGGCAGGTGCACCGGTGGCGGCGGCAACGAGCAAAGGCACGCTGCCACCCAGCACGACAGCCAGGGGCACGAACACCAGGGCATCGTCAGGATCGAAACCGGCCACGGGTTGGGTTGCACCGGCCTGCGGCCCGGCCCGCTGGAACAACCAAAATGTGAGCGCCACGGCAAGCCCGGCGACGATCCCCATGGGAATGGCCCAGGCCCCGAGAATACTATCGCTGAGACCAATACCAAGACCGATGAAAACCAGGGTTTCGCTCAGCAGGTCCGATAGCAAATCAAAGTTGTGTCCCCAAGGTGTCGTCTTGCCCCCGAGGCGCGCCAACTCACCATCGGCGCGGTCGAAGAGCATGGAAAGGATAAAAAGGCCGGCGCCGCAGTACTGCCATGGCTCGGTGCCAACGGCAAAGGCGCCGGCGGCGCTCAATCCAGTCAGCAGGCGCAAGCTGGTCAACTGGTTCGGCGTCACCGGCGTGCCAACCAGAGGCCTGACCAGGACCCGGACGCCGCGGTGTATCCATGTGTTGTGGCTCATAGTCGTTGCCCCATCGGCACGGCGGGGAAGGCCTTCCGGGGCCCAATTGTCTAAGCGATATCTTGCCCGCTTACCCCGGTAGACTGGGCCAGTATACGCGGCAGGATCTGTTTTTCAGCGCGCAGCAGATCGCTCGGAAAATCGATTTCGATCCACGGGATACCCGTGATGTCTTCGTACCCAAAAGTGTCGGGGGGCTCGTCCACTAAGACGTCGCGCACGGCTTCTTCGTACGTCACCCCGACATCTCCGCGTTCGACATAGGCTTCAGTGGCATCCGCAACCCGTGCCGCAATGCGGGGCGAAAGGCGCAAGAAGCCGGGCCATTCTCCGACCACGTCAAAGTCGCCCTCTACACCCTTGCCGAAATCGACCGGCTTGCCGTCCCGGATACAAAGGCGCACCGGGTCTTCGCCCGGTTCAATTTCGCGGTCGAGGAGAAAGCAATTTTCATAGCGCGATCGGATGAGGCGCTCCATCAGGTCGGGATGATAGAGGACATCGGCGTCCATGAAGAGGATCGCCTTACCGCTCCTGAGGACGTGGCGGGCGCACCACAGCGAGACGATCGGCCCGTCGCGGAAGTCCGGATTTTCGATGGCGCTGATGAAGTCTGAGCCGGCCGCCGACACCGCCTCGGCCAAAATTTCATCCTTGCGATAGCCCACCACCATCGTCAATTCCTCGACGCCGCTCGGGCGCAGAACGTCCATATGGCGCTGCAGCAGGGTTTTGCCGCCGAACGTGAGCAACGCTTTCGGCGGTTGATCACCGTCATCGCCATAGAGACGGCGTCCAACGCCCGCCGCCAGCATGATCGCTTTCATCTTCGTTCGTACCCTCTTATTGCGTTGGATAGGTTCGCCTTGTCCCCAAGGGCCGTCTTTTACCCCAATCGGCCCTTTCGTAAAAGCCTGCCGGCGTTCGAGAAGTGAATTAGGAACAGTATCCGTTCTCGCGGAACCAAGTGACGGCGTCGCCAAGAGCGTCGCCCGCCGGGCCGGGATCGTAGCCGAGTACGCGCCGGGCCTTGGCGCTCGAGAAGAACATCCGTTTCCTCGCCATGCGCACCCCGTCGACGGTAACGAACGGTTCCTTACCACCGCTTAAGCGGCTCCAAGTTTCCGCCGCGTAGGCAACGGGAAGGACTAAGCCGTGTGGCACACGAAAGCGCGGCGGACGACGGCCGGCGGCGGCCGTAACGGTACCAAGGATTTCCCTCAAGCTCATGTCATCGCCGCCGAGCACGTAGCGCTCTCCGATCTCGCCCCCCTCGAAGGCCAACAGATGGCCGGTCGCTACGTCATCGACATGGACAACGTTGAGGCCGCTATCGACGTAGGCCGGCACACGGCCCGAGGCGGCCTCGACGATCATGCGGCCCGTCGGCGTCGGCTTGACGTCGCCGGGTCCCGCCGGCATTGAAGGATTAACGATAACGGCAGGAAGGCCTTCGTCCGCAACCAGACGGCGGACCTCCTCTTCGGCCCGGAACTTGGACTGTTTGTAAGGACCAATCATGTCGGCGAAGGCGACAGGGGTTTCCTCGTCCGCCGGTTCGCCCTCGGCCCTCAAGCCAAGGACCGCCACGCTGCTGGTGTAGACGATGCGCGTCGCCCCGGCGTCAGCTGCGGCGCGTAGAACGTTGCGGGTGCCGTCCACGTTGGTCGCGAACATCTGTTGGGGTTCACGCGTCCACAGGCGGTAATCAGCGGCGACGTGAAACAAGGCGACGCATCCCTTTGCGGCGCTCTCAAGGGAAACGCGATCAGCCAAGTCTCCGATTGCCTCATCAACGTCCAACCCCTCTATGTTACTCCGGTCACTGTTCGGACGCACCAGAACGCGCACCTCGAAACCCCGACGAACGAGCTTTCTCACCACCGCCGCGCCGACGAACCCCGTTGCTCCCGTAACCAGTATCGTCATTGCCCGCCAATCCACTCTTTCGAAGAAAGGCGCCGGCATCGCGGCGCAGTTACGCCCATGGCGACCGATCCGTCCCGCGATACGCAGCGAAAGTTTAAGAAAACCGCATAGAAGGCACGAAAATATAGCACGGAGATAAAGCTTGTCACTCGCGGGGCGCAATCGTCGGACAAAGACCCCGTACAAATTGGGGGCGAAAAAGCCTGCCGGCCGGGGGTATCATGTTCTCAGTGAAGGCGCGCGAGGCTTTGGCCAAGAGACCTTGCAAGCACCTTTCCTTTCCCTATCTTTTGTAAGTCCCTTACTCTTGGCCGACAGACGACCGACAAGGATGCAAAACGTGGGCGAACGCGAAAAGGTAGGAATGCGGGTCATACTGGCCAAGCCGCGTGGATTTTGCGCCGGTGTGGAACGAGCGATCGAGATTGTCGAACGCGCCCTAGATCTTTACGGGCCGCCGGTCTACGTCCGCCACGAGATCGTTCATAACAAACGTGTCGTCGAGACGCTGCGCGCCAAGGGCGCGGTCTTTGTCGAGGAACTGGACGAAGTCCCAGATGACGCCGTCACCATATTCAGCGCCCACGGCGTCTCGCAAGCCGTGGAGAGCCAGGCCAAAAAGCGTAATTTGCCGGTTATCGACGCCACTTGCCCCCTTGTCTCCAAGGTGCACAAGGAAGGACAGCACCACGAACGTAAAGATCGCCAGATTATCCTTATCGGTCACGCCGGCCATCCCGAGGTTGAGGGCACCCAAGGCCGTATCCCAGGAGGCGTCCTTTTGGTCACTAGTGCCGAGGACGTGGTCCGCCTAACGGTGCGCGACCCCGACAAGCTGGCCTATGTAACGCAGACGACGCTCAGCGTCGACGATACCCGCGACGTGATTGAGGCGCTGAAGAAACGATTTCCCAGCATCGTCGGACCCGACGTCAAGGACATTTGCTACGCCACCCAAAATCGACAGCAAGCGGTGCGCCAGTTGGCTGCCGAGGTTGATCTCCTGCTCGTCGTGGGCGCGCGAAACAGTTCCAACTCCAACCGCTTGCGAGAGATCGGCTCGCAGATGGGGATTCCCAGTTACCTTGTCGATGATGCCGAAGGCCTGGACCCGTCGTGGCTCGAAGGTGTCCGGACCGTGGGCCTGACCGCCGGCGCCTCGGCGCCCGAGGAATTGGTCAAGGAGCTGGTTGGGCGGTTGACCGACCTTGGTACGGTCGCCTTCGAGGAGTTTGCCGGAGTCGAGGAGCGGGTACAGTTCAAACTGCCCCCGCAGTTGACTCGGGCCAATCGCGGCAATCGCAAGCGTGCCTAAGAACAATCCACAATAGCAACAGAGGTTTCCGTGGCCGTTCCATTGATCCAACAAATCCGCGTCGGCGGCTACGTCATGAAACAACGCCTGAGAGGGGTGAAGAAGTATCCCCTGGTGTTGATGTTGGAACCTCTGTTCCGTTGTAATCTGGCCTGTCCCGGCTGCGGCAAGATCGACTATGAGGACGACATTCTCAACCGGCGGCTTAGTTTGCAGGAATGCCTCGACGCGGTGGACGAGTGTGACGCGCCGGTGGTCTCCATCCCCGGCGGCGAGCCCTTGCTGCATAAAGAAATCAGTGAGATCGTCGAGGGCATCATCCAACGCAAGAAGTTCGTCTATCTGTGCACCAACGCGTTGTTGTTGGAAAAGAAACTCGATCTCTTCCGGCCCACGCCCTATCTTACTTTTTCAGTGCATTTGGACGGATCCGAGGAACATCACGACAAGGCCGTCGACCAAAAGGGCGTCTTCAAACGCGCCGTCTCAGCCATTCGCTTGGCGCATGAACGGAGCTTCCGGGTCAACGTCAACTGCACACTTTTTGATCAAATGACGGCGCCCGAGATCGCCAGCTTCTTCGATTTCGCCACCCATGACCTGGGTGTGGAAGGTATTACGGTCTCGCCCGGCTACGCTTACGAGCGCGCTCCAGATCAAAATCACTTCTTGAGCCGGCGTAAAACAAAGCAATTGTTTCGCGATGTCTTCCGGCTTGGCAAGGGCAGGAAGTGGCGCTTCAGCCAATCGACGCTTTTCATGGATTTCTTAGCCGGCAACCAGGAGTATCGCTGCACACCCTGGGGCAATCCGACGCGCAACATCTTTGGTTGGCAACGCCCGTGTTATCTCTTGAGCGAAGGCTACGTCCAGACCTTCCGCGAGCTCATGGAAGAGACCGCGTGGGACACATACGGCACCGGCAACTATGAGAAGTGTGCCGACTGCATGGTCCATTGCGGTTACGAGGCGACGGCGGTCACCGATACCGTGGCACATCCGTTGAGAGCGCTTCGGGTGGCGTTGAGCGGCCACGAGACCGAAGCGCCAATGGCACCCGAGATCCCACTTGGCGATCAACGCCCGGCCGAATACGTGTTCGAGGGTTTAGTGAAACGACTATCGGAGACCGAAACCGGGTCCCGAGAGCATAGCGACGCGGCGTAAGCCGGCGCGCGCGCGCCGGCTGTCCCATCCCAAACCGGCCACGATCGGCCATGCCCAAGGCCGAACCAACAAACCGGCTGCCACGACCCATGGACGAAGGCCACCATCGGCACCGACGCCACGCAACACCCATGCGGGAACGGAACGCCCGGCTGTGTCGGCAACCGCGCGCAACGCCAGAAACGGCAGCCCCGCCTCCGCGGCAACTTCGGCAACGCCCACACTCTCCATATCGACGATGGCCGCTCCAGTGAGGCGCCTAAGGTTTTGTTTTGCCTCCACCGATGTCACCACGCTTTCGCTGCCGGCAATGGGCGCAACACTCACCATATCGCCGGCCCCGGCCAGAACCTCGACCAGGGATTTGCGCCACGCATTCTCGGTGGCCAAGGACCGTCCGTCGGCGGTGACGATGCGCTCGGCGATCACGATGGCGCCAGCATTCAAGTTTGGATCAAGCCCACCCCCCATGCCTAGGCTGAGGAGCGCTGTACATCCTTCCGCAATCAAAGCACGCGACGCCTTGCGGGCGGCGGCGGTGCCGATGCCGGCGCAATGCGTTGAGGGGCGGGCGGCGGCGGGGAACACAGCCAAGCAATCGCGCTCGCTAACAAGCCCGGTGATGACACCGAGGCGCGCCACTCACATTCCGAATTTTGTGAATTTTTCGTCGCCGCGGCGCAGGTTGCGGTAACGGGCCAAGGCCCACAAGGGGAAGTAAGCGCAATAGCCGTGGTAGCGCAGATAAAATATGCGCGGGAAGCCAACGGCGTTGAAGTACTCCTCCGACCATCGGCCGTTTTCGCGCGGCGCCGCCAACAAATATTCAACGCCACGGCGCACGCAGTCGCTATCCACCTCGCCCGCCGCCATCAGGCCCAAAAGTGCCCAAGCGGTTTGCGAGGGCGTGCTCTCCTTGACTTCGTCGCGGCGGTGCTGCCAGTAGGTGGCGCAGTCCTCGCCCCACCCGCCGTCCGGGCGCTGGCATGACCGCAACCATTCGGCAGCCCGACGGGCAATAGGCTGTTTCATGTCCTCACCAATAGCGTTCAGGGCACTCAGTACCGACCAGGTCCCATAAACGTAGTTATTGCCCCAGCGACCGAACCACGAACCGTTTTCCTCTTGTTGGCCCTTCAGATACTCCAGCGCCCGCGCCACCGCCGGATGCTTCCGCTCGTATCCCAATTGGGCCAGCATGCTCAAGCAACGGGCTGAAACATCGGCCGTCGGCGGATCAAGCAACGCCCCGTGGTCGGCGAAGGGTATATTTTGCAAAAAATCGTGCTCATTATCGGCATCGAAGGCACCCCAACCTCCACTACGGCTCTGCATGCCCAGGATCCACTCAGTAGCGCGCTCAATGGCTTCGCGGTAGCGCCCATTCCCGAACCGGTGAAGCGCCATCGCCACCACCGCCGTATCATCGACGTCAGGGTAGTGGTCATTCCAGTACTGGAAGGCCCAGCCACCGGGACGCACATGCCCCCGATTTGCCGTCCAATCACCTTTAACGTCGAGCACTTGTCGCCCAATTAGCCAGGAACAAGCCGCCTCGACTCTCGGACGATCAACCGGAAGATCGGCATCCATCAAGGCGTGGACGGCCAGGGACGTGTCCCAGACAGGTGACAGGCAGGGTTGGCAATAACCCATGTCGTCGTTCAAAACCAACAGCTTGTCGACCGCCTTGCGGGCGGTAACGAAATCGGGGTGGTCGTGGGCGTAACCCAGGGCGTCGAACGCCATCAGCGTATTGGCCATAGCTGGGAAAATTCCACCCAAGCCGTCCTCTCCATTTAGCCGCTCCTTGACCCAGGCCATGGCCTTTGTGATCGCCCTACGCTCCAGGGGCTTGGGATACAGGTGCTCGCACGCGCGGCCGATGCGGTCCAGCACAAGCATGGCCTCGCCCACCCAGGTACCCGTGGGATTGGTCATGTAGTGCTTTTCTTCGCCCGGCGGCCTGACGAACAATTCCTCGACACCAATGCCGCGCGGGTTGCGAGCTACGGGCTTGAGCACCGTCAGCACGGTCAGCGGAATCATCACGGTGCGCGACCAATAGGAAACTTTGTTGATGTGGAAGGGAAACCACTTAGGCGCCAACATGACCTCGGCCCGCGTCACCGGCACGGCACGCCATGGCAGTTGCCCGAATAGGGCCAGGGCGATGCGGGTGAACACGTTGCAGCGCACCGCGCCACCATGGTTGCGGATGGCGCTACGCGCCCATGCCATGTGCGGCGCGTCGATGTCCTCGCCAGCCAACTTGAGGGCATAATAAGCCTTTACCGAAGCGCTCATGTTGAAATCGCCATCGTGATAGAGCGGCCACCCGCCGTGCTTGCCTTGGGTTGCCCGCAGGTAAGCCGCAAGCTTTGCCTCGACGGCATCGTCGATCTGATCCAGGTAATGGTTGAGCAAGATGTACTCAGCCGGAATCGTGGCGTCGGCCTCAAGCTCGAATGACCAATGGCCGTCGTCGTGCTGGCGTTCCGCTAACCCATCGACCGCTTCGGCAATAGCCACGCCCAAGGCGTCGTCCGACGCCGGTCGCTCCGCCTCCCACGGCTCGGCGGTTTGTCGCGCTATATCAATTCGTTCATCCATATGACGTTGCCCGCTGTTTTTTGTTTTTATTACTATTGATTGTCAAGTGTTTGCTCCTATGGACAGCATGGCAGCGGCGTGGCCAGAGCGCACGGCGCCTTCGATGGTGGCGGGCAATCCGGTCGCGGTCCAGTCGCCGGCCAGGAACAAGTTATGCCATTGGGTCCGTGTGCCTGGACGGCGCGCCACTTCGCCGGGCACCTGGGCGAAGGTGGCCCGCTTTTCTTTGACGATTCGATAGGGCGGCAAGGGTGCATCACCAAGATCAAGGGCGGAGGCGACATCGAACCAAAGGCGCCCGGCGATGACGTCGGCGGGTTCATCGATCAGGGCTCCGGCGGCGCTGACCGTCACCGAGGCGATATCGGCGCGCCGGAAGAGCCATTGTGTAACGCCGCCCACCAGTCCGACGATGGAAACCCCGGGCCGTTTCCGGTCGAGACGAAAATGGCCGTTGACGATGGCCCGGCTTTCTCGTGGTGTATCAAGGCCGGGAACCAGGCCGGCGGCGGCGGCCGGCGGCACGGCCAGCACAACCGCATCCAACGCCTCGACCGCGACCACATCGCCGCCTATATCGAGGCTGCTGACCCGATCGCCGGCAAGTGTCATGGCGCGCACTCGGCTGTTGAAGCGTACTGGACAGCCAAGCACACCAAGCAGCGACAATGCCGGATCGACAAAACTTCGAGAGAGACCCTCGGCGGCAATGCGAGGCCGGCAGGCGGACTCGCCCCGCCCAAAAGTCTCACGCAGCACCGGCCACAATAGGGCGGCGGCTCCTTCTTCGACCGATGCGTTGAGGACCGCCACTACCAGGGGTTCCCAGAAACGGCGATAGAGGGGGCGC
Organism: Rhodospirillales bacterium; assembly: GCA_030754885.1. Classification (GTDB taxonomy): domain Bacteria; phylum Pseudomonadota; class Alphaproteobacteria; order Rhodospirillales; family JASLLZ01; genus JASLLZ01. The sequence continues at coordinate 13,208 of JASLZL010000058.1, read as the reverse complement.
GCGGTATCCAGGCAGTCGGCGACGGTGGCCCCAGCATCGGCGAAAGCAAACCGCAGACCGCGCAGGTAATCGCCGGATCGGCTATCGGGAACCCGGCGGTGGGATGAGAATATCCACCATGGGATGGGTCCGGCGTTGGGGCGTAATGTCCACGCAAGACCGCTCTCCAAATCAAGGAAGGGAAATTCAGCACGCGGCGGACCGGCCAGGCTGTCGGTGGCACCGATCTCGTCCAGATAAGCCAAGGCGGCGCGATTACCACTGAGCAACAGATGATTACCGTTGTCGATAACACGATCCAGCGCCGCATCATGAAACGACCGGCAGCGGCCGCCGGCCTGACCCGCCGCCTCGTAAATGCACACCCGGCGCCCGGCTCGTGCCAACCGCACGGCACACGATAGTCCCGCGACTCCGGCCCCAACCACGTGAACGGTGCCCACCACCCCTAGTGTCCTGGATCAGAAGTTCGTGGCATATACGATCGCATTTCCCGTTCGCTCGGCAGGAAGGAAGGCGCGGGCGATGCCTTTGCATCGGCGAGCCTTTCTGACCCACCGAGGGGACGGGAAATGCGACCCGGCGGGCGGCTTTCCAAGCCCCCCGGGGACACGGGGTGCCCCCGTATTCGAAATGCGGGGGGCGCCCCCGCGACCCCCGGCGGCGTTGCGCGGCGCTTGTGATGGTCCCCCATCACGGCGCGCCCCGCGCCTAGCCGGATGAACTCGGAAGGCCGTCGTATATACCACGAACTTCTGATCCAGGACACTAGATCACCCCGTAACGGAGCAGGACCCACAATTTCTCCGCCCACGACAACTTCACCGGCTGATCGAGATCTTGCCAGCCGCGGCGCGACAGTCCAAGAAAGAGCCGGCGGTAAGCCTCCATCATCATGATGGCTGGACGCATTTGCCGCCGATCGCACATGGCCAGCAAGGCGGCGGCTTCGTCAAAGCGGCCTTGGGCGATGACGGCCATCTCGGCACACACCCCGGGAAGATTGGGGTGAGCGAGTACGCTACCGGCATCAGTTTCGGTGATACCGTGGGACCTGAGCAGGTCTTGGGGTAGATAGAGGCGGTCGCTCCAGGCGTCCTCACCGACGTCGCGCAAGATGTTGGTGAGCTGCAATGCTTCGCCAAGGGCCCGGGCGACACGTGTTCCGGTCTCATCATCGATACCGAAGACGCGGTTGGACAACCGGCCCACGGCACAGGCGACGCGATCGCAATAGAGCCCCAGATGGTCCCAATCGGTAATTCTCAGGCTGCGGCCCGCATCCATCTCCATACCATCAACGACAGCCAGAAAATCTTGCTTGTTGAGGTTAAATCGGACGACCGGCGCTGCAAGGGCCTGGCCGACGAGGTGTCGAGGATGTCCCGCGTAGAGACCTTCGATCTCGCTCCGCCACTCTGCCAAGCGGGCCAGCTTGTCCGACTCCTCACCCGGTTCATCGGCAATATCGTCAACCTGGCGGCAAAAGGCATAGACCGCAAACATGGCATTGCGCTTGTCGGCCGGCAGGCAACGCATGGCCGCCGAAAAGGACGAGCCCGACCGCCTAACTACGGATTCAACGTAGGCCAGGGCGTCGGGCGACGTTGTTGCAGTTGTCTCGATTGCCATGTCCCCCAATGGATACACCACGGCGGGCGAAGCGTCACCCGTCCCCCACTTGGGCAGACCCATAACGACGCCCTTTCCATGCGCCGCCCCGGCCCAGCAGATGGCGGCGCGCCGAATCGATTGTCATCAAGGTGAACATCAGGGCCGCCAATGGAAGAACAATAGCGGATGCCACCGGCCGACCGTATAGGCCGAGGGTCGGCCGATAAGCAAATGCCATCATGAGCCAGACGACCAGACCGAACGCCACCGCCCACGGATCACCACCCACCAATCCAATCAGGACGGCCAGCGGCGGCACGAGATAGGTAACGCCCATGGCGAGGACCGTTACGACGAGGACAATCCAGGAATGCCCGATCTGCGCGAAGGCGGTTCGTGCCACCGTCGACCACAGTTCCTCTAATCGATCGTAAGGGCGTAGGCTGCGAACGCGACGCGTCAGCCCGATCCAGATGGGTCCATGTTTCTTGAGCAGCCCCGCCAGGGCGCAGTCGTCGATGAGCCGATCGCGAATGGCCTCAAGCCCGCCGGCGTGATCAAGGGCTTGTCGCCGTGCCAGCATGCATCCCCCGGCGGCGGCCGCCTGTCGCCGGCTTGGATCGTTGACCCGGGGGAACGGATAGAGCTTTTGAAAGAAGAACACGAAAGCAGGAACCAAAAGCCGTTCCCATAAACTCCTGCAACGCAAAAGCGCCATAAGGGATACCAGATCCAGGTGCTCGCCCTCGGCCTTGGCCACCAGCCGACGCAGTATCGGCGGGTCGTGCTCGATATCGGCGTCGGTAAAGAGAACGTATGTGGCGTCCGGCGCAGTACCCAGGGCCGCCTCCAGCCCCTGGCGCATGGCCCACAGCTTGCCCACCCAACTCTCGGGCAAGGGACTACCGGCGACGACGGTAAGTCGTTCGTCGCCGCCGGCAGCGACGCGGGCCGCATCGGCGGTGCCGTCCCGACTGGCGTCGTCGACCACAACAACCGAGAACGGACCAGAATAGTCCTGGGCCAGCAACGAGGCGACGGCGCGCCCGATGGTCGGCGCTTCGTCGCGGGCCGGAACCACCGCCACCACCGAGGGCCAGGGTTCCGGTAGAGCCTCGTCGCCGTCCAGCCATTGATCGGCGCGCCAAAAGCCACCACGGAAAAAGAGTAGGCCCAGCCATACGACGACGGGCACTGTGGCGAGTATTTGGAAGGGGTCCATTTTAGACCAACACCGAAAGCGCGCCCCTGAGACAGCACCAGAGATACTCCGGCTTGCTCAGCACGATTCGCCGGGCCAAAGGGTCGTGCCGTCCGAGGAGCCCGGTCAGCCGCTCGGCGATCTTGACGATAGCCGCCGATTCCATGGCCAGGCGCCGGCTCACCAATCCACCGGGGAGCACCCGCGCCCCGGCGAGAAGTGTTTCCGTGGCCGCGAGGGCGCGGTCGAATACGATGCGCAACGCCACGCTTGCCGCCGGAGCATCAAGGTCCTCGACCGACGCCCCGGCATCGCCGATCCAGTCCAAAGGCAGGTAGACACGGTCCAGGCTCCGGTAATCGTCTTGGCAGTCCTGCAGGTGGTTGATGACCTGTAACGCCATGCACAGCTTGTCGGAAGGCCCATAGCCATCCCGTGAACCACCGTGCAGGTCCAAAAGATAACGGCCGACCGAGGCCGCCGAGAGCACGCAATAGCCCATCAGATCGTCCCAGTCGCGGTAGCGCGGCTTGGTCGCGTCCTGCTTAAAGGCGGCTAGAAGATGGATGCAATGGTCCGCCGTGACGTCGGTGCGGGCCAGGCTCTCGCGCATCGCGAGCGCCTTGGCGAACGCGGCCCGATCACCGCTCCGGCCCAAGAGGGCATCCTCGAAGCCGTCCAGGCGGGCGATCTTCTCGTCCGCATTCAGTTTCGGGTTGTCGGCGATGTCGTCGGCGGCGCGGGCGAATTCGTAAAATACGGCGACGTGCGGGCGAAGCGACGCCGGCAGCAGCCATGAGCCAACGGGAAAATTCTCGTAGGCGACGTCCTTACCCGATGGGGTTTCGACGCTCAATGGTTGGGTGGCAAGCATGAATCGAAAGACGCCCGGCGCGCCTTCAATTGCGATCCCTGAGCTTGGCGATAAGCCCCTTGACCTCCCCGCCGTTGCGGCGAATGACAGAAGCGAATTCGGAACGCTGGGTCTGCCCCATGCTCACGCCTTCAACCATGACGTCGATGATAAGGTAACTGCCATTTCGCAATCTGAGCCGCCAGGCGACCCCAACCGGCGGTCCACCACCGGGCCGGTTGATGCTTGAAAAGACGATGGAATCGTCGTTCCGGGCGGCCTCCGTCTTGGTCACCGATAAATTTTCGCCCGAATACTTGGCGAAGCGATCGACGTAGGTATCGACGATCAAGTCTTCGAACAGCATCAGAAATTCGGCGCGTTCCTCTTCGCTCGCCTTACGCCAATAGCGGCCAAGGACGAAACGGCCAATGGTCTTCACATCGAAATGATCGTTGAGCAGTTTGCGGAAGCGTTGCACCCTTTCGACGCGCGAGATGTCGTCAATAGTCAGGGCAGCGACTGCCTTGTCGGCAAGTTTCTCGATGAACTCACCAGGCGCCTCGGCGATGCTTCCTGCCCGCGCCAGGTCCTGGATACCTGTGAATAGAATGGCAACGACGAAGAAGCTCGCCCAATGACTCCGTTGCTTCACCATTCGGTTAATCCACCCGTTTTCCGCGCCGATACACTCAGCCAGACGCTCAGTTGTGTCTCGCCTCCCACCGAGGGCCGGTAATAATGGCAAACTCACCCTCTGGAGTCCACGCCTAGCGAAAAAGCGAAGGCGCCATCAAAAGGGTATCCAGGAGTGTTCTTTGTTGTAATGCAGATAGCCCACATTGGCGCCGGCACGCAGGCCTACGCCGGTGCGGACGGGCGCCAAGATCACGTCGCCACCTTTCTGGTAATTTACGCCGACGCCGGCAACGAAGTAAAACGATCCTTCAACCCCCGGATAGCGCTGAAATAAATCGTCAGTCGATTCCAGCCCATAGACCAGGGTAAACACCTTCGATGCATTGCCACCAAAATCAAAACCTACCGACGGTCCCTGCCAATAGACCTTGGCGGTGCCGTCGGTCTTGCGGTTCAAGGTGCCATTGCCGTAACGCAGGCCGACGACGAAGGCGCCGCTGATCTCTTCGCCCGCGATGAAACCGTTGGGCCGCCCCCGGTCCTCAAAGACCTTCTGGATGACTTTGGCGAGCCCCGCCGTGGTGCCGCCAAAGAAATCGGTGGCCGCCTTCAATATTTCCTGCTCATCGAAGGTGCCGTCCGACTGAGCCGAAGCCGTCGAATTTAGGCCAAATACAACGACGAGGGCAATCAAGGCCCCGTAGATACGCTGTTCCATCACACACTCCCCCTTCGGGTATGGTCAACCGAAACAGGGTAACACGAACGGGTCAGTTCAGAGCTCCGCACCGCTCTTGAAGTAGAACTGGGCGCCCGAGCGAATACCCGACGGCCAACGTTCGGTGACCGTTTTCAGCTTGGTGTAGAAACGCACTCCCTCACTGCCGTGGATGTGGTGATCGCCAAACAGCGAACGCTTCCAGCCGCCGAAGCTGTGGTAGGCCACCGGCACCGGAATCGGCACGTTGACCCCCACCATGCCGATTTGCACCTTACTGACGAAGTCACGCGCCGCGTCGCCATCGCGGGTGAAGATGGCAGCGCCATTGCCAAAGGGGTGATCGTTAACCAATTCGATCGCCTCGTCGTAGGTCTTTGCACGTACCACAGCGAGCACCGGACCGAATATCTCGTCAGCGTAAATTTTCATGTTTGGCGTAACCTTGTCGAACAGGCAGCCGCCCATGAAATAACCGTTCTCATATCCCTGTAGGGTAACGCCGCGGCCATCGACCACCAGCTCGGCGCCCTCCTCGACGCCGAGCGCCACGTAGCCCTCGATTTTATCCAGAGCCTGACGCGTGACGATGGGCCCCATTTCGGCCTCGGGGTCGCTGTAGTGTCCCAGTTTTAGAGCGCGAACGCAGGGCGCCAGTTGGCCGACGAAGGCATCGCCGGTCTCCTCGCCGACGGTGACGGCAACCGAAATGGCCATGCAGCGCTCGCCGGCCGAACCGTAAGCGGCGCCCATGGCGGCATCGATCGCCTGATCCATGTCGGCGTCGGGCATGACCACCATGTGGTTCTTGGCACCACACAGCGCCTGAACCCTTTTTCCGTGGGCGCAACCGGTCGTGTAGACGTGCTCGCCGACCGGCGTTGAGCCGACGAAACTGATGGCCGCGATCCCCGGATCGGTGAGCAAGGTGTCGACCGCCTCCTTATCACCGTTGACGACGTTGAGCACACCCGGCGGCAGGCCTGCCTCTGTCATCAACTCAACCAGGCGCAAGCTGCACGAAGGGTCCTTTTCGGACGGCTTGAGGACGAAGGTATTGCCGCAGGCGAGGGCGACTGGAAACATCCACATGGGCACCATGGCGGGAAAATTGAAAGGCGAAATCCCGGCACAGACACCGAGCGGCTGGCGCATCGCATAGGTGTCGACATCGGTGGCGACATTTTCGTTGATTTCACCCTTGAGCAAATGCGGGATGCCGCAAACGAATTCGACCACCTCTATACCGCGCGTCACCGAGCCTTTGGCGTCGGTCAGGGTCTTACCGTGTTCCGCCGACGCCAGTTCCGCCAATTCGTCCAAGTGCTTGTAGAGCAGGTCGCGAAAAGCGAACATGATCTGTGCGCGCTTTGGTGACGGCGTCTTCGCCCAGGCCGGGAAAGCCTCGGCGGCGACGGCAATGGCTTGGCGCACCTCGTCAGCGCTGGCCAAGGGAACCTGCGCCGAGACCTCGCCAGCAGCCGGATTGAAGACATCGCCAAAGCGGCCGCTTTTGCCCTCAACTTTCTTGCCACCAATGTAGTGGTGTAGTGTCTTGCTCATCGTTTGTCCTTCCACAAGGGCTTAGCGTTCGCGGGCGGCACTCAGCCCTCGCCGATGACCTCACGCAGGGTTTCAGAGATTGTATCGACGTCCTTCTCCCCGGCAATCAGAGGCGGCGCCACGAGACCGGAATCGCCGGTGAACTTGATGTAGATGCCGGCCTCGTACAAGCGCTTCATGACATCGGCGCCGCGCGCCCCCGGCGCATCACTCGGCGCCAAGTCGAAACCGGCCAGCATCCCATAACCCCGAACGTCGGTGATCAAGGGAAGATCCTCAAGCCCATACATGGCATCCAGGAAATAAGGCGAAAGCGCGGCCCCGCGCTCAAACAGGTTCTCTTTTTCATAGATGTCGAGAGTGGCAAGACTGGCTGCGCAGGCCGCCGGATGCCCGGAATAGGTATAGCCGTGGAACAGTTCGACCGCACCCTCGGGCGCCGCGTCAACAACGGTGTCGTAGATGCCGTCGCGGACAGCTACCGCGCCCATGGGCTGGGCGCCGTTGGTCAACGCCTTGGCCAGGGTCATTACGTCCGGGGTGACACCGAAGCTTTGTGCGCCGAACGCCTTGCCGGTACGGCCAAAGCCGCAAATTACCTCGTCGAATACGAGTAAGATGCCGTGGGCGTCACAGATTTCACGCAGGCGCTCAAGATATCCCTTGGGCGGGATCAGGAAGCCGGTCGATCCGGCGATGGGTTCCACAAAACAGGCCGCGATGGTGTTGCCGCCGTACAGATCGACGAAACGCTGCAGATCGTCGGCCAGTTCGACGCCCGTGTCCGGTTGCCCCCTGACGAAGCGATTCTCGGGCATCCAAGTGTGGCGCATATGCGCGATGCCGGGCATTACGGCGCCAAAAGCCTGGCGGTTCCTCATCAAACCACTGAGCGACGTGCCTCCGATGTTGACCCCATGGTAAGCGCGCTCACGTGAGACGAAGCGCTGGCGCTCGCCCTCGCCGCGCGCCCGGTGATAGGCCATGGCGATCTTGAGTGCCGTATCGACGGCCTCGGATCCCGAGTTGACAAAAAAGACGTGGTTGAGGTCTTCAGGCGTCAAGGCGGCAACGCGGCGGGCCAACTCGAAAGATGACGGATGGCCGAACTGGAAATGGGTGCAGTAATCGACCTCCATTAATTGCCGGGCAACAGCGTCGGCGATCTCCGGACGGGCATGGCCAGCGGCACAGCAGAACAGTCCCGACGACGCATCGAGAATCTGTTTCCCGGTATGGGTCCAGTAATGAACGCCTTCGCTACGCACAATGAGCCGGGGATTATTCTTGAATTCCCGATTAGCTGTGAACGGCATCCAGTGTTGCTCAAGCGAGTTGGCAGGGTATTGCATAGCGAGGGTTTCCTTCAAGTATAGACGAGAAAAGCCAACTAATTAAAGTACGTATTAATTAATCACTATTATATCTATTTTTTCGATGGAAACGTTGGTGCTTCGGATCGTTCCCATGTTGCGGAGATTATGCAAAGACCATAAACTCCCGTCCAGTCGGAAAAACAAGGCCGAATATGGCCTGCTGGAGATCATCATGTTAATCGGGGTTCCCAAGGAAATCAAAGTCCACGAATACCGGGTCGGCCTGGCCCCCCATAGTGTGCACGAAGTGGTCGCTCACGGCCATGATGTGATTGTCGAAACGGGGGCAGGTGCCGGCATCGGCGCCGATGAAGACGAGTACCGTCGTGCCGGCGCCACGATCGCCGACAATGCCGCCGAGGTCTTCGAACGCGCCGAGATGATCATCAAGGTCAAGGAACCTCAGGCCGTAGAACGCGAAAGGCTGCGCGAAGGGCAAATTTTGTTCACCTACCTGCACCTGGCTCCCGACCCCGAGCAAACCAAGGATCTGGTTACCAGCGGAGCCGTCTGCATTGCCTATGAGACCGTAACGGCGCCTGGCGGCGGCCTGCCCCTGCTCGCTCCCATGTCCGAGGTCGCCGGGCGCATGTCGATCCAGGCCGGGGCCCATTGCCTGGAACGCGAGCAGGGCGGACGCGGCGTCCTCCTGGGCGGCGTACCGGGAGTCGAGCCGGCAAAGGTAGTGGTCATCGGCGGCGGCGTGGTTGGCGCAAACGCCACCCAAATGGCGGTCGGACTGGGCGCCGAGGTGATCGTGATCGACCGCTCCATTGAAGTCTTGCGCGCACTTTCGCAAAGAGTTGGAAACCGGGTCCGAACCGTTTTCTCGACGCGCCACGCTTTGGAAACCCATGTGCTGACAGCGGACTTGGTCATCGGCGGTGTTCTGGTGGTCGGCGCGGCGGCTCCCAAACTGGTGACCGCCGACATGGTCAAGCGCATGAAGCCGGGCGCCGTCGTTGTCGATGTCGCAATCGACCAGGGCGGCTGTTTCGAGACCTCTAAACCGACCACCCACGCCGAGCCCACCTACGTGGTCGACGACGTGGTTCATTACTGCGTCGCCAACATGCCGGGCGCCGTGCCGCGCACCTCGACCTTCGCGCTCAACAACGCCACGCTGCCTTTCATTCTGGCCCTCGCCGATAAGGGTTATCACAAGGCGTTGCTTGACGACGAGCACCTGCTGATGGGGCTCAACGTCCACAAGGGCGAGGTTACCTACGAAGCGGTGGCCAAGGACCTGGGCTACGAATACCGCGACGCGCGGGACGCCCTGGCGGCGTAAAAGGGGCGATGGCGAGCAGCCTGGCGCTGCCTACCGACTAGTCGCTAAGTTCGGACAGGATCGCCTGGAACTTGCCCGAGCGCGGACGCGGCAGTTCATCGACATAGACGAAGCGGAAGGCAAAGGCGTCGCTCAAGGCTTCGCCTAGGGCCTTACAAGCCCGCGCTTCTTCCTTCGCCGTCACCGGGCGGGTCGCCACGACCCTCACCTCGATCTCGTCAAGGGCCCGTTGCACGAGTTGGGCTTCGCGGAGGGATGGGAGGAACTTGCCGAGGGCATCATCGAAAACGAAATGATAGGACGGCCATAATTTTTCGCCGGAGGGCAAGGTCAGCAAGTTGCGGACCCGCCCGAGGACGGTCTTGATGACCGGCAGACCCCGGCCGCACGGGCAGAGACCGCCGACGACGGCATAATCGTTGATATCGTAACGGATCAGCGGCGTGGCGAAGTTGTGCAGGTCGGTGACCACGACCCGGCCGCTCTCGCCGGCTCGACATGGCCGGCCTTGGTCGTCGACAATCTCGACCAAGATGCTTTCGGCCTGTACGTGGTAGTGAGGATGTTCCGGGCACTGGAACGTGATCATGCCGACCTCCTCGGCGCTGTAGGCATCGACGATGGGGAGCCCCCAGATCTGGCGGCACTTGGCGCGTAGATCGGGATCGAGCAGTTCGTCCCTGGTGGCGACTTCGCGCAACTTGGGAAAACTGAGTCCGGTTTGGGCGCAGCGCTGAAACAAGGCACGAAGGTTGCTGGGACAGGTCAGCAAGTAGTCGGGATCGACCTGTTCGAGCCACGCCAACTGTTCGCTGATCGACGTTCTTATATCGAGTAACACCATTGGTCCGGAAACATGTCCGGGCACCCAATTGTGGGGCTCTCCGACACTGTCGGGATTAGACAACCTGGTAATACTCGCCACTTTGGCCGAGAAGTCACGGCCGTGCCAAAGATGATAGCGAAGGTTCAGCGCGGCGAAGAACAAGCCGGTAATCCGGGTTCTCTTGAATGAAACCGGCTGGCCTGTCGAACCCGAAGTGGACGCATCCTGGGCGCGACCGTGGTCCTTGGGCAGGGCGCGGCTAACCAAATCGAGCCCGCCGTCCTGGATGTCGGCGCGGGTCAAGATCGGTATGCGTCGCCAGGCTTCCATGGTCAGCCCGCCGCGCTTGAGCCCCGTCAACACACCGAGGCGATCACGGTAGAAGGGTACGGTCCTCCAGGCATGGGCCAGCAGTTTCTCGGCCTGCCTGAACTGCATGGCCTCGATGGCCTCCGGAGGCCACCACTGGCTCTGCTCGAACTGATAGTTAAGGGCCAGGATCGCGGCGGCCGGCGGCGCCGGCAGCGCCGGCCAGCCGATGCCGGAAAGCGCCGAGCGGGGGATGGAAACGCGCCGCGGCTTTTCCTTGCCGGCGCGGCCCCGATTCTTGCGCGGCGGCCGGCGGACAGTCGGTTTCTTCTTGCTCACGACACCTCTCCGCCCCCGTTGCCGATCACGCCTTCGCGCCTGAGGGTCTCGATCTCGTCGGCGGCGAAACCGATCTCGGCCATCACTTCGTCCGTGTGTTGATCCAGTCGGGGCGGCGGAGCATCGGCCCTCGGCCCGCCGTGGTCGTATGTGAACGCAGCCAGAGGAACCGTGACGTCCGCACCGACGCCGGGAACCTCGTCAAAGGTATGGAGCACGCCGCGTGATAGCAGTTGTTCCTCGCCCAAGGCCTCGTCTAGGCCGCGCACGCGAACCGCCGGCACGGCTTCACCCAAAAGCGCTTCCCATTCGTCGGCTGTCCGCGCTTTCATCGCCACGGTGATCTCGGCCGCCAAGGCGGCGCGGTGAGGGCCTTGTTCGCGGACATCGGCGAAGCGCGGGTCTTGGGCCAGGTCGGCCCGTCCAATGAGGCGGCAAAAGGTCTCGAACTGGCCCTGCATGATGGCGCCCAGCATGATGTGCTCGCCGTCGGCAGTCTCGTAACAGCTTCCCGCCGCCAAGTCATGGTCGTTGCCGTGGGGTTGAGGCGCACGGCCGGTCATAAAACACGAACCGACCAAGGGGCTCATCAGCATCAAGGCGGTGTCCAGCATGGAAACGTCGATGAACTGGCCCTTGCCCGTCCTCTCACGCTGCAAAAGCGCCGCCGAAATGGCGAAGGCCGCCATGGTGCCGGACGCATAGTCGATCACCGGGGCCCCCGCCTTGAGGGGCGCCGAGGATTCGGTCCCGGTCGTCATCATCAGGCCCGACGCCGCCTGGACGTTGTGGTCCCAGCCCGGCAGCCCGCCCTTGGGCCCAGTGGCGCCATAGGCCTTGAGCGAGCAGTAGACGAGGCGGGGGTTGAGGGCCGCCAATGCCTCGTAACCCAGATTAAGGCGATCGACGACACCGGCGCGGTAGTTCTCCACCACCACATCGGCACCCGCCACCAGACGGCGCACCACGTCCTGGCCCCGCGAAGTTTTGAGATTGACCACCAAGGACCGCTTGTTGGCGTTCTGACTCAGATAGTGATCGCCCATCAGATTTTTGCTGAGCGCTTCGTCGGCGCCGCGCCGGCGCATGTACTCGCCCAGTCCCGGCGCTTCGATCTTGACCACGTCGGCACCGAGGAGCGCCAGTTGGTATGTCGAAAACGGCCCCGCCAGAACGTGGGTCAGGTCGACGACTTTCATCCCCTCGAACGGCCGCATTCGCATACTCCCTCGGCCCACGACACCCGGCCGATCATCGGTCCGCAACGATCGTGGATGTCTCCGCACCCAATACTAGGTCATGTTCTCATGAAAAGGTGGCACAAGTTTGGTGTCCGCCACTGGCTACATTCGGGCGCGACCGAAACACCGCCATAGACCCACTTTAAGACCCTTAACGGCGCGCAGGTCGCTGCTCAGCGCGCAGCGGCGCTCCAGCTATCGAGGACACCCTGGGCGCCGGCCATCAGAAGCTCCCGATCCCAAGCGAAGTTCAAGATGTCCTCGCGCACCTGATGACCGGCGGCTCGGACCCTGTCGTGCACGGCGTCCATACGTTTGCGCACCTCGGGGTGCCGTGGTTGTCCCGGATAGCCCGCCCCTTGGGCAAAGTCCTGAGGGCCGATCATCAGGTAGTCGATGTGGGGAACCGCCATGATATCATCAAGGTTGTCGACGCCCGCCTGGTCCTCGATCATGGCGCCGACGATGATCGTCTCGTTGGACTGCGTCATGTGGGCCGACCAATCATCGATTCCGATACCATAGTTGTTGCCGCGGCTGGACCCGCAGGAGCGCTCCCCGATAGCGCCGAAGTACGAGGCCCGGACCAGCCTCTCGGCGTCCTCGCGGGTCGAAATGTGGGGTCCGATGATTCCCCGGACGCCCCGGTCCAGATAGCGGCCGATGGTCCCCTCGGAGATGTCCGGGACACGGGCAATCGGCGTGATTCCCACCAGCTCCGCGGTTCGGCAAACCTCTTCCAGCAGCGCCAGCCCGAAACAGCCGTGCTCGCCGTCGATGAACACGAAATCGAAGTCTAGCTTGCCCAAAATCTCGACCACCGAGGCCGAGGGAAGGGTGAGACAGAAGCCGTGCGCCTTGCGCTCCTCGCGGATTGCCTCCTTGATACGGTTGGGCCGTGGCATGATGTTTACTCCTATAATCCGGGATCTTGCCGACACCTTTGAGCGTGCCTCTAAATCACTCGACAGGCAACTCGCTTGCGCTTGGCGACCAGCGTCGCGCCGACCCCCCAATGGAAGATACCAAAAGGATCGAATTACGCTTCGGGTCTCGTTACGCGGGAATTTATCGACAGTATCGACCCGAAGGAGATCTTTGGTCTGCTTAGCCCGCATTGCCCCGATGACCTTATAATTCGGCGACCGGACACCCGGATTCTGATATAAAAATCATACCATTATAGGCGGATTTGGGGTGCTGACATGGCTCACCCGATGGGTGAATCGAAAGACGGG